>QKHT01000212.1 GCA_003249935.1 Bacteroidota bacterium
TCGCCGGCACTCTCGGGTGTAAGCGCGCCTATAAACACCGAACCGGCATTGGTGGCTTTTTCGGCCAGTTCGTCGGCATTATTGGTGTTGATTATGAGGTGCTCCGGCGCATAAAGGTTCGAAAACGCCATCATCTCTTCGTCGTTTTTCAATACGATAATGCGGCTGTTGTTTATGGCTTTTTCGGCCATCTCTTTGCGCGGCAAGGTGGCCAAAATACGCATGGTTTCGTCGTAGGCACGTTGCGCCAACGATTCACTTGTGGTAACCAAAATAACCTGACTGGTAGCACCATGTTCGGCCTGAGCCAATAGGTCGGCCGCCACGAACGATGCATCGGCCTGTTCGTCGGCCATGACTAATACTTCCGAAGGTCCGGCCGGCATGTCAATGGCCACGGTTCGTAGGCTCACAAGTTGCTTGGCGGCTGTAACGTATTGGTTTCCGGGTCCGAAAATTTTATAAACCGCAGGCACTGTTTCGGTTCCATACGCCATGGCACCAATGGCTTGTACGCCACCGATTTTAAACACACGATGTACACCGGTTAATTTTGCCGCGAAAAGTATGGCAGGATGTATTGAACCATTGGCCGAGGGTGGCGTGCAGAGCACTACTTCGCTGCATCCGGCTATGGCCGCGGGAATCGCGAGCATGAGAACGGTAGAAAAGAGTGGGGCGGTTCCACCCGGAATATACAAACCCACCTTGTCGATAGCCACCATTTTCTGGCGGCAAATAACGCCCGGCGCGGTTTCTACCACTATTTCACTCAGTTTTTGTGCCTTGTGAAAAGTAGAAATATTAGCCGCTGCCAACTCAATGGCCGATTTAAGTTCGGTTGGCAGCAGATTTTCCGCGAATTCCAATTCCTTGTTGCTCACTTCGAGCAAGGTATTCGCATATCCGTCGAATTTTGTATTAAACTCTATAACGGCCTTGTCGCCTTCGGCCTTTATGCGGTCGAGTATGGCTTGTACCGAAGCGAAAACATCGCCCGAGGTGTTGTTCTCCGGCCGTTTCGCCAGTTCAAGCCATTCGCTGGCCAACGGTTGTATGAATGTCTTCATGTTACCAAATATTTCGGGGTTGTCCCGTGTTGTGTTGAACCTGAGATTGAGGTTCGGATTACATTATCATTTTTTCGATGGGTACCACCAGGATACCTTCTGCGCCCAATGCTTTCAACTGGCCAATTACATGCCAAAATGTTTTTTCATCGATTACCGAATGAACCGAAATCCAGCCCTCTTCGGCCAATGGAATAACGGTTGGCGATTTCATGCCCGGAAGAATGGCCTTAATGGCATCGAGGTTGGCGACCGGTGCGTTCAGCAAGATGTACTTTTTGCCTGCTGCGCGCTGTACGGCATCAATGCGGAAAACGATTTCGTCCAAAATAGCTTGTTTTTCTTCGCTAAGGTTTGGGGTAGCTACAATCAGTGCTTCCGAAGTGGTCACTACTTCAACCTCTTTCAGGCCGTTGGTTACCAAAGTACCACCGCTGCTCACGATATCGAAAATGGCATCGGCAAGACCAATTCCGGGCGCAATTTCCACCGAACCCATTATCACATGGATGTCGGCGTTCACACCGCGTTCTTTCAAAAATTTGGCAAGTACTGCCGGATAGGAAGTGGCAATTTTTTTACCTTCGAAATACGCCACGCCAGTGTATTCTTCACCTTTTGGAATAGCTAAAGACAATCGGCACTTACTAAAACCGAGGCGTTTAACCACATTTACATCATACTCTTTTTCGAGATATTCGTTTTCGCCCACAATACCAATATCGGCTACACCATCGTAAACCGATTGCGGAATATCGTCGTCGCGAAGAAAAAGAATTTCGCACGGAAAATTGCTCGATGGCGAAAGTAACATGCGTTTACCACTTGTGAGTTTAATTCCGGCTTCTTTTAGTAACTCCATGGTGTCTTCGTGAAGCCTTCCTTTTGTTTGTACTGCAATACGTAGCATATTTTAATTTTTAAAATTTATATCGTGTTGAAAATAAAAAAGGCCTACCGCAGTGTGGTAGACCTTATCAATATTATAGATACATCAGTCTCAGCCCACTGCTATTGCAGGTTGTTATGGTGGCCGATATGATGAAATGTGTTCATTACTTCGTTTTTAATTCGCTGCAAAAATATATGATTTAAATCAATATGCAAAATAAATATACAAAAGGTGTGGATTTTTGTCTTTATCCTCGGTTTTTGGTTGAACCGATGTGCCGAAACGAGGCAAGCTCAGAGCCGTTTTTTGAGCCTGAGTTGTGAAAAGTGTGGTGGATTACATTTTAAACCTGTAAAAAGTGTGCAATGGTTACACTTTTTACAGGTAAAAAGTGTAACTTTGTTACATAAAAAACAGGATAAACGATGTACAGAGCAATAATTGAAAAGCTTAAGGAATGGAAAGAAAGTAGTATTCGAAAGCCGCTTATTCTGCGTGGCGCTCGTCAGGTTGGAAAAACGTGGCTGTTAAAGCATTTTGGAAGAGATTATTACAAGAATACTGTCTACATCAATTTTGAGGATTCCCCCAATTTAAAAACCCTCTTTTCACAAGATTTTAGTATCGATCGTATTATAAAAGTCTTGGAGATTCATTCACAAACAAAAATTTCAGTTTCGGATACTCTAATTATTTTCGATGAAATTCAGGAAGCAGAAAAAGGGGTCACTGTTTTGAAATATTTCTCGGAACACGATACTTTGTATCATGTCGCAGCAGCCGGGTCACTTTTGGGAATCTCATTTCATCAACATATTTCATTCCCTGTTGGGAAAGTGGATTTTTTAGATTTGTATCCTATGTCATTTTATGAATTTCTGATGGCGGCAGGTGAAAATAATTTAGTTGAACTCATTCAGCAAGAAGAATGGGAAACATTGACTATTTTTCGGGATAAAATTTTGGATTATTTGCGAGAGTACTATTTCGTTGGCGGAATGCCCGAAGTTGTAGAAACATATTGTATTACAAAAGATTTTGTAAAAGTACGGCAAATACAAAACAGACTATTACTAAGCTACGAAGGCGATTTTTCGAAACATGCACCTTATGAAATAGTCCCAAGAATACGGATGGTTTGGCAGAGTATTCCTAAGCAATTAGCGAAAGAGAATAAGAAATTTATTTATGGTGTTGTGAGAGAAGGTTCCAGAGCAAAGGATTTTGAACTTGCCATTCAGTGGCTCACTGATTGTGGTTTACTGGTTAAGTGCCACCATATCTCCAAACCTGAAATGCCTTTAGTTGCATTTAGCGACTTGTCGTCTTTTAAACTCTACCTCCATGATGTAGGGTTGTTGGTTGCTATGGCCGGCATTGATATTAAATCCATCATTAAAGGAAATAGTCTGTTTACTCAATTCAATGGTGCCATATCTGAACAATATGTTATTCAGCAACTCATATTAAAGTCCGATAGATACATTGGTTATTGGACCAATGACCGTAATACTGCCGAGGTTGATTTTGTCATTCAGGATAATGGTCGAATAATACCCATTGAAGTTAAATCGGGTGAAAATCTCAAATCAAAAAGCTTTAAATTGTTTTGTCAAAAATACATGCCCGAAGTCGCCCTCCGAAGTAGTTTAAGCGATTATAAGCAGGAGGAATGGATGACAAATATACCACTGTGGTGCATCGGGAATGTTTAAGTCGTTGGATAATAGGGTTTTAATTTTGAATTTACTATGGCAATCAAATAATTCGGCAGTATGCGGTTGGGCCATATTATCGCTTATAACCCTTTCGGTATAATGATTAAATGTGTAATTTTGCATCCGTCAATAAAATAGATGTGTTATGGGTATATTTGGGTTTTTCTCGCGCGAAAAAAAAGAAACATTAGATAAGGGTCTCGAAAAAACACGTGAAAGTGTATTTAAAAAAATATCGCGTGCTTTGGTTGGAAAAACTGCGGTAGACGACGAAGTACTTGATAATCTCGAAGAAATTCTGATAACCTCGGATGTGGGCGTAGAAACGACACTTAAAATCATCAAACGGATTGAAAAGCGTGTGGCTCAGACAAAATATATGGGAACCGACGAACTTAACAGCATTCTTCGTGACGAAATAGCCGCGTTACTCTCTGAAAACAGTACCATTGATGGCGATTCGTTCGAGATTCCTGAAAATGTTTCTCCTTATGTAATGATGGTTGTTGGTGTAAATGGTGTGGGTAAAACAACCACTATCGGTAAATTGGCGCATCAGTTTAAACAACAGGGCAAAAAGGTGGTGTTGGGTGCTGCCGATACGTTTCGTGCTGCGGCCACCGAACAACTTTGTATTTGGGGCGAACGTGTAGGCGTTCCTGTTGTAAAACAAAAGATGGGGGCCGATCCGGCTTCCGTGGCTTTCGATACGTTACAATCGGCTGTGGCACAAAAGGCCGATGTGGTGATTATTGACACCGCAGGCCGCTTGCACAATAAAATAAACCTGATGAACGAACTTACCAAAATAAAGAATGTTATGCAAAAGGTCGTTCCCGATGCGCCACATGAGGTACTTTTGGTGCTCGATGGTTCAACCGGACAAAATGCATTCGAACAAGCCAAGCAATTTACGCTGGCCACCGAGGTTAACGCTCTGGCGATAACCAAGCTCGATGGCACAGCCAAAGGCGGCGTGGTGATTGGTGTTTCGGATCAGTTCAATATTCCGGTGAAGTATATTGGCGTAGGCGAAGGGATGGACGATTTGCAAATTTTTAGAAAACGCGAATTTGTAGATTCACTGTTTTCTTAACAAAACAACATAATGCCAAGAAAAGCAATAAAAGGTAAAGTGGATGTAGTGACCATGGGTTGTAGTAAAAACCTGGTCGATTCAGAACGAATTCTAAGTCTCTTTAGTCAAAACGGATACCGCGTGGCGCACGACCCGCAGCATGCTGCGGGTGATATTGTGGTAATAAATACCTGCGGATTTATTGGCGATGCCAAGGAGGAAAGTATCAATATGATACTTCAGAGTGTGGCTGGTAAAAAAAGCGGCTTTTTGAAAAAGGTTTATGTAATGGGTTGTTTATCCGAACGATACTCTAAAGACCTTTTGGCCGAAATCCCCGAAATAGATGGTATTTATGGTAAGTTCGATTGGAAAAACCTGCTTACCGACCTTGATGCTAATAACATTGTTACCGATACACCCGGGCGCATAATTACTACACCCAAGCATTTTGCGTATTTTAAAATATCGGAAGGTTGCAACCGCACCTGCGCGTTTTGTGCTATACCGAAAATGACCGGACATCACCGTTCGCGCCCTATGGCCGAACTCGTGGCCGAGGCTACTCTTTTGGCCAAACAAGGCGTGAAAGAGTTGCAGGTTATTGCTCAGGATTTAAGTTACTACGGCGTGGATATAGATCGTAACCAGCAATTGGCCGAACTGATTCGTCGCCTAAGTGATATCGAAGGCATCGAATGGATTCGTTTGCATTATGCCTATCCGGCTCATTTTCCATACGAGATACTCGAAGTAATGCGCGAACGCAGCAACGTTTGCAGCTATCTCGATATCGCGCTTCAGCACATCAGCGACCCGATGCTCAAGGCCATGCGGCGCAACATTAACGGTGCTATGACCCGCGAATTGTTGCAAAAAATCAGATCCGAAGTGCCCGGCATTCACCTCCGTACCACATTAATGGTCGGCTTTCCGGGCGAAACCGAGAGTGATTTTGAAGAATTGATGCGGTTTGTGGCCGAATCGCGTTTCGAACGGATGGGCGCATTTACCTACTCGAACGAAGACGGCACCTATGCCGGCGACAAATACACCGACGATGTACCGGAGGAGGTGAAAGCCGATCGTCTCGATCGCTTAATGGCACTTCAACAATCCATCTCGGCCGAAATAAACCGTGCCAAAATCGGTTCAACCCTAAAGGTTATCATAGACCGCGAGGAAGACGGACAATATTTTGGCAGAACCGAATTCGATTCGCCCGAGGTCGATCCTGAAGTGATTGTAGATAGTGAAGTGCCACTCGAAGTGGGTTCATTTTATATGGTAGAGATTACCGATGCCGATGAGTACGATTTGTTTGGTACGGTATAAATGGGTTTTATCGGTTGTGTGTTTGGTATTGTTTGCAAAATACAGCACTGCCGAAACGCTTGACTATCAGGGGTGGTATGATATTTATGCGACTCAAGACCTAAAAAGCGGATGCCAGATAGAATATCATCCCGGCGTGAAGGTTTTTACGCTTAGCGATTCGGTAAGCAGCTTTAGAACCGATATGCGTATTGCGCTGAAAAAGAAAATGAGTAATGGCTTTGTTTTGGAAGCCGGAATTGGAAATCTACTGTCATTGAAAAATCTGAAAATGAATCGTAATGAGGTTCGTCCATGGCTGGCAGTTACCATTCCGGTACTAAAATTTGGCAAATGGAATTTGAGCGACAAAGCCATTTACGAAGATCGTATTTTTTTTACGCCCGATCAAAGTACAACAAACAATTTGAGATTGCGAAACAGTGTGGTGTGCAAATTTCTGCCTGTGGAAAGTTATCCATTATATATTACCGGTATTTTCGAACCTTTGCTGAGCGCAATGGAATACCAAAATTTGTCGCTCGACCAACTGCGTTATTCAATGGGCGTTGGCAATCAATTGGTTGGTAAGTGGAGTTACGAAATGACCATGAACTATATTTCATATTCTACAACATATTATACGCCTGTTCGCGACAACGCTTTGGTTTTCAGGTTAAAACTTAAGACTACTTTAAACAATCAATAAGGTATTCTGTTTGTACATAATAATCGAACAGAATTATGAAAATAGCTATTGCTGGTGCTGGTGGCATTATCGGGCAACAACTTATTACGCTCTTTTCTTCGCAAGGGCATACCGTTAAACGTGTTCAGCGTAAAGATTTGTATGGCTCAATCGATCATTTAATTGAGGTACTTACGGGCAGTGACATGGTGATAAATCTTGCCGGTGAACCGGTGGTACGGCGTTGGACTTCGTCTGCCAAAGAAGAAATTATAAATAGCAGGGTAAATTCAACTCGCAACTTAATCAGAGCTGTTTCGGCTATGAAACCTAAACCGGTAAAGTTTATTTCGGCATCTGCCATTGGAATTTATGCTGAGGGTGGTTACCATACCGAACAAAGTTTGGTTTATGCTGATAATTTTTTGGCGCATGTGGTTAAACTTTGGGAATCGGAAGTGCGCACGCTTATCGGTTCTGATGTTGAATATGTTATTTGCCGTTTTGGTATTGTACTTTCGACCGATGGCGGGGCTTTGAAGAAAATGTTGCCGATGTTTAAACTCGGCCTTGGTGGACGTGTTGGCTCTGGTCGTCAGCCATTTCCGTTTATTCATATCGATGATGTTTGCAATGCCATTGCTTTTTTGGTCATGAACCCCAAAAGTAGTGGAACATACAATCTGGTTGCACCTTCGTACATTACCAACCGTGATTTTACAAATGCACTGGCCAAAATATTAAAGCGGCCAGCTATCTTATTTATTCCATCCATTTTAATTCAACTCGTGTTTGGTAAAGCTTCGATAATGTTTACCCATGGACAAACGGTTGTACCCGAACGACTGATCTCCGAAGGCTTTAAATTTAAATACGATAATATTGAAATAGCTTTGTATCAATTATTAAAGTAAAGTGAAAATTTTGTACAATCTGTTTTGATTCTTTTTTATGGATTATCTTTCGACTTGAATGATACAGATTATGAGCAAAAAATTAATTTCGAAAAACGATTTGAAACAAATTGCAGGAAGCACAATTAAGAATGATTTTGTCTTCAATATAGCCTATTATGCATCGGGTTTTCCGCAAATTAACCGGTTTTATAGCAAGCATTTAACCGCATTTCGTGGCATTGATTTTATCGATGCTTCGCTGGCCAATCTCAATATCAGGTACGAATGTCCCGAAAATGATTTGAAACACCTGCCCAAGAGTGGCCCGTTCATCGTTGTTTCTAATCATCCGTTCGGGTTTTTAGATGGCTTGATTATGATTCGGATTTTTGGTGAAAAATTTCCTGAGTTTAGAGTGCTTGCAAACTATTTTTTACGTTTGTTTGAACCCGTAAGCGATAGTTTTATCGACGTAAGTCCGTTTGGTAATGCCGTTAACCAGAACATTGCCGGCATTAAAAAGGCATTGAAACATTTGCAGGATGGACACCCTTTGGGCATTTTCCCTTCGGGCGAAGTGGCCACTTTCCATGGTAATAAGTTAGTTGATAAAGAGTGGGAAATATCGGCTGTAAAATTAATAGAAAAAGCCGGAGTGCCGGTTATTCCGGTTTATTTCGAGGGCACTAACAGTCCTTTGTTTCATTCCCTGGGACGTATTAACCCGTATTTGCGTACCATTTCATTACCCAACGAATTTTTGAGGAAAAAGAATCAAAAAGTATTCTTTCGTATTGGACAACCAATACATCCTGAGGTATATACGAAAGAAACAACCTCGGAAACGCGTAGCTTTTTGCGAAGCCATGTGGAGGCATATATGCATAACGATAAACAAAAAGAGCATAAAAACGTATTTAACTGGAAATTGAAAATAAAGTTGCATCGACCCGAGAAGATTGTCGCCGCCGAATCAGTCTCTAAGCTCGAAAAGGAGATTTTGGCTTTGCCTGAATCTCAAAAGTTATTGACTTATAATGAATACGATGTTTACTTTTCTTCGGCTTTTCAAACACCTGCTGTATTACGCGAAATTGGCCGACTACGCGAAATGACCTTTCGTCAGGTTGGCGAAGGGACCAACCGCTCCATCGATCTGGATCATTTCGATACCTATTATGAACATCTTTTTGTATGGAACCGAAATGAACGCGAAATACTTGGGGCATACCGGTTAGGTCGTGGCGAAATTATTGTTCCAAAAGCTAAGTGCAAAGGCTTCTATGTGAATACGTTATTTGAACTCGACGACAAATTATTGCCAATTTTGGAGCGAACCATAGAAATGGGTCGTTCGTTTGTTGTGGATAAATACCAGCGAAAACCTTATTCGCTATTTTTGCTTTGGAACGGCATAATGAGGTTTATTAAACTGTATCCAAACCATCAATACCTGATGGGGCCTGTGAGTATCAGTAATAATTTTTCAGAATTCTCGAAAGAACTTATTATGGCCTATATACGTAAAAAGCACTATAACAGCGAAATAGCAAAGTATGTATATCCAAAAATGGAATTCAAAATTGCGGGGTGGCGTGAGGCAGATGTGGAAAATATTCTGGAAACCAATAAAAACGACATTAAAAAACTGGATAATTATATTGCAAACTACGAAAAAACAGGTCTTCGCATTCCGGTGCTGGTAAAAAAATATCTCAGTCAAAATGCGAAAATAGTCGCTTTTAATGTCGACCCTGAGTTTAACTTTAGTCTGGATGGCCTGATGATATTAGACTTACTCGATTTACCTAAAGAAACGATCGAGGTTTATAGCGAAAAAATATAAGTGACCACACACAGTTTTTTTTTAATAAAACAGCGAAGGATTTTTCTCTTCGCTGTTTTATTAAAATTGTGGCATTATTATTTATTCCGAAATTTTTCAACTCTTTCGGTTACTAATTTCGAACTGATTACGGCCATTGGAATACCAGCTCCGGGGGCTGTGGATGCGCCAACATAAAATACATTATCGAACTGCTCGTCGAAATTCGATGGCCTGAATGCACCAATTTGTGTCATGCTGTGCGATAACCCCAAGCCACTGCCTTTGTACAGGTTGAACCGCTTTTCCCACTCAATTGGGGTATAAATGGTTCGCGAAATAATATGCGGTTGGATTTCGGTCCCGATTCGTTGCGAAAAATCGTCGATGATACTGTTCACCACCTCGTCTTTATCGTGCCAATCGGGTTTGTAAATCAGGTTGGGTACCGGACAAACAAAAAAGAGTGTTTCGCAGCCCTCTGGCGCACAGTCGGCATTGTGTTTCGAAAGTACATTCACATAATAATATGGTTTTTCGAGTACGCCGGGGTTACGTAATACATTATCGGCATATTCCTTGAAATTACCTCCTAAAAAGTAGTTGTGATGGTTAACTTCGGGTAATTTTTGGTCGATACCGATATAAAAAGTAAGATACCCCATGGTCCAGTCCTTTTTTTGAAGTTGGGGTTCAGAATATTTTTCGCGATTAAACACCCGTCCTCTGAATAAAGCAGCATCGGCATTGATAACATAAATATCCGATTGCCATTTTTTTCCATTTTGGTCGATAAGTGAGGCCAGATATAGGCCCTTGGTTTCGTAATCCTTAATTTCGGTATGATAAACAATTGTTACGCCTGCTTTTTCGAGTTCCGATACAATTCCACTAACTACTTGATACATACCGCCTTTTACATTGTAGTAGCCATCGTGCGTAAACTCCACGTGCGATAATAATGTATAAATAGCCGAAGTGTCGAATGGGGTTCGGCCAAGAAAAAAAGATACCAACGAAATAATTTGTCGTGCCTCTTCCGATTCGAAATAGCGTTCAATTTGTTGCCAGAAATTGCGGAACAGCAAGGGTAAATGGATTGGATTGACCCTTGCCAGCGTGATAAGGTAAGCCTGTAACGAATCGAAGTTCTGCTTAATAACCAAATTGACGGTATCGTTGTAAACCTGCTCACACTTTTTAAGGTAGCGCATCATTTTTTGCTCAAATTGCGGCTCAATATCAGCAAATTGGGTAGCCAATTTTTTTATATCTTTATATAAAAAGAAAGTCTTGCCGCTGTCTTTAAAGTTTACGGTGTATAAAGGATCTAGCTCTACATATTCAAAGGGCAGGCTGATGCCGCAATCGTCTGCAAATTCCTTAAATTCGTACGACATGCTAAAAAAGCTCGGCCCGGTGTCGAATGTGAACCCATCTTTTTTTATTTGGTTCAACCGGCCGCCGGCCTGCTCATTTTTTTCAAGGATGGTTACCTCATAACCCCTTTTGGCTAATCGCAAGGCGGTGGTTAGTCCGCCAATTCCGGCTCCAACAATAAGAATTTTATTTTTTTGCATTTGTTTTTTTATTAAGTTCCTTCATTAATTCATCTCTAACCCAACGAAATCCGGGTTCAACCTTTAATGCCATCGTAAAATATCTGCCGGCATTTTCATAATCGCCTATGGCCATATAGGCTTTACCAATATGTCCCAAAAGGTTGATATAGTTCCAGTTGTTTAATGTGTCGCCTTGTAACTTGTAACAATTTAATGCTTTGAGATAACTATCTATTCCTTCGGTTTTCGACCCGCCAAACATGGCTGGCATATAGTACATGGCATTGCCAAATTGAACATAACCAAGCGGTTGTGTAGGTGCTATTTTTATTGCTTTTTTCGCATAATCCACACTTTGGCCTCCAATAAAAGGTGCTTTAAAGGGGTTCAATCCAATTTTAAAGCCAGTAAATGCCGATTTATACGCGTAAATGTCTGCCGGTAAGTATTGTGCTTTTTCGAGTATTTCGAGTTGTTTTTCGGCTTGATTTAAAAAGTATTCGGCTTCATCGGTTTGTTTCGTTCCAATACAGTAAGCAATGTAGCCATAATAGTAGTTTACAAGTTCAATCCGTTGCTCGTTTTTTGCCGGCATATCTGCTTCGAACCTCAAAAGCAGCGTTTTCCAGGTTTGCATATTATTGCCGATGTAAGCATTATACATCTCTGTTTTGTAACTTTTTTGGCTGAACCCCGGCCTGAAGGTTAGGCATACGATGGCAATTATGAGATATTTCGTCCTTTCCATAACAAACTTTTTGTGAACCGGTAATATACATGATTTACAAAAATCCAACACATCGAAAACAATCGAAATGGAACGAGTATGATATTCTCCCAACTGTTTTGATTGCTCACTTTCGATACAAAATACCAGTTAAAAGCACCCGATAAAAAGTAAATGCCAAGTACATAAATTGGGAAATACAAGGCGACGAATAACCATCCAAACGTATTTACAAATATAAAAACGAAGGCAAAAAGGCTGTTCCCTCCAAGCATATCAATAATATTTTTTGAAAAACCTTTAACTGCATGATCAAAATTGTGGTACATATGGCACACCACCGCATCATCGCCCATTTTACAAGCAATTTTTTCGCCGCACATCTTGTAAAATCGTGCAATTCTGATGTCCTCAACCCGCTGATTTTTCATGGCATAGTGGGGTAGATAGTTGTTATATAATTCTGCTTCGAAAAACATTAACTGGCCGTTTGCCGCTGCCAGCGATGATCGCTTACTGGTTCGAACCAAAATAAGTGGAAGCAGGGATATAAGAATAAAATTCATGATCGGTATGGTAATTTTTTCTCCAAACGTATACATTATTTGTTTGGGAAATATGGTAACCAAAGCCGGTTTTTTAGATTTTGTATAATATAACAACCTGCCTATCAGATTTCTGCCAATGCGTACATCGGCATCGAGAAACAGGTAGTATTTGCCACGGGCATTTTGAGCAAGTGTGTGGCACGCGTAGTTTTTACCTTTCCATCCTTTGGGTAGTCCATTAGACGTAATTAGTTGTATATCTGAATGATTTGAAGCAAAATCCCGTACGATATCGGCTGTGGCATCTTCCGATTGGTCGTCGAAAACCAGTATTTCAATGTTTTTGTAATTGTTACGAACCAAGTCCTTTAATATATTCAGGATGTTATTTTCTTCATTTCGGGCCGGAATTAATACCGAAATCATGTCATCATGTTCAATACCATCTTGCTGTAATCCATTTTCAGTTAAGTAATTAACAAATGAAACACAAACCTGAATACTCAATAAGACCAAAGCCAAATAGGCAACAATTTCTATCATACAACTGAATTGTTTTTAATTTGTTGATCTATGCACCGTGCATAAAACTGATTGTACGACTCCTCTAAATCATTTTTTGTGATCCCGGTGCCTTTAAACGGTTCCACGTTAAGGGTAACGGTTGGCTTTTTATTCGAAAAATAGTCTATAATGTTTGCTGCAAATATTACCGTTGTATGTTGAGCCGATTGATTAAGTATTTTGCTGATTCCATTTTCGAAACTAAACGTTTGTTGATGCATCGATTCTATTTTTCCTTGCGGAAACATAAGTACCATGTTATTCTTATTCTTCAGTATCTCAATGGTATAATGAATACTCTCGATCATGCTTCGTGCCTTTTTACTTATTGAATAGCCTCCCGTATAATTAAAGAAACGGTATTTTAGCAGTTGTGATTCGAGCATCATAAAATGGAACTTTTTGTGTAATATGCTCTGATTAATGATCATTGCAAAAAATCCATCCCACCAGCTAAAATGGTTCATAATTAACAAAACCGATTGGCTGTTGTTTTCAAAATTACAATGTAATTCAATCTTTTCGAATGATTTTTGCACAATATATGCCGCGTACCATTTAAAAAACGGATAAATTAGAAAATGATGTTTTGCTTTTAAAATCATTTCAGGTTAGAAATTAAATTGATTACTGCAAAAAACACAAACTGAAGTACAAAAAGCATGGCTGCAACTAAATTTGTTCTTTGTGGCATTACCGATTTTACCATGGTTTGCATCAGCAGAGCAATAATAAACCAGGCTGCGTAATTTTGCAGCGGGATAATTCCATATTGCCATTCCCACATTTGCATAAAGGATGCCACCGGTTCAACCAAAAAATCATACAATACCATAAATGCGACTCCCGTTAATATTTGGGTTGAACCGCGTATGCCGAGCAAATTACTTAATGAGGCCGCTGTGTAGGTGAGCAAAAACCAGTTTAGCCCAATGATAACCGGTGTATTATAAACCTTAAATCCTAATGCAGATAAATAGCTGTAGTGGCCAAAAATAATACCTGAATTTACGCCAATTACTTCAATGATATATCCACTTAAACAGATGTATATTAGTATTTTATAAAACTTTGAGTCCTTGTGGTCTGCATGAAATAGAATTGCTCCGAACGTGCTTAGCAGGAGTGTGAAGGGTATTAGTCGGGTAAAAATGCCGTAAGTTTTTGACGCAGCAAGCCCTGTGATGCCAACGATATAAATGATTGCAAAAAATGCAATAGCCGTTTTTGTTGCCGTATTGTAATTATTGCCTACTGTTAATTTGTTGAACATTTTTTTTACCTTTTCTTTTTTCAAAATAATTTGTAAGAATAATGTTAAGCAAAATAAGGCTATAACCATAACCAATGTCCTCTACCGGTATCGTAAAGAACCGTATATTAAGGTTCTGTGCATTATTATACCAAACAATTTCGCCTTGAATAAATGAACCTGTAAGTAAGCCGTTTACGATAAAAAAGGGCACCAGAATCATTAAAAATGTGATGAAATAGGTCGTTAAAACTTTCGGTAAAAAGCGTATGGCGATGATGGTACTTAAAATAACCAGCAATGCACTGTAAATTGTATATAACTTATTGAAATTAAATAATATAAGTATTATTGCAATGGCTAAAACGATATAGGCAATAAAAATTGCATTACGTTGGTTCAGTTTTAAATCCGGAAATACAAACACTATTGAATAATGAAGAAAAACCGATGCAAATGGCACGGTGAAAAAAAACAATATTTCTTCTATGGGAAGATTTACAATCGTTAGTCCCGAAATATAGGCCGGGTTAAAGCCCCAAACACCCAGAAATGAAAACCAGATATCAAATGCAATATAAAAAAGGGCAACCGTTACAATGGCTTTAAAGAGTGACGGCCACAAACGATAGAATTGCATTTTTTTGTCGAAACTGATCGTTGCCGGAAATAGGATAACGCTTAAATTAATTAATAGATATAACCATGTCATCGTTCGGAATTAAAGAATTTTTTCGAAAAAATAAGTAATCCATAACTGTCATAATGTTTTATAATGTGCTGAACCTGTTTTTTATCGGGATGGTGATGTGCATTGTGTGCCCGTATGAGTGCTTTGAAGTAGTTATTTTGGATTGAACCGGCCATTTTAATTCTTTGATGATAAACAATATCGTGAAAGAAAAAATACGTAAACCCATATAAAGTAATTCCCGCCCCAAGATAAACTAACCCTGTTTGTTCGTAAAAAAGTCCGAAAATGATGAGAATTATTGCAGGAATGGCATAAATAAGGAAAAACAAATCGTTTTTATCGAGCTTAAACTGTTCAGGATGTGCGTTTTGGTGATGTACCTTGTGCCATTTCCATAGAAACCCATGCATAACGTATTTATGAGAGAACCAAGCCACAAACTCCATGATCGCAAAGCCTATAATAAAACAGAAAAAGTTTACCATGTTTTTATTGGATTTTAAGATATCAAACCAAAGTTGTATTTAACAACAGCTTTTACCAACAGACCTGTTTTTTGCGAATTGGAAATGCGCAAGCGTTGATTCATAATAACGTTTGCCGGAGTTCTCTTTATTTTTTTTAACAGCTTTTTGTAGTAGGTGTAGGCGATATAGACCGGGAGTTTAGTGCCTCTTGGTAATTGTATTATGCCGCTGAATGCCTCTTTAAACTCATGTTCAATATTCTGAATAATCAATTTTTTCGTTTCATCGTTGAACCTGTGGTTCGAAATTTCAGGGAAGTAGCTACGATTCAGAGTATTGATGTCATCATTTAAGTCGCGCAAGAAATTCACCTTTTGAAAAGCGGATCCTAATTTCATTGCAGGTGTTTTCAATGCGTTGTATTGTTCATCGTCTCCGTTACAGAAAACCTTCAAACACATTAACCCAATTACATCGGCCGATCCATATACGTAGGTGGCAATCTCATTTTCGTCAGTAAATTCTACCAATTCAAGATCACGTTTCATACTCAAGAAAAAGGCCTGAATGAGTTCGTCGTCGATCTTATAAGTTCTAACCGTTTCCTGAAAGGAATTTAATATTGGATTAGTACTAATACCTTGTTTAAGTGATTCATAGTAGTCTCTTTCAAAATTAGTTAATAGTGTTGGTTTATCAAATTCGAGAAAAGTATCCACAATTTCGTCCGCCACCCTTACAAAACCATATATGCTATAAATGGCTTGTTTTATGGCTTTTGGAAAAAATGTAGTGGCCAACGAAAACGAAGTGCTGTATTGTTGGGTGAGTAACCTTGAAATTTTGAATGAGGTTGCACTGAAATCTCCAATACTATTCCCTGCCATATCACTGGATTTATTATTAGTTTTTTAGCATGATAGTTCGTTAATTATTTGTAATGCGTAGATATTAAGAGTGTTGCATAACATCTGAGTTTTTTACAAATTAATTTAGATGAACCTGTTGATTATATCGAACATCTAAAATCTAACAATCTGTTTAAATAACAAAACGAGTATATATATTGTTTACTGAATATATTATGAATTTGTTATTCTAAGTTTTTATTTTTTAGTCGTTTAGATATAAATTGTATCCATAACTGTACATGAAATTTAGAATAAAGAATAAACGGTATGAGCTTTACTGGTTAAAACCCGATTACAAATATGCTTTTTACCTGTTTGAAAACACAACTGCTTGATAAACAAATATTTCGGCATCTTTCCATCCATTTTTGCCAATACCAGCCTTTTTCTCAGCACAATTTGATAATAGTTCGTTTACCGACCATCCGGTTTTTTTTGCCACCTGCGGCAAATAAGTTCCCGATTTCGATCCTTTACGAATATAAATACCATCAATTCCGGGTATAATTTCGTTAATATTTGAAACAGCTTTCAGAGGGGTAAGAACAGAGATTTCGAATCGTACAAAATTCAAATCAATTGCTGAAACCGGAATATAACGGTAATCATTTATTGATGCATCAAAAGCCAGTTGATCAATTATTTTGTATAATGGCTTATCTAAAGAAAAAGAGCCAATACAACCACGGAGTTCATTGTCGACATATACCGAAACAAATGCGCCATAGTATTTTTTTAGTATTTCCGGAATATCTTCTTTAGACAAGTTATATTTTTGTGGCGAATTTGTTGCCCTGCAAACGCTGTTGTAGGCAATGTTGAGCAATAATTGTTTTTGGTCGTCTGATAATGTTATGATTTCGGATTTATCCTGCTTTTTAATTGTAAATGCACTGTAACCAACCACATGATTATTGTCGCCATACTCCTCGTGCATGCCCGAATGGGCATATTTTACCAATTCGTACTTAAAAGGTTCGTCCTGAGTAATACTTAGCAGCGTAAGCAGCGATGTCCACCCGCAAGCTGTTGTTTCGAGGTGAGGAATATGTCTGGCTGCTATCCCTTTTCTAACTTTCGAAAACAGAGGTTTATTATTTTTACATAAAGTATCCGCCATGAACCTGTCGACCTGAACTGCATTATCGGCAGTGGGATAGTGCGAAAAATCGGTACTAATTACAAAAAGATTTTCATCTGTAAAATATGGTTTTAAACCCTTTGCAATTGCTTCAATTTCATGTTCGTCCTGAGTTCCTATTACAATTGGTATAATGGTTGGCTTGTGGTTAAATATGTATTGAATAAATGGAATCTGAACCTCAATGGTATGTTCAAATTCGTGTGCCTCAGGCAAATATTTGAAAAAATTATTTTTGAGTAAATCATTAACGATTGGTTCGTCCGTTTCAATGGTTCCAAGAGGTGTAACATATTTAGCTCCGGAATTGACAGATGCCCCCGGAAACCGACCGTAATGACTGGTTCCGATAATAAAAATATGTTTGGGTTTTGTTTTGGCTACTTTGCCATATGCTGCTGCCGCCACATAACCACTAAAAATGTACCCCGCATGTGGCACAATGATGGCTCTTATTTTTTCATTGGATGAAGTTTTGCGGTATTCCGATAGCAGCTCATATAACAAATCCTCGAGGGCACCTTTAGATGCCGGATAAAACCTGCCGGCAACGGCGGGTTCTCTCTTTGCTTTAACGTGGCTATATTCTTTATTTGTGGTATCTTCGGACATAGTGATTTTAGTATTACTTTTTTTCCGAAATTAAGAATATTGCATTGAAAAAGCAACGATGTAATTTAAATTATTGTTAAAGTGTTGTGTTGTTTTTTTTGTTTTGCAATAACATGAGAAGAAAAAAGGTTGTTAATCCGTTAATCATCAGTAATTCATATCCAACGACCCAGTTAAACCGGTTTTTTAATATTACACTTATAACGTAACTTAAAATGGGTGATAATATAAAGATGTATGGAACAAAACGTTCATTTAACTTTATTTTTGTAAACAGACCAAGCGCAAAAATTCCTAACAGCGGTCCATAGGTATACCCTGCAATGGTAAAAATTGCATCTATGACATTTGTATTGTTGATGGCTCGGAATATTAAAATAACCACTAACATAATGCATGAAAACATAAGATGAACCCAGAATCTGGTTTTTGTTTCAATAGCATTTCCTTTTCCGAGGATATCTACCATAAAGCTGGTTGTAAGTGCAGTTAAAGCCGAATCGGCACTCGAGTAAGCAGCAGCTATTAACCCAACTATAAACATAAAACCAACTACCGGCGGAAAATAGTTGCCGGTGGCAAGCATCGGGTACAAGGCATCTGCCCTTTCGGGCATCGAAAGATGATGGGATTGAATAAAATAGACCAATAAGAAACCCAAAAACAAGAACAACAGGTTTACCGGCGCAAACATCGATCCATACCAAATCATGTTTTTTTGTGCCTCTTTCAAGTTTCTGCACGTCAGATTTTTTTGCATCATATCCTGGTCGAGGCCGGTCATTACAATAGTAATAAAAGCACCACTTAAAAACTGCTTGAAAAAATTTTGTTTGCTATGGAAATCGTCGAATACCCAAAGTTGGCCGTAAGGCTCTGTATGTAAAAGGGAAATTATGGATTTAAAACTCAGATTTTCGGTGTTAATTACAAAATATATTGTAACGATAGTGGCTGATAGCATAAAGAATGTCTGAAGAACATCGGTATAAATAATGGTGTTAATACCGCCTTTAAAAGTATATAGCCAAATAAGCGCAATGGTAATAAAAACCGTTAC
This sequence comes from Bacteroidota bacterium, assembly GCA_003249935.1. Taxonomy (GTDB): domain Bacteria; phylum Bacteroidota; class Bacteroidia; order Bacteroidales; family UBA5342; genus SZUA-561. The sequence continues at coordinate 19,020 of QKHT01000212.1, forward strand.
AAAAAATGGAACATGCCATGGGCCAAAAATTGTAATGTGCAAAACCTGTGCTACAAGAAAAAGTCGAATGCTCGAACCTAAGGTTCGGGACAATAAGAAGAAAATAGCACCCGATTTGTATGAAATTGTGCCAAATCTGTGGTTCAAAAATTCGTAAATTGAAGTCAGTTTTAACTTATAATACACTGGTAAAAGTACTAAAGCCACAAAAAGGTAGCCGGGTATATATCCCATTACCATTTGCAAATAGGTAAAACCTGTAGAATTTACCCATCCGGGTACCGAAATAAAGGTTACACCACTCAAGGAAGCCCCAATCATCCCGAAAGATACCATTATCCAATTTGCTTTTTTGTTGGCCGAGAAAAAAGTGCTGTTGCTGCTGTCTTTAGATGTTAAAGATGCTATTATTAATATTATAGCAAAATAGATTACAATTACGCTAAGTGTTATTATTGGAGTCATTTATTGGCTGTTGAATTAAACAATCCGGACCATTTTGCTATGGTGGCTGTGTCAGAAAAATTTTGTGTTAAATGGGCCATTCTTACATTAAGTTCTTCATTATTAAAAGATTTTGAATAGTAATTAGAAATGGTCTGACATAATTCTTTGGCATTTTTACCGGTAATACACATATCTTCGAGGCCAGTACCCGAAGTCATTGCGGGATTAACAACACAAAAACGCCCCAGAAATAATGCATTCAACAGTTTTAATTTCAAACCGGTGGGTTGAAATGTAATTAGTAGATTAATTTGTGCATTTTGTATCATATTTTGCATTTCATCGTGCGTAAGATTCATTTTCAATTTGCAGTTTTTCAATTTTGCAACAATACTTTTTATGTTTTGCTTTGGTTCTTTGCCGGCAATGATAAATTGAACGTTGGGAAGTTTTGGAACAATAGTTTTTGCAATATAAATCACAGCATCTGCATTTTCAGGTACACTTAAGTTACCGTGATACAATACGTATTTACCTGTTCCGGTTTTACATTCTACGGTATTTTGTCCGTGATTCGAAGGTATCCATACAGTTTTACCATATCGACTGTTAAAATGGGCTTCTTCGTATGGTGTAACAGCAACAATTTTGCTGGCAAAATTTAATATTTTTTCATATCTGCGAAGTTTCAATGACTCAATTAGCAAAAAAGTTTTGAGCAAAAGATTTTTTTCCGATTTGCCAAGCATCCCATAGTATTGATGCTCAATGTTATGCATTCGAACAATTTTTTTCTTATTCAGCAATTCCGGCGAGTCGAGATAATAACAGGTATGCAATCCCTCGAAAAGCACAGGAAAATCGTCGGCTGCCAACCTTTTTAAAAGCAGTTCGTTTTTGCGAGTTATAACAATAAACGGAATTTTTGAAAATTGATATTTTATGGCTGTGCTTCGCGAATAGTAGTAAACCTTGGTGCAGTATTCCTCAAGAATGGTTTGTTCGCCACGACCATAGTCGAAACAGTGCAAAATGATCGAAAATCCCTTTTCGAACAAGCCCTTTATTCTAAAATATACATCTATCACGCCACCATAATCGGGCGGATAAGGCACATTAAAAGATACAATGTGAATGGTTTGTATGGGGGTCATATTTCAATGGTTTTTAATTTTATCCAATCTGCCTCGTTTTGAGTTAAATGCGGGGTTAATTGTGCTACAACCATTCTGTGATAATCGTTTACCCATTTCATTTCGTATTCAGTCAATAAACTTTTATCAATCAGCCGAATCTCTAATGGGCAAAGTGTAAGTGTTTCCATTTTACAAAAATGTCCGAAGGCAGTTGTTTTGTAAGGCACAACATGTATCATGTTTTCAATTCTCAAGCCATATTCTCCAGGTCGGTAAATAGCCGGTTCATTGCTGCAAACCATACCTGCCTGCAAGCCAATCCCATTATCCTCTTTACGAATGGCTTGTGGCCCTTCGTGTACATTCAAAAAGTGTCCTATGCCATGGCCTGTGCCATGCCCGTAGTCGATACCACAATGCCATAATGCCTGCCTTGCCATTATATCCAATTGTACGCCCCTGGTTCCTTCGGGAAAACAAACCGTCGATAATCCGATAACACCTTTAAGTACGAGTGTGTAATCTGTTTTGGCCTGAACCGGAAAGCAATCGAAAACGATTGTTCGGGTAATGTCGGTAGTGCCTGTGAGGTAATGACCGCCGGTGTCAATTAACAGCACATCATCGCGAGTTATTATTTTTGAACCATGCACAGTGGGTGTGTAATGTACAATGGCTCCATTTTCGCCACAACTTACAATTGGCGCAAAACTTGGTCCCATGTATTCATTCGATGCATTTTGTCGGAGTTCTTCCGATTTTTTTGCAACATCATATTCTGTAACCGGCTTAATTCCAATGTTTTCTTCGCACCATTTTATTAATCGAACCATCGCCACACCATCTGTAATCATCGCTTTTTTTATACCGGCAATTTCAACGGAATTCTTTAGTGCCTTAAATCGCCTGATAATTGATGGGTAGTATTTTAATGTGCCTCCTTTGCTAAGTGGTTCATTAATATGATTATACGAAGTAATTGCAATGTCTGCAACAATGGTAGTGGCTGGTTTTATCAAGTTAAGTTCGGAATTAAAGTCGTCGTAAGGTTTTATTATAAAACCATTTTCCCGGGCGTATAGGGTAAGATTTTTGTCTGTTTTTTCTGGTGAAATATACAATACAACGGCATGATTCGAGATTGTTAAAAAAGCCTTAAACAGTGGGTTATACGCAATATCGTTGCCTCTGAGGTTCAATAACCATGCAATTTCGTCGAGTGCTGTAACAAGGTACAGGTACTGTTCTAAATTCAATTCGCCACGTATTAAATTTATTTTTTCCCGAACCGTGGCACCGGTCACCAATTCGTTTAGTTGAAGCAATGGGGTTAAACCGCGTGTTGGTCTGTCTGTCCAAACGTGCTGCAACAATTTAACCCCTGTTATTAAAGTTATGCCGCTTTTTGCCAATTTATTTTTCAGGTTATCAGCATATTCAAACGAAAACAGATACCCGTCGAGTCCCACTGTTTGAATTGTATTCGATTGATTGATAATCCACTCAAACAATTCAGGTGTTTCTTTTAACCCTTTTTTCATCAGGGTTATGGATGAACCGGCTAATTGTTTTTCGGCTTGGATATAGTATCGCGAGTCGGTCCAAAGCGCAGCGTTGTTAGCCGTAATTGCCATAAAACCAAATGAACCTGTAAAACCCGAAATCCATTTTCTTTCGTTATCTTCTTCGGGCAGATATTCACTTTGATGTACATCCGAACCCGAAATTAGCCAACAATCCAACTTTTGGACTATCATTGCGTTACGCAATGTCTGTAATTTTTCCGGGACATTCATTTTGCAACCCCCAGAATTAATGCACTGTTTTTACATTGAAGGCCCACATTCGGTAATCCTTCACGGTAAAGCGTACTGTCTCCTACAAAGCCATTGATGGTTGTAAGATTCTCTTTTTGTACTAATAACGGCATTAGCTCGCTCCGAATTGTATTTTCTCCATCTTTCAGTGTGGCTGCAATATTTAATGGCGCATTGGGTAACAAAAGATTAAAAATGGAATTTTCAATAGCAATATCTGCTGATATAAATTGATTTCCCAGCAAGGTTTCGCCAACGTTGAGTTTGTTTCCATTAATTTGCAGGCGATTGCTTATCTCCCCGGTGTTTAACGTCGATTCTGAACCATTATAAAGGAGATTGTTTGTTTTACCAAGGGTTATTATGTCGTTTTCCGAACCGTTAATTGCCACCGTTTCTGCTTCACCAATTGTGATTCCTGCAAACGAAGCGGTTATATCAAGGCTTCGTGCTTTTATGATATTTGCTTTTGCATTTTCAATATTCAAATTTATAATGGCCATCGAATCGATTTGAATTTCTCCAAAACTAATTTTGGCTTTAATTTTTTTGTTTTGCGCAATGTTTTCACCCGCCGAAATTGATACTGAACCATATTCGCAGTTGATATCCCAATTACCACTCACACTATCCGAAGTTATATTTCCAAATTTGTTTATGATGTCAAAATTGGCATTTTGAGGAATATGAATGGTATAATCCACATGAAAAGGATTATTCATGTCGAGGTTGTCGTGAAGAACAGTTTTAAAACTTTTTTTCAACCCTGTTAAAGAGGTGTTTACGTCCACATTGTAATAATAAATTGATGTGTCCATCATTTCGGGTAAGTTGGTGTAAAACAGGGTTTCTACGTAAACGGTGTCGTTATTGGATGGTAAAATGGTAATGTCGCCGTATGCATTTTCAATAAAAAGGCTCCCGTTGGCTTGAAAGTGATATTGGTTAATAAACTTTTTTTCAAATCTTTTGTCAATTGCATTGGCATAGGACATTATACCAAATACAAGGCAAAAAGTAATATTTTTAAAAACACATTTTAATTGCATCGTATTATATATCAGTAGCTTAAATTGGTTCAATTTAAATATTTATTAAATAAAATAGTACAAAAAAATTTTGTTGCTTAAATCTGTTTTTGTTAAAATTTGAAGAGATAGTGCACAACATACTTTAATCAACTATTTATTGGGTAACAAATATACGGAATTTTGCCAAAAATGGCACTTAATGTTGGTTCATGCCATGCAATTTGAAGTTACACTTAATCATTCACTTTTTTGGGCTCACCGATCATCCTTATTTAATGATTTTCGAAACCAACATGTATTTAATTTTGAACCCCAATCTAAATATGATTAAATTTGCAGCCATTTTCAAGCAGTTTTTTAATATGAAAGCGTTTAATTTAATTCATTCAAAATCCGGTACCCGGTTCAAAAGATGGAACGGGAAAAACTGGTCGCTCTTTGCGTCATTACGTAAAGAAGTGGTTATCGGCACGTTAAGTGTCGCTTATTTTACTACTCTGGGAACAGTTGAAGTGTTTGCTCAAACCACCAACCAGCCGGAAAGCAGTAAAAATATCGATCTCGATGAGGTGGTGGTTTCGGCCGATAGAGCCCCTCAGTTACAGTCGCAGGCTGCACGTCTGGTGGCGGTTATTACTAAAAAGGACATTGAGGCGGCGGGGGCGCAAAATATCTCCGATCTGCTTGAAAATGTGGCTTTTGCCGATATCCGTACCCGCGGTCCGCTTGGGGTTCAAAACGATGTAAGTGTTAGAGGAGGCACTTCGGATCAGGTCATGATTCTCCTCAATGGTGTGAATATTACCGACCCGCAAACCGGTCATCATAGTTTAAACTTGCCGGTACCACTCGAATCAGTTGAACGTATAGAAGTGCTTGCAGGACCCGGTTCTCGCCACTTGGGTGCAGGTGCTTTTTCCGGAGCCATCAATATTATCACCAAACAAGCCGATAATAATTTAGCTGAACTTTCACTCTCAGGGGGCCAATTTGGTTACTATTCGGGAACAGGTTATGTTGGTTATAATCTAAACGGTGTAAAGCAAGCGGTGTCGTTCAATACCCGAAGCAGCGATGGCTACATTAAAAATACCGATTTTAAGGATAAATCAATTTTTTATACCGGAAAAACCAGCATTAAAAATGTGGGATTCGATTGGCAGTATGGGTATACAAATAAAGAATTTGGGGCAAACAGTTTTTATACAGCCAAATACCCCGATCAGTTCGAACAAACACGTACCCATTTTGCATCACTGTCGAGCGAGTTCGGGCACTTTATCAGGTTTAAACCTCAGGTTTATTATCGCGAAAATCACGACCGTTTCGAACTGTTCCGATCCAATCCGGCTTCATGGTATAAAGGTCATAATTACCATTTTACACAATTGTATGGTGGCGGGTTAAATGCCTCGCATGCGTCGAAATTTGGTGTAACTTCTCTGGGACTCGAAGTTCGACGCGAAGCAGTGAAAAGTAATGTGTTGGGTTATTTAACCGGTGATACTGTTGCAGTCAAAGGTGAACCAAAAGGATTCTTTACCAAAGCATTCGATCGCACAAATAGTTATTTATTTGTAGAACAGCAATTTAGAATTGGAAAATTGAACTCGACATTTGGTGTTATGGTTTCAAATACAGATAGTACTTACAATAAATACCGTCTGTTTCCGGGCGTGGATTTAAGTTACAATGTTGGCCATGGGTTTGTTGTTAGTTCGAGTTACAATTCGTCGATGCGACTGCCCACTTTTACCGATCTTTTTTATAACGGGCCAACCAATGTGGGTAATCCTAACCTCAAGGCTGAATTTAGTACTTCGTTCGAAATTGGTTTGAAATATTTATCCCCTTCCTTTATAGCAAATATCTCTAATTTTTATCGAAAGGGAACCGACCTCATTGATTGGGGAAGAGTCAAAAACAGTACGGGAAAATATACCACCATGAATTTGTCGGAGCTTAAAACCAAAGGCATCGATTGCGGGTTTAAACTTATCCCATCAAGTATCTCCGAATCACTGTCGTTTGTCGATAATCTTTCGATAAATGGTTGTTTTATTACTAACGATACCATTGGTCAAACCAATTACGATTCATATTATGTGTTGGATTACCTGAAAACAAAGGTTACTGCAACAGAAGTGTTTAATTTGCCATTTAATTTAAAATGGTCTTTATCCCAAACTTATCAGGATCGTAACGGTGGTTATACCACAGTAACCAATCAATATCAAACCTATGAGCCATTCTTTTCTGTTGATAGTAAATTAACTTGGTATGGTCAAAACATGCAGGTTTATGGCGAGGTAAGTAATCTTACGAACAAAACATATTACGATATTGGTAATATCCCGCAACCCGGTACTTGGTTTAAGGCGGGTTTAAAATATACCCTTCCTCTTTAATATATAATTATTTTTAGTGATATTTGAGCCGGACTTATCTAAGTCCGGCTTTTTTTCGTTATTATGGATTTTTATTTTTTTAATGGTGAACCAAAGGCTATGCCAATGCCTTTAAAATCTTCTGATTCACTTGTGCTTTATGAGGTTTTGAGAGTAATAAATGGTATTCCAATATTTTTCGACGACCATTACGTTCGTTTAGTTGATTCATTCAGGCAGACCGTTGTTGGGTTCATCCCTGATTACGATAATTTAATAATACGTCTTTCTAAATGTATTGCCAATATTCGCGAAAATGACTTTAATATCTGGATTGAATATGTGGTTAATGGTCGCACGATAGATGAATTTTTATGGCCGATAGCCGGAAATTATCCATCCATAGAAACTTACAAATCTGGTGTTAAAGTGGGTGTTTTGGCTGCCGAAAGACAAAACCCTAATGCTAAAGTATTGAATGCAAGTCTGAAATCTGAAGCTTTAAGCCTTATGAAAGAAAATGATTGGTTTGAAGTAGCCTTGCTTAACCACGCCAATGAAGTTACTGAGGGGCACAGATCAAATTTGTGTTTTATTGATGGAAATATCATCTATACTGCGCCAAAATACATGGTTCTCGAAGGTATTACTTTATTAAAAACGTTGGAAATTGCCCAACAAAACGGATTTGTTATAGCCCGGAAAGCCTTGACACTTTGCGAAATAGAAATCATGGAAGAAATATTTCTCACCGGTACTTCTCCCAAGATAATGCCCATTCGTTGGTTCAATCAAAAGAAAATAAGTGAAAAATTTGTAAAAACGCATAAACTGATGCAACTTTTTGATTCGTATTTGCACTATTATATAGAGCGCGAAACAAAATTGGGAAAATGGAAACAATAAATAATTAGAATAATGAAAAAGAATTTGTCAATTATTGGTTTACTGCTTGTTTTTACAACGGTATTTACCTCATGTCTTCAGGATGATGAAAGCAACTCAACCGGCGATTACTTAGCTTTAGCGACCGTAATGGTTAATCCCAATAATCATGGTGATTTTGATTTAATACTCGACGATAGTACAATATTAGCCGTTAAAGAAATTGCTTTTAGTGGCTACATGCCTGTAAATAATCAAAGGGTTTTGGCCTCATTTTCTAAAATGAAATTTCAATCTAATCCAAGTGCTCAAATTGATATTAAACTTTATCATATGGATTTTCTACTATCTAAACCAATTATTAAACTCATGAATAAAGCCATGGACGATACCTTGGGAAACGATGAATTGTATAAACCTGTGGTTTGGGTAAGTGGAAAATACCTGAACGTAAATTTCGTAGTATATCAGAGTGGTACCGTAAATCACATTATCAATCTGGTAAGCGATTCGCTTGATATTGATTACAATAAACCGGTTGATCTGGCATTAAGATATAATCGAAAGAACGATTCGTACCTTGCCGGTGGCTCAACTACCGTAGTTTCCTTCGATTTGTCTTCGATTAAAAAGGCAGACAGAGATTCGTTGATATTAAATGTTAAAATACCAACGAATGATGGAATCTTAAATAAATCGCTGGTGTATAAGTATAAGTAGTTGTTATATAGAAGATTGAATGATTTTTTGATTTTGTTTTATTGATTTTTCATGTTTTTTGTTGTTAAGAAATTTGGCATCGTTCAATTTTATTCTTTATTTTAGCAAAATCATAATATGAATATTAAACAACACAATAGGAGATTTAATAAATGAATAAAATTGTTTTAACAGCACTTGTTGCAGCGTTTTCTTTTTCGGTTTTTGCTCAACAGGAAGCCGCAGTGTTAAAAAATGAGGGTAACGATGCTTTGGTTGCGAAAAACTATGCATTGGCCTTAGAAAAGTACGAAGAATTTTTTAAAACTGGTGGCGATTCGGCTATGCTCGATGATGCAACAGTTTATAATGCAGCAACTTGTGCACAAAAATTGAATAAATATGCCGAAGCAGAAAAGTATTTCAGCCAGAGTATAAAGCGTGACTATAAAGGCGACTTGGCCATGTATTATATAGCGGTAATGAAAAAAGATCAGGGTGATGAAGTAGCCTATAACAAAGGCTTAGAAAATGTTTTAAAATCTTATCCCGATAGTAAATATTATAAAACGATTTTATCAAAGGTCGTTGCAAACCTCAATAAAGAAGCGGCTGAGCCATTTAATAAAGCTGTTCAAATGAGTCAGGAAGCAGCAGCAGATCCAAAAACATATGTTGAAAAAATGGAAGAAGCTGTGAAAATATTTTTAGAAGCCAAAACTTCATTCGAAAAAACATTGGCCGTTGATTCTACAAATTCAGCAGCAAAAAATTCTATCGAAAGTATTGATGCTCAAATTAAAACATTCGAAGATTATAAAGCGAAGTTAACTCCCGCAAAATAATTTCAAAATCATAAAAAAAGGGGTTGTCATTTTATTTGACAACCCCTTTTTTTTAGTACGTACAATTTTTAGAAAATATCTTTTGCTATATTTTTAACACTTTGCGTTGCCATCATGGTGTAAAAGTGAATATTGTTTACTCCATTCGCAATAAGGTCTTTTGCCTGCATTTTACACCATTCTATGCCCACTTCAACTGCATTTTCGTTAGTTTTACATTTACTTAGTTCTGTTGCAAAATCTTCGGGAATATCCACATGAAATATTTTTGGAAGAACTGTAAGTTGATTTAGCAGGGTTATTGGTTTCAATCCTGGTATTATTGGAACATTAATGCCAATATCGCGACATTTTTTTACAAAATCGAAATATTTTGCATTATCGAAAAACATCTGCGTAATAATATATTCGGCTCCGGCATCAACTTTCTGTTTCAAATACAACAGATCTGAATTCAAATTTGGAGCCTCTTCGTGTTTTTCGGGATAACCTGCAACAGCGTAAGAGAACTTCTCCTGTAAGTTGCCTATTTGGCTTCCATCCAATAAAATACCTTTATTCCAATTGTTTACCTGTTTCTGTAATTCGGTGGCGTGTGCATGTCCGTTTTTTTCGGGAATAAAACTCTTTTCATTCTTATCTTTATCGCCACGCAACAACAACAAGTCATAAATACCAAGATAATTCAGGTCAATAAGTGCATATTCTGTCTCTTCTTTAGTGAACCCGCTACAAAGCATATGTGGCACAACTTCAACATTGTACCTTGTTTTTATTGCTGCTGCAATGGCTATAGTACCCGGACGTTTTCTAACTGAAACTTTTTGATACAGGCCTTCGGCTGTTTGTCTGTACTCAAATTCGCTTCGATGAGTCGTGATATTTATATATTTCGGATCAAACTCTTTTAGTAAATCGATAGTTTTGTAAACCTTATCGATGGTGTTACCCCGCAATGGTGGCAATATCTCGTATGAGAAAATTGGCTTTGTAGTGTTTTTAATATGATCTATAACACGCATATTTTGAAATTATATTTATTCGGTTGCAAAAATACACAAAATGAAATAAATGTACACGGTTTAATTACAGTTTGCTACCGTAACTTAATGGTAATTCGCTTAACCCGCACATCTTTCGCAGGTCTTTCATTGCTATTAATATCCGAATTTGCAATTTTTGACAACACTTCCATGCCGTTAAATATTTCGGCGAATACCGGAAAATCGTTGTCGAGATACGCAGCTCCCCCAATGTTTAAATACATCGATCGTTGTTCGGGAGTATATTTGTATCCCTTTCTCTGTTCGAGTTCATCAAGTTCTGCTTCCGAATGTTTTCGACCAATGATAATATAAAATTGGGCACCGTCTGTGCGGTTGTGTGTATTGTTAAATTCCGGTGGTTTCGACATGGCTACAGCACCTCGTTTGTGGTAAAACCGGTGGTCGATAATCGTTTCTTGCGTGTAGCCGGGACCCTGATAGCCAACTAAATCTCCACTATGTGCATATTTTGTGTCGGCAGCTCCGGTTTGTATTAAAAATCCGGGAATTACCCTATGAAACAGCAAACTATCGTAATAACCATCGGATACCAGTTTTATGAAATTTTTTGAATATATACTATTGATATCCCAAAGTTTTATTGAAAAATTGCCCATATTAGTCTCCACAATAAACAAATCAATATCTTGTGGATTAGGATATTTTTTTGCCTTTTGAAGCCTGAGTCCTGGTAATAAGAGTGCTTTTTCATCTTTTTTTGACAATAATTCTGCCAATGTTTGCGCTGGTATTATGATGGTTGAACCTTTAAAATTTGGAATATTTGTAGTCACTCCTGCAATTTTATGGTTTTTAGAATATAGCAACATTCCGTTTTTGATCGTTGTGTTGGTTTTAAATGCTTTATAATTTTCAATGGTAACTGAATCGTTTACGAAAATGTTGAATCTTTGGATATAACCATTTTGAATCTCAATAAAATACACACTATCTCCTTTGTTTATTTCCGATTCGATGGGCGTACAAGGGTGCGACGGGCCGCTAACTTTGAGGAACACAAGATTTAAAAATGGATTCGAATAGGTATATCCTCTTGTTACCGGTTCAGACTTTACTCCCGGAAACGAGAATTTGCAATTGCCTGCTTCTTTAAAATCCGACATACTTGCAGCCACAGTATTACCTTCGATCAATGCCCCAATACAATGGCCATTTTTTCGTGCATAATCGTCGAACAGGGTTATATTTACATACTGAGATATGTTTTTTTTATATATTGAACCTGCATTTTCCGTTGTTGTAGTATTGTTTTTGTCCTGCCTTGCATTGCAACTGCCAAGCGTGGCAATGATAATAATTAACAACAATACGATTTTTAGTTTATACATGTTATTGTAATTTTTACATCACTAACCGGTCTGTCTGAAGCATCGGTTGGAATGTTTGCTATTTTATCTATGACTTCCAGCCCTTCAATCACTTCACCAAAAACTGTATAATCTCCGTCTAAATCCGGAATTCCTCCAACGGTGGTATATAATTCAAGCTGTCTATTATTTAAATCGAGTTTATCTCTGCTCATTTGAAAATAAAACTCAATCTCATTTTTTATTTCTTTTAATAATTGATTGTATTGCAATGTATTAGCTAATTTTAAACTGTCCAATTCAGTTTTCTTGGGTATATAATATTTTCGTTTCAAATCATTGAGAATCGGTGTATTCATGTTTTTCATTAGTTTATTTAGCTCATCCGTAGTATATACACGGCCTTGAACAATATAAAATTGCGAAATATCCGACTTTTTAAACTCATTCACCATTTCTGGTTGTCTTGGTGCACAAAGTGCCCCCTTTTTATGAACACAGTTGTCTGCAAATTCTGAATTGATTGTAAGTGCCGAAGAACCATATCCTATTTTTTTTCCTTTTGGTGCATTACGCGAATCACTTGAGCCACCTTGAATAACAAAGTTTTTTATCACTCTGTAAAACAGCGTGCCATCAAAATGCTTTTCGTTGACCAATTTAATGAAATTGTCGCGATGATTTGGCGTTGCATCGTATAACATTACGGTCATATTACCATAATTTGTAGAAATAAGTACTTTTTTGCTCTGAGCAATGGTACTTGTTGCCACACTAAAAAGCAGAATCAAAAATAAATTGAATGGTGTCATTTTCTCACAATTTTTATTCTCATTTTCAAATCGACAACAGGCCTGTTATTTAAATCTGTTTTTTGTCCTGCTATGGAATCAAGAACAGAAAATCCGTTTATCATTTCGCCAAAAATAGTGTATTCACCGTCCAATTGAGGTGTGCCACCAATGGTAGTATAAGTTTTAATCTGTTCATCAGACCAGGTAAATAGTGGTTTGGTCGCAAATTCTTCGTCTACTTTAGCCATAATCCGACGTTGAAGTGCTTCTTTTTCACTATTGGATGTAGAAAATGATACCAGATCTAACGAATCTTTGTATTTCGCTACCATTCGATTAAAAATTTCTTCCCGTAACACATCACTCCGTTTGAGTGCAATTTCACGTAATTCATCCTGTGTACGTGTTTTGCCCTGTACAATATAAAATTGTGAACCCGAGGATGCTTTTTCCGGATTTTGCTGGTTCCCAATACGTGCTGCCGCAAGCATGCCTCTTTTATGAATAAATTTGGGGAATAGTATCTCTTGTTGAATAGTATATTCTGGTCCGCCATTTCCAAGTTCATCACCAGGCTTAGCCGTTTTACTATCCGGATCACCGCCCTGAATCATAAACCCTTCAATTACCCGGTGAAATAACAGACCATCATAATATTTTTGTTTTGCCAATTTAATAAAATTGTCACGATGTTTTGGTGTTTCATCAAATAGTTTGAATTTCATGATACCAAATTTGGTACTTATCTCTGCAAAATATGGTGCATTTTCGGGTTGACAAGCAACCAAACTGCTAAGGACAACAAGCAGTATTAATCGATTTAATTTCATTTGCATGATTGTTTTTATTTATTCTTAAAACGATGGAAATGTTTCAAATAATTTACTTTTTTCGACCACTACAAAAATACGAAATCGGCTATTCAGATACAAAGAGTTTTTGATATAGTCGTTGCATTTATGCGCCATTAATTGTTTTATATTATTAAGATTTAGCCCATTTGTGCTATTTGTTGTAAGTGAATAAATACTATTTTTGTATTCACTTATTATATTATAATGCGTATACGAAAGTCTCTCATTCTGTTCTTTATCTCAATCTCTGCCACTCTTTTTTCAAATGCGAAATCAGATCAATATCGTTTTCATCATTTAGATGTTAATTCAGGATTGTCACATACTGATGCGCTTTGTTTTAGTGAAGATTCGTTGGGATTTATGTGGATTGGCACAAACAGTGGATTGCAACGGTTCGATGGCGTAAATACAGAATCATTTTATTGTAAAATATCCAATAACTTCGCGTTGGCCAACCGCATTTTGTCTCTTGCAAGTAGTACACATTATTTGTGGGTTGGCACAGAAGGCGGCCTTCAATTATTTGATATTAAAAAATTGCATTATATACAAACAATAAATACCGGTGATACAGTAAGACAAAAGATTAGAGAAATACAGATCGACAATGCCGAAAAAGCATGGATTGTGGCTGACGATGGGGTGTTTTTGGTTCATTTTGATAAAAATAGCAACTCACTCCATTTTCAAAAAATGTCGGAAATAGTAAAAAACGTGCCTTCATCAAAATTGTCTTTTTTGTCGGTTATGAGTGATAATAAGGGAATTATATGGTTTGGAGGAAATAGTCATATTTTGTGTATGGCTAAAACCGGAGATCAAAATTCATTTCAGACATTCGATTTTTTGCATGTAAATGGTGAAGCTTTTGAGTCTGGCTGGCTCGATGTATATGCGCGTGGAAATATGTTATTTGTAGTATCTTTCAACTTTGTTTACGCTTATTCTGTTGACAGAGTGAAGGATGGTGTTCAATTGATCCTGAAAAATAAATTACGCTTTAGTGATTTATTATTAAATGACTCAGACCTAAAAAATGTCAAAAATGCAAGGTTTCGTAAGTTTGTTGTTGATCAAAATAATACCGGTTGGTTTTCTGGTGGTGATTTTCTGCTTCGAATTGATAATTTGCTGGCATTAAAGCCTGATTGCGATATATTTAAAAATGATCCGGATAATCGTTATGGGTTTGTTGGTACCCGTATTGTTAAGTTATTCCTTTCGAATGATGGTATTCTTTGGAGCTGTTCTTATGGTACTGGTATAAGCTATATTCGTACTAATATTCTGCCATTTCGTACGCTGAACCTTGCCGACGATAAAGCTAATACCGGTTTGGTGGTTCGATCGCTTGTCGCTGATAATTTAAATAAAATTTGGTTTGTCCTTACAGGTAAAGGCTTACGAAGATATAATATTCAGACAGAAGAACTTAATGATATAACAAACGATGAAGCTTCCAGACGTTTTAATAGTCTTCAAACTTCTATTAGTTTAATGTCGTCCGGACAAATTGTTGGGTTTAGTGCATCAACAATGTTTTTCATCGATCCCATTACCGAGAAAATAACGATTGTGCCTGCCGAACAATTTATTAAACAACCTGATTTTGGTCGTGTAACCTATATTTTTCCTGATAAATTTGGTCGATTTTGGATTGCAGGTTGGGGGCAGGGATTACAGTGTGTTTCGCTTAATTCGGATGGAAAGTATTACGTTGAATCTTTTTCAAGTAATAGCCGTTTTAATATAAAACTTCCAATGTCCGTAAATTACCTTCATTACGATGAAGAACGGAATTCACTGCTTGCAGCTTCTATCAACGGATTATTTGAATTAACATTTGATGAAAATGGTGATGTAAAAGATGTGAAAAGTTATTTTGCTGATAATGAAAATATTAATTTGTTAAGTAATTATTTTTGGCCACTTCAAAAAGATAAAAAGGGAAATTATTGGTTGGGTACATTAGGCGGTGGTTTATATAAAACCAAACTAAACCGGAGTGTTAACGAGGGTAATGGTATTATGCCAATTGAAGATTTAAACAAAACACTTGGCATCTCATTTACCGATATCGAAGGAATGGTCACAGATTTTAATGGCAACATTTGGGTTGCGGGTAATGGTTTGGTTAAAATTAATCCCGAAAAATTAAGTGCTTTAAAATTCGATATTTACGATGGGTTACACAATATGAGTTTCAAGGTTGGTGCAGCAACAAAAGACAATCTCGGAAATTTGTTTTTTGGCGGATTAGAAGGCATTACATATTTTAATCCCCGAGAAATAAAATCATCATACCACCAAAAGAAAGCACAATTTACCTGGCTTGCAATTAACGGTGAACGTGTATTATCCGACAAACTGATTGATGGAAAACCTGTACTTCAAAATGATATTGCTTTTCAATCCGAACTTAAATTGGCATATTTTCAAAACAATATTAGCATTGGCTTTTCTCCTCTTAACTTTTTTAATCCACAAAAATGTCGTTTCAGATACAGATTGATAGGTTTTGATAAAAATTGGAATTATGAAGCCTTTAAAAATAATATGGCTATTTTTTCTAATTTAAAACCGGGACATTATACTTTCGAATTAATGTGGTCTAAAGAAAATGGGTCATGGGTTACCGATCCTATTCGGTTGAATATTAATATTATGGCCCCATGGTGGTTAACTAAGTTTGCTTTTCTAATCTATTTTATTCTACTCATTGCTGGTGTTTATTTTGTATATTCAACTTTACAACGAATTGTAAAACTAAAAAACAAAATGGCCCTCCAGGAAGAATTACATCAGGTAAAATTGGAATTCTTCACCAATATTTCTCACGAGTTACGAACGCCGCTTACACTAATTCAGGATCCATTAGAAGATTTGTTAAGCGGCAACATCTCATCGAAGGCATCGAAACAACTTTATTTTATGATGTATAAAAATACATCTCGCTTGCTTAATCTTGTAAACGAATTGCTCGACTTCCGTAAAGCAGAGAAAGGTGTTGCTTCATTACATGCAACCAAATTTTTATTTAATGATTTGGTGTCTGAGGTTTGTGCCTTATTTTCGGACTTTGCTGTAAAACGTGAGGTTAATTTTTATCTGAACCTCGGAGATGCAGTGTGTGAGATTTGGGCAGACAGGGAAAAGATGGAGAAAATTATATTTAATCTCCTTTCAAATGCTTTTAAATATACCCCTCGTGGCGGACAAGTTCGTGTAGAACTGATACTTAACCCAGATAATGTAACCTTTGAAAAAGGTTTTGAAGTGTTTAAAGTTGGAAATGAGATAAACTCAAAATCAGTCGTTGGTTTACTTGTTTCCGATTCGGGTGTGGGTATCTCCGGCGAATCGTTGCCTCGACTTTTCGACAGATTCTTTCAGGTAAAAGCAGAACGTTCGCATTTGCATTTAGGCTCGGGCGTTGGATTGGCATTGGTTAAAAGTTTGGTGCTTTTACATCAAGGTGTACTGTCGGTAGCAAGTAAAAGGGGTGAAGGGACACAATTTTTAATCGTGCTTCCACTTGGGAACAAGCATCTTCAATCAGAAGACATTTTCGAAGATGAAATAAGAGCAAAAGAAAACTTTCTCAGGTTTCAACCCGAAATTATCGATGAGGAAGAAATGCTGGACTTAGACGATTTTACATTAGAGCTACCAGGCAAAAAAGAAGCATCTATTTTACTTGTGGAAGACGATGTACAGTTGCGCCGATATATTAAAGGCAAACTTTCGACCTATTTTAATGTAACAGATGCCGAAAATGGTGCAGATGGATTGGTTCAGCTTAAAAACAACATGCCGGATATTATCATTACAGATTTATTAATGCCTGTTATGGATGGTAAAACATTGATTGAAACGGTAAAAAAAGATTTAGCATTTTGCCATATTCCCATTATTCTTTTAACGGCAAAGAGTACAGAGGATGAAAGACTCAGATTAACGGAAGCCGGAGCAGATGAGTTTTTGCCAAAACCAATCGACCTACGATTTTTGTTGGTGAAAATCCGCAGCATGCTTGAAATGCGTAAAAAAATGGTCGAGAAATTCAGTAAAAATGCACTTTTTGATGTTCATGAATTGGGACAGGCTCAACAAGATAAGGAGTTTATTCTCGAATTGGAAGCATTTATCGAAGCGCGGCTCTCTGATCCAATGTTTGATGTAATTCATATTTGTGAGGGAATGGGCATCGGTAGAACTAATCTTTACCAAAAAGTTAAATCAGTTACTGATCAAACACTCGGCGACTTTATTAAGCGGGTTCGATTACGTAAGGCTGTACAGATTATGTTGACAGAAGATGTAAGCATTGCCGAAGTAGCCTATCGTGTAGGTGTAAGTAGTCCAAGCTACTTCACAAAAACTTTTAAAGACAAATTTGGAAAAACACCTTCCGAATTTATTGAACAATGCACTAAAAAGGGTCAATCTTTCAACGATATCGCTTCTCAAATATAAAACAGAATATACCGATTGAATAAAATATATTTTTTTAACCCCACTTGCGAACTCGAAGTGGCGTACAACAAGGCAGGCTTTTCGGCTGGTTCAATTCTCGATAAATTTGCTGAAGACCTGGAATTACTTTGCTCTTTTTTGGGTGAACCTGACGACTTATGTATTTTGCGTCATTTGCCTGATAATCAATTTGTAAAGTCCCTTGAACAAATTGGATTTCGTTTACCTGAATTTATTAAGCTCTCAAATTTGCGTCTATTATATTCTCGTACGGATATTCAGAATTACTCGATGCATCCCTGGGGATGGAGTCCAAATATTTTTACTTCGTTTGTCGACTTATTAAAACACACCCAAAACTCAATGACTGCATGGCATAACGAGTATCGAAATTTGTACGATCGAAGATTTGCGCTTTCAGTACTTGAGTCAATGCTTCACAATCAAGAAGATACCCGTTTAATAAGTAAAAATTACTTGCCAATTACTTGTTATACTGTAGCCCATGTACAGGTGGCAATGGAGAGATGGGGTCAAATTGTGCTTAAAGCTCCCTTTAGTAGCTCAGGGCGAGGCATACAGTTTTTACGTAAACCTGTACTAAACGATGCCAACATCCGGTGGATAAATCATACTTTAGAGGCTCAGGGACATATTATGGTTGAACCTTTGCTGGAAAGAACACACGATTTGTCGTTTCATTTTTATTCCGATGGTGCTGGTGGGTTGAACTTCGCAGGTATAATGCCACTTCAAACTCATATAAATGGCCGATATATTGGCAATATAATAGTACCAAAAGGAACTGAGGCTTTATATTGGGGGTTAGCTAAATATGAGTTATTAAATGAAACGGTATCAAAGTTGCTCGAAATTTTAAAAACTACAGATATAACAACGCGACATACTGGTTTTTTTGGCATTGATGCATTCTTTTTTAAATCATTTGAAGTTGAAAAACTGCAACCTTGTGTCGAACTGAACCTTCGGCAGAATATGGGAATTGTTACAATAAAAATTGCTGAAATACTTCATCCCGATGCTAATGGGATATTTGGTATCGAATTATGCAAAAAAGAAAATCCAATTGATATTGTTAATCGGTTACAATTCGCTCATCCGGTAGAATTTCGTGATGGAAAATTATTCCGTGGGTTTGTTCTGCTTACCCCTGTAAATAGTAGAACAATGGTTTTTGCCTATCTACGTCTTGATTGAAAAAATATCCCCAAATCTACAGATTCGGGGATATAATGTGTTATCATTTAATTACTCTTTTTTATTGACCTTATCAGTACAATCATTCCGCCCAAAATAAAAGGGATACTTAACCATTGCCCCATATTCAGCACCATTCCATCTTCGAATGACACTTGGTTCTGCTTTATAAACTCGATTATAAAACGAGCACTAAAAACCAATATAAAAAATAACCCGGTTAATAGTCCACTTTTAGTTGTTGCCTCTTTTTTGTAATATAACCATAACAAAAGTAGGAAAATTGCTAAATACGAAAATGCTTCATATAAGTGGGTGGGGTGTTTTGGAACGCCAAAACCTGAATAGGTTAAACGATAGCCAGATTCATATTTCGAAATATTTGCTACTGTATTTTCATGAATGAATATGTTTGAAAATTCATCATCTGAATTCTTTTGTGCCTTTAATGATTCCCCAAGGAATACGCCAATGGCCGACGCGGTTTTTTCATCCGGCACCGATTTTAAATCAACTACAATATTTATTGGATACCACGGGCTTTCCAAAATCGTATTTGTACTTTTTTGCTTAACATAATTAACGTCCTTATAGAACGGTTTCATCGTACTGCTTTCAAGTCGTCGGGCAAAATCGGTGTCGTGCGCGTATACAATTCCGTAGGTACTTTGAGTTGGATCGCCATAAATTTCGCTATTTGCAAAATTTCCCATTCGAATAAAGAAGGCTGCTAACGCAGTTACAATGACTATTCGATCAGTTGTCCAAAAGTATTGGCGTTTACTTATCTTGCGCGAAAACAGCCAAATGGCCACCAAGTTACCAATCGCACCCCCATGACTGGCGAGGCCGCCTTTCCATACCATCAATATTTCGAGTGGATTGGCTAAATAATGGGCTGGTTCATAAAAAAGACAATGACCTAATCTTGCCCCGATAACGGTTCCAACCACCATATATACCAACAACGAATCAACCCAAGATTCCGGAAATTTTTCCCTCTTCGAAAAATTCAAAATCAGGTAATACCCCAAAGCAAAAGCTGCGGCAAACAAGAGTCCGTAGTATCTCACCCTTATGCCTCCCAAATTAAGGAGATCGGGATCAAGATTCCAAACAATAAACGAGAATAGCTTCATTTTTTATCGTTTAATGATTATCAATTATGTTTATTGGTTAAAAAGTAAACAACCGACGCCGTTTGTAACGGCATCGGTTGATGTCTTAATTAATCGTTTGAACCGTGGCATTGCTTAAATTTTTTACCACTTCCGCAAGGACAAGGGTCGTTACGGCCAATTTTCTTTTCTGCTTTTATTGGTTCGTGTCTTTGCTGGCCCGGCATTGGTGGCATTGGTGGCCGGTTAATAGGGCCTTGCGACTGTGACGGACCGGCTGATTGCACATTACTTCGACCTCCTGAATCATCTTTTTGGGTGCGGTATTTGTTCATTTCCGATTTTGGTTGAACCGCTTCCCGTACCTGTTCTGGCTCACGCGTTGGAATCTGACCTTTCATCAGCGACGATATGACTTTTTTATTAATATCGTCCAACATTTTCTTAAACAGATTAAAAGATTCAAACTTATAAATTAGTAATGGATCTTTTTGTTCGTATGTGGCATTATTTACTGCCTGACGTAATTCGTCGAGTTCGCGGAGGTGTTCTTTCCACGCTTCATCAATATAAAGCAGCAAAATTGTTTTCTCAAAGGATTTTACTACTTCCTGTGAGCCACTTTCGTATGCTTCTTTCAAGTTTGTCGCTACATTGTATACCCGCTTTCCATCACTTATCGGAACCAGAATGTTTTCGTACATATGGCCCTTGTTTTCAAAAACATCAGCAATTACCGGATGTGCAACATCGGCCATCTTTTGTGTTTTACGCTGGTAGGTAATAAGTGCTTTATGAAATGTTTTATCAATTAGTTCGTCTACTGGTTTTGTTTTAAATGCTTCTGCATTAAATGCCGGTTCAATAGAAAGAAAACGGAATAAATCAATCTGGAAACCTTCGAAATTTCTTGATGTTATAAATTCATTTACAATACTTTCCGATACATCATACAGCATATTGGTAATCTCAATATCCATCCGTTCACCCAACAATGCATGTCGACGTTTGGTGTATATTACCTCGCGTTGGTTGTTCATTACATCATCATACTCAAGCAAACGCTTGCGAATTCCAAAGTTGTTTTCTTCAACTTTCTTTTGTGCTCGCTCAATCGATTTCGAAATCATTGAATGCTGAATCACTTCACCTTCTTTCAGGCCAAGTTTATCCATTATCCCCATAATTCGTTCTGAACCAAATAGTCGCATTAATTCATCTTCGAGCGAAACATAAAACTGCGAGGATCCCGGATCTCCCTGCCGTCCTGCACGACCACGTAACTGCCTGTCCACACGGCGGCTTTCGTGACGCTCTGTGCCAATGATTGCTAAGCCACCTGCTGCTTTTACCTCGTCGCTTAGCTTAATGTCGGTACCTCGACCGGCCATATTGGTTGCTATGGTTACTATCCCTTTTTTACCGGCCTGAGCCACAATTTCGGCTTCGCGTTGGTGAAGTTTGGCATTTAACACGTTGTGCGTAATACCTTTCATTTTAAGCATTCGACTCAATAACTCCGAAATCTCTACCGAAGTGGTGCCAACTAAAACCGGTCGGCCCAAATTAACGAGTTCTACAATTTCGTCGATTGCAGCCGAATACTTTTCGCGTTTTGTTTTATAAATTTTATCCTGTAAATCTTTTCGGCTGATTGGCCTGTTTGTTGGAATTACTACCACATCAAGTTTATATATGTCCCACAACTCACCAGCTTCAGTTTCAGCTGTACCTGTCATCCCGGCAAGTTTGTGATACATTCTGAAGAAGTTTTGTAACGTTACGGTAGCCATTGTTTGAGTGGCTGCTTCAACTTTAACTCTTTCCTTCGATTCTATAGCCTGATGTAAACCATCGCTGTAACGGCGTCCTTCCATTATTCGACCGGTTTGTTCATCTACGATTTTTACCTGATTGTCGATAACCACGTACTGGTCATCCTTTTCAAACATGGCATAGGCTTTGAGTAGCTGATTAATCGTATGAACCCGTTCGGCTTTTATGGCATAATCCTGAAGTAGTTCATCTTTGGCTGCGATCTTCTGATCGGCCGTCATTGTCGTATCTTTTTCAATATCAGCAATTTTTTCGCCCATGTTGGGTAACACAAAAAAATTCGCATCATCCGAGTCGTCGGTTAGCAAATCAATGCCTTTATCTGTAAGATCTACCGAATTTGCTTTTTCGTCGATTACAAAAAACAACGGATCTGTTGCAAGATGCATTAATCTGTTGTTATCCTGCATGTGGTAGTTTTCTGTTTTGTGTAGTATTGCTTTTATGCCTTGCTCACTCAGATATTTATTGAGTGGTTTATATTTTGGCAAGCCTTTATACGCTCTCAAAAGAAGCAAATTGCCTTCTTCCTGCTCTTTCGAATCAGCCGATTTCATTTTTGTTTTTGCTTCAGCAAGTAGCTGCGTAACCATTTGGCGCTGAGTAATAAAGAGTTTTTCAACTTTGGGTCGTAACTCTTCAAACTGAATTTCGTTACTCTTAGCCACTGGCCCTGAAATAATTAATGGTGTACGTGCGTCATCAATCAATACCGAGTCAACCTCATCAACAATGGCGTAATGATGTTTGCGCTGAACCAATTCGTCGGCTCTGAATGTCATATTGTCACGCAGGTAATCAAAACCAAATTCGTTGTTTGTTCCAAAAGTAATATCGGCGAGATATGCATTTCGGCGTTCTGTAGAATTTGGCTGATGTTTATCAATACAATCTACCGAAAGACCATGAAACATATAAATAGGCCCCATCCATTCACTATCGCGTTTAGACAGGTAGTCGTTTACTGTTACAATATGAACACCCCGGCCGGCTAAAGCGTTAAGAAAAACGGGTAGGGTAGCAACCAACGTTTTTCCTTCACCAGTCATCATTTCAGCAATTTTCCCCTGATGCAATACCACGCCACCAATTAATTGTACATCGTAGTGTACCATATCCCATTTTACAACATTGCCACCTGCTGTCCACGAACTTTTAAAAAAGGCTTTTTGACCTCTTATTTCTACAAAATCTTTCGACGTTGCAAGTTCGCGGTCAAATTCTGTCGCATCAACTTCAATTTCATCATTTTCTTTGAACCTGCGTGCGGTCTCCTTAACAATTGAAAAGGCCGTAGGCAGTATTTCGGTAAGGGTACTTTCGATATTTTCGAGAAGTTCTTTGTTAAGCTTATCTATTTGAGTATAAATGTCTTCGCGACCATCCATTTCTGTACTCTCAGCCTGTAACTTGAGTTCTGCAATTTTTTCTTCAATTGGTTTTGCATTTTCTGCAATCTGTTTTTTTAGTAATAATGTTTCAGCTCTGAGTTGATCATGAGACATTTGTTCAATACGAGGATATTCTGCCTTTATTTTATTTATAAGCGGCATTATTTCTTTAATGTCTCTGTCTGACTTATTTCCCAGGAATTTTCCGAGAATTGATTCTATGAATCCCATATTTTTGTTTCGTTAATTTTACGGATTTCTTTGCTAAAGCACAAAAGTAACCAGAAAGTTGTTAGAAATGAACTCTATTAAACTTTTTTTATCCTGCTATTCGGGCCTTTCATGCAATTATTTTATAATCTTATGTCAATAGTTGTGCCAACCGTCTCATTCTAAGATAAAAGCACTGTTTTTAAACTGTATAGCTTTTGTTTTGAATGAGTCTAAAAACCTATGGTCTGTTTTCTGTCAAAAATTCCGATTTACGGGCCACAAATTTTGAATTGTCCGGATTAGTATATTTGCAAAACACTTTAAATGCTTTAATCAATAAACAAATGAAGCATAAAATCTAATTGTTATCAAATTAATAATCATTCGATTAACATCAGATTTTATGCTTCCAATAAAACTTAATCTTTTAGTTGTTTATGCTGCCAAAAGGTCATCTATTTCTTTGCTATATTCATCTAATACGCTACAAATTTCGGGTTGCTTTTCAAATAGCGACTTATAGTAAGCGATGCCAGACAGTAAATTCTTTTTAAAAGCTTTGAGTGTTTTAGTTTCTTTTATATCAGTTGAAACCATATTTTCGATTCGTTCTTTAAGAACCGTTACATACATCGAAAGCTCCTTAATAAACATATTAGGTCGATTAGGATGTGTGATCAAATTAATACGACCATAAATATGATCTACCATTTCTTTTAAGGTCATTACTTTCGAAAAATATGCAATATTTGGTCCCGGACAAATAGTTACACCCTCGTTTACAGGGGTATCGATACCCTTAGATTTCAAAGCCGAAATACCAAGTCCAACGCACAAACATTCGGGATCAATTAATTTTTCATACGCTTTTTTGTATTCCTCGGCTGGTAGGTTTTTGGCCTTCAATTCTGCAATTTTTTTCGATTGATACAGTTTCGATGAGGTACAAATCGGTCTTTCTGTATATTCTGTGTTATACGTAAGATACTTCTTTACACAAGGTGCACCTGGTTTTCCTGCTTCAGCCCGTTGGTGTTTAATCACGCTCATTGATGCGCCATAAACATTGTTAAACTTAACACCAAGCGGCGAAACATTGCTCAGATAAACATCTTTTTCACCCGCATTGGCCAGTAGTGTCAATGTATCTTTGTCAATACTAACTACTTCCGGAACCAGCAAAAAAGGTGAGCCCCAACCGACTGAATCGATATTATAGTGTGACCGCAGAAATTCATGTTCCTCGTGTGTGCCCACGCCTCCCTGTGCTGTAATGGTTACCTTTAATGGTTGTTCAGGTGCCTTATATCCCTTTTCTTCAAGACCGCGCTTGTATTCTTCATGTGTGTTCGTAATGAGTTGTTCGCGGTTCAATCTAAACTCATCCAAAATTGGCCCCATTAAAAAACCATCCGATGGAAATGTATGTCCACCACAGTTCAATCCCGATTCAATGCGGTATTCAGAAATCCATAATCCCTTTTTGGCAAGCATTTTACCTTGTATGGTTGCGGATCGAAAATCGCTAACTTTCAGAATGATTTTTTTACGAAGATTGCCATTTGCATCGGGATAAAAATCGGGAAATTCTTCAAGATAGCTATATAATCTTGGACTCATTCCTGCCGAAAGTACTAACGACGACACCAACTCACTGTTGGCATAGCCTCTTAATGCGGCATGGGCATCATTCATTTTTATATCGGTATCGCCATTACTATCGTAATGGGCCTGATCGAGTTTGGTCATTATGTTTACGTCAATACTCCCTGTATGTAAATGTTGGTGTATCCATTCACTGACTGCTGTTGATAACTGACCGGTTGCCAAGGCTTCCCGTATTTTTTCTTTAACTTCGTGAAAATCGGGGAGTAGATCAGCATATTTTTCTAATTCAGAACCTTTTATAGCAACGGCTCTCTTTAGTTGATCTACTTTATTTTTCACAATCTTATCTACTACATTCAGGTACGAAGTAATGCGTTTGGCTCGATAGTCAGCTATCTTTTCCGAAATCGGTTCATAACTGATGTTCCACTTTTTGCAGTAAAACTCTCTGAATTTTTCAATTAATCCATCATCAACTATCGATATGGTTGATGAGATACCGTAAGGTGCTACATGTATCGGTGTATCGACCGTGTAGCCAAGTCCCATTACCGGGATATGAAATGTATGTAATGACTTCAATTCCTCTCCTCCAAAATTGTTGTACAAATAACGCTATTTTTTAGTCAATATAAAAAGAAAAGACCGACAATAGTTCTCTCTGTATGTTTTTAAATGTAAATTAATACGTTTATTATTCTATATTCTGTTTTAATACCTTTTTTATAGCATCTTCTACTTCAAGAACCACCTCTTCGCCATTTCTGTTTTTTGGATTAATTGCCGGAAGGATGTGGTATGTTACAGGTGTGCCGAATTTTAGCGGAAATGAACCATATTCTACAAATTCGTGATGGCCTTCTATGGCAAACGGTACAATTAGTGCGTTTGGTGCTGCTCTTAGCAAAGTGATAATGCCTGCAGCTTGAAATGGTTTTACTGTGC
Organism: Bacteroidota bacterium; assembly: GCA_003249935.1. Classification (GTDB taxonomy): domain Bacteria; phylum Bacteroidota; class Bacteroidia; order Bacteroidales; family UBA5342; genus SZUA-561. The sequence continues at coordinate 45,097 of QKHT01000212.1, forward strand.
CATCTTTACTTCGGGTACCTTCGGGGTAAATAACTGCGGCAGTGTTTGTTGCAGCAATTTCTTTCCCCAGTTTCGAAATCTCTTTAATACTTTGCATGCGATTACTGCGGTCTATTAGTACCGAACCGCCATGACGCAAGTTGTAGGAAATACCGGGAATGCCTTTCCCTAACTCAATTTTTGAAATAAATTTTGGCGTGATCTTTCTGAAAGCATATATGATTGGTGGAATATCGTATGCACTCTGATGATTAGCCACAATTATAACCGGTACATTCTCCGGAATATTTTCTAAGCCTTCGAATCGAACTTTACAACCCATTATGGCAAAGCTTTTTACAATAAGATAGTTCCAAAAGTCCACACTCTTTTTACGGGCATCTTTTCCAAAAAACTTAAGTGCAACAACCTGTACTACGTGGAAAATCCCACACATGGCTGCAAAAGAAAATAGGAAAAGTGGTGAAAATAAATAACTTAAAATCTTTTTCATTTTGTAATGTATATAATTGTTTGTTTACCATCCAAAGGCTACATCATCCATCCATTTGTTCTGCGACTTGAGCACTTGTTCCAATATATCGCGGGCACAACCTTCGCCTCCGTTTTTATGTGATACATAAATCGAAATATTTTTGATTTCGGGAGCTGCATCGGCGGGGCAAACCGGAAAACCGGCTTTTACCATTACCGGATAATCAGGAATATCGTCGCCCATATACATAACATCCGATGCTTCGAGGTTATTTTTGGTTAGAAAATCTTCGAAATCTCCCATTTTTACCGCCGATTTCATATAAATATCTTTAATGCCTAAGCCCTCAAAACGCAATCTCACACTGTTGGTATTACCTCCTGTAATAATTGCTATCGGAAAACCCCGTTTTACAGCCAGTTGTAATGCATAACCATCTTTAATATTCACAGTACGCATTGGCTCGCCCGAAGGATGCAATGGCAGGCATGTGCCCGATAATACACCGTCTACGTCGAACGCAAAGGCTTTTACCAAAGGTAAAATCTCTTTAAAGTTTTTGTTTTTAGTGTGATGTTTCATAGTGCGTCATCCGTATTATACATGTTAATAATGCTGTCAGTCAATGATTTGTATATGTTTTTCAATTGTGGACTCTCAATTAGATTCATGTGCCTTTCTATGGTTTTGTAATCGCCACGTAAAGCGGGGCCTGTCTGAACCATTTCTGCCGGATTTAGTAAAGCTTTTCGGGCTGTTTCGGCCATTAATGGTTCAAACAACCTTGGATCAACCCCATTCTCAACCGCCAATTGTTGTGCCAGTGCCCATAAATGATTTACAAAATTATTCACAAATACGGCCGAAACATGTGCCGACAAACGCATGTTTCCATCGGCATATTGCACCTTATTAGTCATCTTGCCCGCCAATGTGATTAATGAATCGGTAAGTTCCTCGGTATTGCCTTCAACTAAGAGTGGCACCGAATTAAAATCAATCGGGATATCTTTCGAAAGCGATTGCAACGGATACATCACGCCATAGTGGTTTGTTTTAGACCCGAATACCGATGCATCGACACTCGCGGCTGTATGTACCATTATTTTATTTTTGTAAGGAAATCGTTCAATGACTCGCGCGATCGCATCGTCATTAATGGCCAACAGGTACATACCGGCACTGCCTTCAATTTGTTTAAAATCTGTAGTATAGTTGCAGCCAATTCTTTTGGCTAATGATTTGACTCCTTTGGCTTTTCTCCCCACAATCTGCGTAATCGACACGCCTGCATTTGCCAAAGCCAGAGCATAGTGGGTGGCAACATTGCCACTGCCAATAATTACAATTTGATCGATTTCGGTATTTTGCATGATTATTCTGTAAGTTTACGTGCAATGTAAGCCGATGGATACCATGAAGCAAAAAAACCCATAATGGCTACTGTTATAAATATGTAAACCAAATCCGAAAATTGAACATGTACAGGATAGGCATCAACAATAAACGTACCTGTACCTAACTTTACAAATCCGAACCACTTTTGTATCAATGAAATTATTACGCCTGCCGCAATACCCGATAAACAGCCAATTCCCGAAATAAGCCAACCTTCAGTTAAAAAAATCTGACGGATGAATTTTCGGTCGGCACCCATGTTTTTAAGGGTTATCGCATCGGCCGTTTTGTCGATAATCAGCATAGATAGCGACCCGATAATGTTGAAAATAGCAATCAATAATATAAACGACAAAATAAGGAATGTCATCCATTTTTCTATCTGCATCATCCGGTAAAAGCTTTCCTTTTGTTCATGCCTGTTCTTTACAACATACGATTTACCTATCTTTTCTTGTAGCTCGTCTTTAGTCTTTGCTTCATCTGCATCCGCTTTCAGTCTAATTTCTATGGCTGTTACTTCGTTGGTATATCCAAAAAGATTTCTGGCAATATCAATGTCGGCCAGCATATAGTTTTCGTCGTATTCCGGCTGACGTACCAAAAAGATAGCCGAAGGGTACAAAATTTCGGAATTGAATCCACTTGTAGGATCATTCAGCGGAATATTTCCAATTCGTTTGGGGGCAAAAATCTCAAATGGTTTTACAAATTTTATACCTGAACCCAGAGTTTTTGCCAAACCATATCCTGGAATGCCATATCTGTAATCGCCTTCAGTAAGCACAAACGATCCTTCGTACAAAATAGAATCAATATTGGTAACTTCAGAATATTTACTCCCAACACCTTTCAAAATAGCTGGTGTAGTTTTTTCGTCGTACTTTATTAGTACCTGCCCTTGAAGTGTAGCGCAGAAGGCCGCAACACCCGGTGTTGTGGCTAAAACCGAAATTAAATTTTTGTCTGAACCATCGAAAACTTTGCCTGAAACCGGCATTATTTTCAACTGTGGATCAAAGGAATTATACAATGACTCCAGAAGTCCGCTAAATCCGTTGAACACCGACAAAACCACTACCAGTGCCATCGTACCGATTGTAACGCCAGCCAGCGAAACCAACGAAATAAGATTAATCGCGCTGTGCGACTTCTTGGCCAGCAGATACCTTTTCGCTATTTGAAAGGGTAGATTCATTTAGTGGCTTTTACCAACAGACCTGTACCGGTTTTATGGTCTCCTTTTAAATCTGCATAGTTTAACAAAAGTACCCAAGGAAATGTAATAATGTAATATAGAGGCAGAATAATAAACAGTAATTTGCTGGTATTGAGCATTAAAATAGGATACTTCATCGAAAAACGCCATGCGATCGACCCTGGCTTACCATAAGTAAACCGGGCTTCAATATTTTTAAAACCCGCTCTTTTAAGCTTTTGTTTTATGTCGTCAATATTGTACCCGTCGCGTACATGTTCGTCGATAAAACCGTTTATGTCGGGTGAACCATGATCGTGATCGTGATCGGCATCACTGCCTCCCTGGTCCGAAGGGGTACTTACCATTAATAATCCTCCCGGCTTTAATGAAGTATAAAAGTTTGCAAAAACCGCTTCATCTTCCAAGATGTGCTCCATCACATCCACCGAAACAATCAAATCGAATGTGTTCGGTTTGGAAAAAGTCGTCAAATCGGCAAATTCAAACTTCACTCTTTTCCCCAGCCCTATTTTGCTAAAAAAATTGTTGCAGTCAGCAATTTGTTCGGTTTTAACATCAACGGCCAAAATTTCATCGTTTTTACCCAATTGACTCATAAAATGGTCGTACTGTCCAAAACCACTTCCGGCATCGAGTATCGAGATTTTAGCCGGTGCTGTTTTTCTCCATTTCTTGAGTTCATTACGGACATGCCATGAACGTAATAGCAACATATCCAATAGTTTGTAAAAAAGAATGCGTAACGCAGGGGTTTGATTAAAAACCTTACCAAGCGAACGTTTTATGGGATCGTACTGCATAATTAAATGGTTCTATTTTAATAAACGGTCTATATTTTCAAGATAATCCAGCGAATCGTCGATAAAAAAATGCAACTGCGGAATAGCACGCAACTGATTACGTACCCGTTGACCAAGCAAATGCCGGTAGTGCGAGGAGTTGTCGCTTACCAATTTCAGTATCGCCTCGCCTTCGTTCGATGGGAAGAAGCTCAGGTAAATTTTAGCGACACTTAAATCGGGCGATGTACGCACCACGGTAACCGTAATTAATTTACCTTTCAGATTGTTCTGTGCTTCGCGCTGAAATATTTCGCCCAATTCCTTTTGTATCAATCGCGATATTTTTTGTTGTCTTGTTGTTTCCATATCCTTATATTTTATGCAAAAAAACGAAAAAAAAACCATGCCCTAAAACATCAACTCTCTTTTATTGCATTTTGTCAGAACAGTTGATAAGGAATTTGGTTCGTTAATCGCTACACCACATGGTTTTATGTAACTAAATTGCTATTTCATCATTGCATTTCAATGTCGTTTATTTAAGGCCAACGGTCTGCAAGCATTAGCAAGGTGCAGCGCACCTTGTCAGTGAATATAAAAACAAAGCAAGCACTGAAAGGGCATAAGGATTCGTAACTAAACGATATTGCATAGCAATTTTTGAAAACATACCTTAAAACGATATAGTAGGCTGCAAAAAATATGTTGTTTAGCATAGTTGTATGACATATAATTAAATAATGGACTTATATTTAGGATAATAAGTTAGTAAATATTTCAAACTGGTAGGTACTGGTGGTATAAAAATTTTGCAGATAAAATAATTGTATATATCTTCGGCTTCGAAAAATAAATATCATAAAATGGATTATATTTTTATCGAAAGCAATTCAGAAATTCCTAAATACCGGCAAATTGTCGATTCTGTGGTTAATGCCATTGCCAACGGAGTGCTGAAGCGTGGTGATAAAATTCCATCGTTAAATGATATTGTAAAACAGTATAATCTTAGCAGAGATACGGTTTTGGCTGCTTTTAAAGAGCTGAAAGACAGAAAAATTATCTCTTCAACCCCGGGTAAAGGGTACTACATTCAAACCAGTAATTCGGCACGACGCGAAAAGGTATTTATGTTGTTCGATGAGTTTAATGCCTTTAAGGAAGATCTTTACTATGCATTTATTGATGCTGTGGGGAAAAAGGCTGAGGTTGATCTCTTTTTTCATCACTTTAACCGAAAAGTTTTTCAATCGTTAATTGATGAAAACAGGCTCGATTATACATCGTTTGTTATTTTACCCGGTTCAGTCCAAAACCTTGCTCCCATTTTGCGAAAATTGCCTTTTGACCGTACATTTATTCTCGACAGGCGAATAGGGGAAATTGAAAAATTTTATGGCTGTATTTACCAGGATTTTGGGCAGGACTTTTATGATGCTTTGAATCAGGGACAAATGTATTTGATGAAATACAATAAATTGATTATGGTTTCGCCCAAAGGTAAAGAACCGGAAGAGCGTAAAGCTGGATTCACACGCTTTTGTAGCGAAAACAGTTTTCAGTGCGAAATAATTGAGAATCTGGACAATAGATCGATCACCGAGGGTGAAGCCTATTTTCTTACCGACGACCGGCATTTGGTTCAGATTATAAAACAAGTAGATAAAAAGAAACTGAAACTCGGACGGAATGTGGGAGTTGTATCGTTTAACGAAACCATGCTCAAAGAGGTAGTTGCAGGTGGCATAACCACTATTTCAACCGATTTTATTAATATGGGCAATCAATTGGCCGAAATGGTATTGAACAGAAAAAAGGATTTGATTGCAAATCCGTCAAAATTAATAGTTAGAAACTCTTTATAAATTATTTATCATGCAAGTAAGCGAATTAAAACAGAAATTTTTCGAATTTTTTGGAGAAGGCGAAGTAAGTGTATATTTCGCACCGGGTCGTGTTAATCTTATAGGCGAGCACACCGATTATAACGCGGGTTTTGTATTCCCCTGTGCATTATCATTTGGTATCTATTGCCTCGTACGCAAAACCGATCTTAAAGTGTTCCGTTTCCGCGACATTAAAGTACCTAATGCCTTTGATATTGCACTCGAAGATCTTTCTAAACCAGTTGGTAAAGAGTGGGTTAATTATCCTATTGGCGTTATTGCCCAATTCATTAAAAATGGCATGCCTCCAAAATCGGGCTTAGATGTAATGTTTGCCGGTTTTGTTCCTATGGGGGCTGGTCTTTCTTCTTCTGCCGCAGTAGAAGTTGTAACCGGTACTGCATTTTCGGATATTTTTGGTTATGAGGTAAGTAAAAAAGATATTGCGTTATATGGCCAACGCGCTGAGCATGAATATGCTGGTGTAAAATGTGGTATTATGGACCAGTTTATTTCGGCACATGGTGCTAAAGATCATGCAACATTCCTAAATTGCGATACTTTGGAGTACGAATTGGTTCCTGTAAAACTCGATGGTGCAAAAATTGTTATTTCAAATACTAACAGCCCCCACAAACTCGAGTCGAGTGCTTACAACGAACGTGTTGCCCAATGTAATGCGGCTGTTGAAGCGATTAAGCCTTACAAGAATATTAACAAGCTGGGCGAAATTTCGTGGGAAGAATTCCTTAAAGTTGAAGATAAAATTGCCGATCCTATTGCGCGCAAACGTGCCCGCCATGTCGTGTCAGAAATTAAACGTACTACCGACGCTGTTGCTGCTCTTAAAGCCGGCGATATTGCCAAGTTTGGTTTACTAATGAATGGTTCGCACGATTCGTTGCGCGACGATTATGATGTAACTGGTCTCGAACTGGATACTATGGTAAACGAAGGTCGTAAAATTGAAGGCGTTATCGGTACACGCATGACTGGTGGTGGTTTTGGCGGATGTACCGTTTCTATTGTAAAAGACGAAGCTGTAGACACTTTTATTGCTCAGGTTGGAGCAAATTACGAAAAAGTAACCGGCTTGAAACCATTGTTTTATGTTGCCGAAATTGGCGACGGCGGTCACAAAGTAGAATAGTAAAACTGATATTATTTCATACCTCACAAGTATATTATTATGTACTTGTGAGGTTTTTGTTTAAAGTATAAAAAGGAAAAAATGAGCGAATTTAACATCATCGACCATCCACACCGCAGGTACAATGCCTTAACCGGCGAATGGATTCTTGTTTCTCCGCACCGTTCTAAACGGCCATGGCAGGGGCAGGTCGAAAAAGCACAGGAAGAACAACGTCCGCAATACGACCCAACTTGTTATTTGTGTCCAACTAATCCCAGAGTAGGTGGCGATTCAAACCCCGATTATAAATCGACTTTTGTGTTTACCAATGACTTTTCGGCGTTATTGTCCGACACACCTAATGGTGCAATGAACGATAGCGACTTACTGAAAGCCGAAAGCGAACAGGGTATTTGCAAGGTGATTTGCTTTTCGCCACGCCACGATTTTACAGTGCCTGAAATGGAAGTAGATGGTATTAAGGAAGTTGTGGATTTGTGGTGTAACGAATTTGCAGAACTTGGCAAAATTGATTTCATCAACTATATTCAGATTTTCGAGAACAAAGGCAGCATTATGGGGTGCTCTAATCCACATCCACATGGTCAGATTTGGGCTTCGAAACTTATTCCAATCGAAATTTCGAAAGAAATCGACAACCAGAAAGCGTATTTCGAAAAACACGGACGTACTTTGCTCGAAGATTATGTGGCCAAAGAACTTCAACTCAAAACACGCATTCTTGCCGAGAACGATACTTTCGTAGCCTTGATTCCATTTTGGGCTGTATGGCCTTTCGAAGGCATGATTTTACCCAAAAAAGCGAAGGCAAATTTACTTGAACTAACAGATGCTGAACGTAGAGATTTCGCCGATATGTACAAAACCCTTACAGTAATGTACGATAATCTTTTCGAGGTGTCGTTCCCGTATTCTGCCGGAATTCATCAGGCACCAACCGATGGTGGTGAACATCCTTACTGGCACTTGCACATGCATTTTTATCCGCCATTGCTCCGTTCTGCTTCGGTAAAAAAATTCATGGTAGGTTACGAAATGCTGGCTTCACCCCAACGCGATATTACTGCCGAAGGTGCTGCCGAGCGATTAAGATCTTTACCAACAGTGCATTATAAGCACCATTAGTACACCATTTATTTACAAAAGCCTACCGAATGGTGGGCTTTTTTTAGTTTAACATCCAAATATGGTAGCTAAGTACACTTGCAAAGGCAACCCAAAGTGCATACGGTACCATCAGCCAGGCCGCCACTCGATTAATTTGTAAAAAACTGATGAATGTAAGTACAATCATGGCAAACATCACCCCAATTTCAAAAAAGGCAAGCCCTAACGCATGCTGGCCAAAAAACAGAAACGACCAGGCGATATTTAATGCAAACTGAACCGCAAACAAACGCATCCCCAGTCGTTTCCCCGGATGATCGCTATGCCATACAAGACCAAATGCTACACCCATAGCCAAATACAGTACCGTCCATACTGGTCCGAAGAGCCAGTTCGGCGGATTCCACGAAGGCTTTACAAGCATTTGATACCATCCTGTAATTTCGGTCATTGTCGAAAAACTGCTCATTGTGCCCAAAATAAGACATCCTGCGGCACCAATTACCATCTTTTGCCATGCTTTCATCATAATCTTATTGTTTTTGGTTGAACCTTTTTTCTAAAGATAAGTATCGGAATTTGAAGATTTGTTGTACTTTTTTATCTACAAAAAGCAAGCCTGCCAACCTGCCGAAAATTCCACGTCCAATGTCGTAATGCAGTATGTCCGTCATCAGCGTACCAGTTTCCTTTGCTTCAAAATGGTGTTCATGATGCCACAAACGATAGGGGCCTTTGCGTTGTTCGTCGACAAAATAGCGGCCATGCTCAATAAAGGTAATTTCTGTACACCAGTTAATCGTCATATTTAACATGGGTTTCAACTTGTACATTATCATCAAACCGGCATACATTTTATCCGGTACATCCGATGTTATTTCGAAATGCATATCCGAAGGAGTAACCTCATTCAAATTGTAAGGCGTAGCAAAATACGCCCATGCCGATTCAATCGGTATTTCTAAATATTGCTGCTGAACCAGTTTTTTAATCATATGGGTTGTATTGTTGTGTTATATCTGATATAAAGGTTTTTAGGGCTAAATTGTTCAGTAAAATAATTATTATTTCGTGTTTAATGGCTATAGTTCGTTAAACTTTTATAAGGCCTTGATTTTAAGTATCCTCTGTCAAATACATCGCAAGCATGAGGCTCGTATGTAAACCAGTCGTTGGACTTGGTATCGTGCACATTGGCATTGCTAATTATGTATAAGACCGGTATTTCGGTGGCCATTGAAGTAACGTTTCGGATGAAACTGCACAATCTGTACAAAAACATTATTGCCGACGTTCATATTTGTTGAAATTTGCACTTGGGTGCAAAGAAACAAAATTCAAAAGGGCGACAAGGTTTTGTTAGGTTAGAATGTTGACTTTAAAACAGTTATGAAGTAGTTTAACGATATTTAACAGACAATAGTGAACTTCCAAATTGTCGTGCGCCTGCCTCCGACGACCCTTTTTCTACTGCCTTTTTTTGCGATAGACCGACCCGAACAAAGAAACAGGCACCTATCTATTCCTCAATAGATAAATGCCTGATTGCATTCTAATTTGTATGGCTGATGCCGTGATTATTTCACTATCAGCATTTTTTTACTCTGAATACGGCCATTTATACGCAATTTGCAAAAATAAACCCCACCCGGAAGCGAACTTCCATCAAAATTATATTCATGTGCACCAGATTGAATCTTGCCATCGGCCAATATTTTTATCTCTTTTCCTAAAATATCAGTCACCGTCAGTCGAACCATCTTTTTGTTTTTTTGAGAATTTATACTATACCGCTTCCCCCTTTGGCTCTATGCTTCAGTTCGAACGATAATAGGTTACAATCAATTATTATACAATGTGTTATGCCAAACATATCTTGCAGTGCTTTACATTCATTTGCCTGCCAAAAGACGCTTTATTCAAAATGTTCTGTGTGGCTCACCACGCAAACGGACGCAAAACGTGGTAATTCAATACCGGTATTTTACGCTTTTTTTTGCAAATACCATGGCCGGTTCTTGGCCGTACCATAGCCGTACCATGGCCGTACCACGTTCGAACAGCATCGCACGTAACGTAGCGAAGGTATGTTCGAGGCGGTGGTAAGTTAAACCTGGCCGGATTCCAAAACATGTATGGTCTAATGTTGTTTCACCGCAAAGACGCAAATGTTTTTCCTCTGCAAAACTTAAGCCGATACCGGCGGTATCATATCGTTATAGAAAACCCACCTGAGTGAAATTCCCGATGCCGGCGGTACGACACAACAGGTAGGTTAACTTGATCCGTGGTTTAGGAGTGGTGAGAAATGCACGATATTCAACCTGTTTTTAGCCTCTTTGAAGCTGTATTGTTTACGGCATGGGTATTTTCGGTCGACTATCGGTTATGCGCATGGGTTTACACCCGATATTTTTTTTGTAAATTTGCCGCGTTAAAAAACAGCATGATATATCCCGAGCATTTAGAGCAAAAATTAGGGTTCGACCAAATACGGCATATTTTGTCGTTACGCTGCCGCACACCGTTGGGCCGCGACATTGTGGCCTCGTTTACATTTACCAATAATGCAAAAACCATTGCACACGAACTCGTATGTACTAATGAGTTTATCAGAATACTTAGAGAAGACCATTTCCCATTCGATTTTGTAGCCGATTTACGTGGCGAACTGCGTCGCATACGGCCCGAGGGTACCTACCTTATTGAAAGTGAGTTGTTTTCGCTGATGCGAACACTAACCACGTTAGATTCAATTCAATCGTTTTTCAAGAAAGATCTGGAGGGTCATTATACCACGCTTGCCTCATTGATTTATGGCATTGAACATTTTGCGCCGATAACCAAACTAATCGGTTCAATTCTCGATAAAAACGGACGTATGGCCGATAACGCTTCGCCCGAATTGCGCCGCATCCGTCACGATCTGATTGCTGTAACACAATCGATTTCGAAGCAGATAGAACGCATTATGTCGCGCGCCAGAGCCGAGGGGCTTAGTGACGACGATATGGCACCAACCGTGCGCGACGGGCGGTTAGTAATACCTGTAATAGCCCGCAATAAACGACGTATTGCAGGTATTATTCACGACGAATCGGCCACGGGTAAAACGGCTTATATCGAACCGGCCGAGGTGGTTGAAGCCAATAATCGTATTCGCGAATTAGAAATGGACGAGCGCCGGGAAATTATACGTATTCTCATCTCTGTAACCGACCAAATCAGGCCATTGGTGCCTGCGTTAGCTGATGCATTAGATAAACTCGGATTGTTGGAATTTATTCGAGCCAAAGCCACTTTTGCCGTGGAGCAAAACGCTATTTGCCCACTATTTGCCGATAAACACACTATAAAGTTACACAAGGCGGTTCACCCGTTATTACAAATATCGCTGAGCAAAAATGGCCGAAAAGTGGTGCCGCTCGACCTCGAATTAGATGACAAGGCACGGATTCTGGTTATTTCTGGTCCTAATGCCGGTGGTAAATCGGTGTGCCTGAAAACAGTAGGATTACTTCAATATATGTTTCAGTGCGGTATGCCTGTTACCATTGGCGAAGGTAGCGAGATGGGCATTTTTGATGATATTTTTATTGATATTGGAGACGAACAATCGCTCGAAGACGATCTGAGTACATATAGTTCGCATCTTATTAATATGAAGCATTTTTTGCGTAATGCCTCTGCCGGAACCCTGTTTTTGGTAGATGAGTTTGGTAGTGGTACTGAACCCCAGATTGGCGGGGCGTTGGCCGAAGCTATTCTTACAGAATTAAACGAAAAGAAAGCTACCGGCGTGATTACCACGCATTACACCAATCTGAAGCATTATGCCGCATCGGCCGAAGGGGTAATGAATGGCGCCATGTTGTACGACCAACACAATATGCAACCGCTATTTATGCTTAAAACCGGCTTGCCGGGTAGTTCGTTTGCCGTAGAGATTGCCCGAAAAATAGGACTGCCAAACCATGTAATCCAAAATGCACTGGATATTGTAGGGCAGGATCATGTAGATTTCGATAAAAACCTGCGTGCCGTGCTCCGGGACAAACGATACTGGGAAGAAAAACGCGATAATATACGGCGCAAAGATAAACAGCTCGAAGGTTTATTGGCCAGTTACGACGAACAACTAAGTAAATTAAAAGCCGAAAAAAAAGCCATCATCGATGCGGCCAAACGCGAAGCCGCTCAATTGATGCAACGAGCCAATGCAAATATCGAAAATACCATAAGAACCATCAAGGAGTCTCAGGCCGAAAAAGAGTCGACCAAAGCGATGCGCGAGGCTTTCGAAAAAGAAAAAGCCGACTTGCTGGCCGACGACGAAACACCTATTCCACAACTAAAACCGATGCCCGCCAAGGCGAAAATCATACCTCCAAAGCCGGTTCAGCCCAAACCACAAAAAACAGTGGCCGACTGGAAACCGGCCAAAGGCGATAATGTGCGTGTAATCGGTCAAACAACGATTGGTCAGATATTAGAGGTAAAAAACAACGAACTGATTGTGGCCTTTGGTGGCATGCGAATGGCACTAAAAGCCGATAAATTAGAGTACGTTAGTCGCAACGAATTCAGAAAGCAAAACTTAAAAAGTACACCGGTTCAACAACTGTCGGACTCTATTGGTAAACGTAAACTCGACTTTAAATCGGACATCGATTTACGCGGCTTGCGGGCCGATGAGGCGTTACAGGCTGTAATTTCGTTTATCGACGATGCAGTAATGGTAGGTTCACCCAAACTGCGGATACTACATGGCACCGGCACTGGTGCTTTGCGTAAAACCATACGCGATTATCTGAAGATGTGTGATGTTGTGGCCGATTTTGCAGACGAGCATGTGCAATTGGGTGGGGCTGGTATTACAGTGGTGAATCTGGATTTGTAGCGGCGGTTGGCGGTGAGCAGTGTGTACTCACCAATTACTCCTCTTTCTTGCTGCCAAAAATACGTTTAAAAATATTCCTTTTCTTTTCGGGTGTAACGTCTTTTTTTGGCTGAACCGGTTGCTGAGGTTTATCGTTCTGATGATTAACCTTTTCTGGCAGTCGCTTGGCTGGCTCGGTAAATACATTTTCGAGTTCCTCAAGTATTTCATTACTTCGGCTTCTCGATTTTATTCCATCACAATCCATACAATTAATTGCCTCCTCGCCCAGTATTATAGGCTGTAGATATCGGTTTTGCAATTTGGGTGTTGCTTCTAACGAAGCAAGAATGCTTCCTGTTATTGGCATAGCCAAAGCACCACCAGTTCCGTATTTTCCATCGAAGTGTACATCGCGCGTCATTGCACCCACCCAAACACCAATAGTAACAGACGGCGAAAAGCACATAAACCAGGCATCGGTATAGTCCTGATTGGTACCGGTTTTCCCGGCAACATTGCTTTTTATTTTAAAATCGGTTCTTAGTTTTGCTGCTGTGCCATTGTTAACTACCCGTTGTAAAATGGCCGTTAATTTTTCGGTTGTTTCGGCCTTAATACCTGAAGCCACTCTTAATTCGCGGGCTTTAAATATGTCATGCCCATATGAGTCAGCGATCGACTCTATCATCATGGGTTCGGCCTTAATGCCCTTTGCTGCAAATACACTGTATGCCGAAACCATTTCGGTGGGTGTAAGATCCATTGTCCCCAAAGCTAACGAAGGTACATCGCCAAAATTGTGGGGTAAACCAAGTGCTTCACATGTTTCGGCCAATGCTTTATGTCCGGTTTTAAAATACAAATCGACCGATGGGATGTTCATGGAATGAGCCAAAGCATACCACATGGCAACACGGCCGCCTGTTTTCCTATCGTAGTTATTGGGCATCCAACCATCGTATTTTGGGTATGAAACCAATTCGTTATTGAGCATTGTGCAGGGCGAAATGCCGTTTTCTATAGCACTGGCGTATAATATTGGTTTAAACGTCGATGCAGCCTGGTGTCGGGCCTGGTTAAGGTCGTAAGGCAAAAATCGGAAATTGTTGCCACCAACGTATGCCCGTATTTTACCGGTTTGTGGTTCCATCATCAATACCGAGGCATTCAACATGCTGTAATAGTGCCAAAGCGAATCGGCTTTACTCATTTTTCGTGTTGGATTTTCGCTCCAATCAAACACTTCTCGTGGTTCGGCTTTGAGTTCGTTACCCTTTAGATGAGCACGGATTTTGCGATACCATGTCCCTTTGAATCCTTTTTTTGTGAGTTCTTCGTCGAGAAGTTTTTGCATTTTGGGTATGTGGCTTCTAACACCTTCAATGGCCAATTTTTGTAAGCGCATATCGAGAGTGGTCTTAATGATTAAACCATCTTTTTCTATGTCGTATTCGCGATTTGTTTGATTTTTAATTTCGTTAAGAATCTCCCGTGCTTGTTTTTCGACTTGAACCGCAAAATAGCCTGCCGGTGCATCGTAGTTGAAATTGAGGTATTTTAAGCCAATCGGTTCATTCGAAAATTTTAGATATTCGTTTTTTGTAATGTATTGTTGATCATTCATAAGTTGAAGTACCTGGTTTCTACGATCTAATGCTCTTTCGGGATGCAAACGGGGATTGTAGGCTGTGTTGGCTTTAAGCATACCAATTAAAAGAGCCGATTCGTCGATCGTGAGGTCTTTTGTTTTTTTGCTAAAATATCTATGCGCTGCGGCTTCTATCCCAAAAACATTTTCGCCAAAAGCTACAGTGTTGAGATATAATACAATAATATCGTTTTTAGAGTAAATTTTTTCTAATCTTGTTGCCAAAATGGCTTCGCGAACTTTACTAATTGGTAGGGTAAGAACACCAATATTTTTACGTCCATAAAGGTTTTTTACTAATTGTTGAGTAATTGTGCTGCCACCCCCGGCACTTTCGTCGCCCATAATAATGGTTCGAAAGAAAACTCTAACATAGCTTCGGCTATCAACCCCCTGATGTATAAAAAAACGTTTATCCTCGGTAGCTACAAGTGCATTGATCAGGTGTGTTGGAATATCAGATATATCGACATTTGTACGGTTGCTGGCAAAAATTTTACCAATTATAACACCATCTGAGGAGTAAATAAGCGAAGCTTGTTCGTTGTTGATTTTTGCCAACTGGTCGTGAGAGGGTAATTCGCCAAAAGTTCCGGATGTAATTAACAATACGAGCGTAAGATATCCCAAAAGCAAAATGGATAGAATCCAAAGAAGTATACGTATTAAAAATCTCATAAATGAAAAAATAGACTTGTGACTTATTGAGAATCCGTAATAAATTTAAGACTGTAAAAATAGTAAAGTTTTATCTATATGTGGGAATTGGGTACGAGAATAATTCTCAAAACAAAAATTGTATAAATATCTTTATTTTACCTAAAGCTCAAAACAATTTTGCCGAACTTTTGTTTTTTTTGCAGATAAATTAAATTAATAGAAATGGCAGAAATTACATTTAAAGGAAACAAGGTAAATACCGTTGGAAACTTACCCAAATTGGGATCACAAGCACCTGATTTTAAGCTAACAGGATCAGATTTATCTGATAAAACATTAGGCGATTTTATCGGAAAAAAAGTTGTTTTAAACATTTTTCCAAGTCTCGATACCAGTGTATGTGCAACTTCGGTCCGCAAATTTAATCAGCAAGCCTCAGACTTTGATGGCGTAGAGGTGTTGTGTATATCTAAAGATCTTCCATTTGCACATGGCCGCTTTTGCGCTGCGGAGGGTATTCAAAATGTGGTATCGTTGTCGGAATACAAAGACCGGAATTTTGGCAACACTTATGGCGTTGAGATTGCAGATGGGCCATTGGCTGGACTTTTTTCGCGTGCAGTAGTTGTTGTTGATGAAGCCGGTAAAGTGTTATATTCGGAACAGGTCCCTGAAATAACTCAGGAACCTGACTACGAAAGTGCATTGGCTGCTGTAAAGTCATAGTGCAAAAAATTAAACAACACAATAATGATTGTATATTTATTATTGTGTTGTTTTTATCATTTGCATGTTAATTAATTGTTGTTTTTGATTGGTTTTGTCATTAAATAAATAACAATTTAAAAACATATTAATTTGTGATAGATTGAGAAATCTTGTTTAAATTTAGTATGTATTGATATGGTTCTTGAATCTCTTTTATAATGCAGCTATTTTAATTATACGGCCTTATGATAGAGAGTTGTTTTAAACATATTTGTTTGATATGTATCTTAAATAGGGTTGTTTTTTTACATTAAATTAATAATAACATGCGTGAAGCATTAAACTATGGTTCTATAATAACCGTTATTGTATTGGTAGAACTGATTGCATTCAGCAAAATATTCGATTTTTCGGTGAACATGACCTTAATGGTCGGTGGCATTGGTGTATCGCTTATTGTGTTGCTTGTAAATAACTTGTTTAACATTGATCGTGGCAATAATGAAGATGCGTTTGGCGAATAAATTATTATTTCAGATAGTTAAGTAATTTGTTTTTATCTAAAATAGTGATTTTCTTTTTATTTGCCATAATAATTTGTTCGTTATGCATTTCGCGAAAAACCCTTGTTAGGGCCGGGCGTGTTACGCCAAATCGTTCAGATATTTCGTTTTGAGAGAATGGCAGTTCGAAAGTCAAAGAGTCGTATTGATCGTTTAACTCTAAAAGTAGCCTTGCAATTTTACCTTTAATACTCTGAAAGGACATAAAATGCAGTTTTTCGGCCAAAAATTGTGCCCTGCCTGAAATCATATTCAAATAATTTGTTAGTACCAAATCGTTCTCTTGCAGTATTTTTACGAATTCTGTACGTGGAATGATAAGCATTTCGGTGGGTTCGTTGGTAAAAATATCCACAGGATAATAGTTGTTTTTACCAAATAAAAAGGCCGGAGCCAGCGGACGACAAGGATATATGTCCTCAATTTTGATGGTTTTTCCGTTATAATCGGTCATTTCACCACGCACGCTACCTAATAGTATTAAAACCATTTCCCTAACTTTATCTCCCTTGGCTGCAATTTGTATTTCTTTGTCAAAGTATTTAGTTTTCACCGCTTTGTTGTTGAACAAATTCTCAATTTCATCCGGGTTCAACCCAAAAAAGAGGGGTGATTGTTGTAATGAGGATACCATTTTTTGATTTGTATTTACTGCGAAAATAAGATGTTTTTTTGTATTTAGGCGGTCTCTAAATTCTTTTCATTCAATTTTAGTATTGAACCGATGGAAAAACAAGTGGTTCAGCCATTATAAATAGCACCGTTGCAAAACCTTTTAAGGCGCATTGTGTTAATTAAAGAAAGCGCATGGTTATGGTATGATGCGCTATTAAAATCGTAATTAACAGTATGGTAGGAACAAGTTGTGGGAGTTGCTGTTCGACGGAAGTGATAACAGGCAACCAAAGATTAGATTACGAAATATCGTTACGCTTTGCAAAACTAAAGATACATACATTTTTTGTCGGAACCACCGACGACACAATCAGCAGCGTTTTTGAGGTTCGTTTTAAAAATAACAGAAAGGAATTTTATACCAACCCCGATGAGGTAAAAGCGAAGCCTGGCGATGTGGTATTGGTTGAGTGTGAACGGGGTTACGATATTGGGATGGTGTCTCTTTCGGGACAAAATGCCCTTACGCAGTACCACGAAAGGTATGGTCGGAGAGGGCCAAAACAGACGTACAAAATTCTGAGACAAGCCAAAGAAAACGACCTTGATAAAATTAAAAAGGTGCGTTTTGCCGAAGAAAAAGCCATTCCGGCAAGTCGTAAAATAGCAACGTCGCTGGGTTTGGACATGAAGATAAGCGATGTGGAGTATCAGGCCGATATGTCGAAAGCCATTTTTTATTATATCGCCGAAGGGCGGGTAGATTTTAGGGAGATGCTGAAGCTATTCAGAAATGAATTTGAAGTACGCATAGAAATGAAGCAAATTGGTGCACGTCAGGAAGCGGCACTTGTAGGTGGATTGGGGTCGTGTGGCCGCGAATTGTGTTGTTCGTCGTGGCGTACGGATTTTGATTCGGTGACAATTGGTGCCGTAAAGTATCAGGATTTGCCGCAGAGTTCGCAGCGTTTGCTTGGTAAATGCGGCAAACTGAAATGTTGTTTGCTATACGAAATTGATCAGTATGCTGAGGCATGGCAGGAAATACCTAACGAATTATTGGTGCTTCATACCGAAAAAGGGGTAGCCCATAAAATGCGTCTCGATGTGTTATCGGGTATTATTTGGTATGCATATGCTAATTCGGGCATGTCGAATCTGGTGCCCCTAACCATGAAACGGGTCAAAGAGATTATTGAAATGAATAAACGGGGTAAGCGTCCCGAGGATTTGCTCGAACAGGTGGCTGCTCCGGAAGTAAATAGGGCCGAAAGCTTTACACATGGCGGTTTTGGTGGAAAAATAGAAATTGTAAAAAAGAAGAAGCAATTTTCGAAGCCAATTACAAAAAAAAACAAACCCAATTAAAAAACAATTAGTTATTTTTATCGAAATTTTTAATATTAAACGCTTTGGAACCAATCAAATCAAATATCGTAAATACCGATGCATTGTTTGTAAACAACTACAATGCATCGAAACAGCGATCTTTGAAAATAGATTCACTTTTAGAACAGGTGATGAACCGCTATACGGACGGTGCTGTGATAAAACATCTGGAGCGAGGTAAATTAACGGCCCGCGAAAGAATTTCAAAATTAGTTGATGTTGGTTCCACATTTCTTGAACTTTCGGCTCTGGCCGCAAATGGTGCTTATAACCATGCATTTCCATCTGCAGGCATTATTACCGGTATTGGTGTTGTAATGAACCAATTGTGTGTAGTAGTGGCCAACGATGCAACTGTAAAGGGTGGAACCTACATTCATGAAACGATTAAAAAGCATTTAAGGGCATTGGAAATTGCGCTCGAAAACCGTATTCCCGCTGTATTTTTAGTAGATTCGGGTGGGGTTTATCTGCCAAATCATACCGAAGTATTTCCGGATCGCGACCATTTTGGCCGGATATTTTATCTGCAATCGCAATTGTCGGCAGCTTCAATCCCTCAAATTGCTGTTGTGATGGGATCGTGTACCGCCGGAGGGGCTTATGTGCCGGCTATGAGCGACGAATGTATTATCGTTCGCAATCAGGGAACTATATTTTTAGCCGGGCCACCATTGGTTAAAGCTGCTACCGGCGAGGTGGTTACGCCCGAAGAGCTTGGTGGTGCAGAGGTTCATACCGCTATCTCGGGTGTAGCCGATCATATTGCCGATGATGACGCACACGCAATAGAAATTTGTCGCGATATTTTCGGTACTCTGCCGGCAATGAAACTTCCGTTGGAACAACTCCCGAATGCTTACGAACAACCACTGTATGCAAGTGACGAAATTCATGGACTTATACCTGAAGATAGTAAGCAACCTGTTGATATACACGAAATTATAGCGAGAATAACTGATGGCAGCCGCTTTCATGAATTTAAAGCCAATTATGGCAAAACCTTAGTCACTGGTTTTGCGACGATAAAAGGGATTACAGTAGGAATAATCGCTAATAATGGCATTCTTTTTTCCGAATCGGCATTAAAGGGCACCCATTTTATTGAATTGTGTAATCATCGCCATATACCGATTGTTTTTTTACAGAATATATCGGGTTTTATTGTTGGTAAAACTTCCGAACATGGCGGCATTGCCAAAGATGGTGCAAAAATGGTTCATGCCGTTGCCACTGCCAATGTGCCAAAAATAACAATAATCATTGGCGGTTCATTTGGTGCAGGCAACTATGCCATGGCGGGTAGAGCATACAGTCCTGCATTCTTGTTTATGTGGCCCAATGCTCGTATTGGTGTTATGGGTGGAGAGCAGGCTGCCGGAGTATTAACTACACTAAAAATGCAAAACAATGTTAATCAGTCACCCGAATCGCAGGCTAAATTAAGGCAAGAATTAATTGAACAATATAACAACGAGAGTTCGGCTTTGTATAGTACATCGCGAATTTGGGACGATGGCATCATCCATCCGCACGAAACCCGCGATATTCTGGCACTAACTCTCACCGTAGTAAAGCAACGCAATAAAATGTTGCCAAAAAACGGCGTTTACAGAATGTAAGTCAATGGAAGAAAATTTGAAATACATCGAATACCATTTTGAAAAGGATACTGGTATTATTTATATTTGGTTGAACCGGCCAAATAAAGGAAATGCGTTTAACAGCCAAATGGCTTTAGAAATTGTGCAGGTTTTCGATTTTGTAGTAAAAATTGAAGGTGCAAAGGCCATTCTTTTGGCAGGTAGAGGCAGTACCTTTTGCAGCGGTGCCGATTTGCTGTGGATGCGTGATGCCTGTCGGACCTCGCGCGACGAAAACGATGCACAAGCAAGACTCTTAGCCTCGGTATTCGATGCTGTTTTTCGATGTCCTTTACCAGTTATTGCATTAGTGCATGGTAAAATAATGGGTGGGGGATTAGGTGTTCTTGCGGCATGTGATGTAGTTTTTGCTGATGTAAATGCCACGTTTTGTTTGCCGGAGGTGCGAATTGGGTTGTCTCCATCAACGATAATGCCATATTTGTTGAACCGTATGAACCTTTCGGCTGTAAGAAAATTGGCATATTTTGCTGAACCGATTGGTGCAAATTCGGCACTTGATTTAGGACTTATCGATGCATGCCATTCTTCGGAAGAGGTTGTAATTGAGGCTTTAAATTTTGTGAAGACGGTTGTAAAAGGTCAACGATTTGCTCTTGAAGAGGTAAAACGGTTAAGTTGTAGCCTCACGAAAACCGGCTCAATTACACCCAAAGCTATAAACGAGAGTGTAAAATCAATCGTCGAACTCAGGGAAAAAAGTGAAGTACTCGATCTTTTAAACCAACGCATCGCAGCTTTGTCGAAAAAATAGATGATTCAAAGGGTAATTAAAAAAGTATTGATCGCCAACAGGGGCGAAATTGCTTCGGCCATAGTACGCGAAGCCGAAAAAATGGGTATACAAAGTGTTGTTGTTTATACCGCCGACGATTTACAGTTAAACTATTTGAATAAGGCACACAAAGCAATATTAATCGAAGGTAACAATCTCTCTGATACCTACTTGAATATTGATTTGCTTCTAAACATCGCGATCTCCAATCAATGCGATGCAATTCATCCCGGTTATGGATTTTTAGCCGAGAATGCAAAATTTGCAAGGGATTGTCTTGCCAGTGGATTAATTTGGATTGGTCCCTTTCCCGAGACAATAACCCTGATGGGCGACAAATATCGGGCTCGCAATTTTGTAAAAAATCTTGGCTATCCGGTACCCGAAGGTAGGGTAGGTAATGTGCAGGAATTAAGTTCTTTGCCCAATATAATTCATTTTCCAACAATGATAAAGGCATGTGCCGGCGGCGGTGGAAAAGGGATGCATATTGCACGAAATAAAGCCGATTATGAGGCGTATTTGCCATTGGCTGCAAAAGAAGCCAAAATGCTGTTTGGCGACGATACATTGTTAGTCGAAAGTTTTGTGGCTGATGCTAAACATATTGAAGTTCAGGTCTTTGGAGATATGTATGGTAACGTAGTGCATGTTGGCGATCGCGATTGTTCCGTACAACGCCGTTATCAAAAAATAATTGAAGAAGCACCATCTGCATCCATCTCACATAAAATAAGACAACAACTGCTTTCTGCTGCTGTGGATATTGCTAAGAAATCGGGTTATATCAATGCCGGTACCATCGAATTTATTGTTAGTAATGATGAAAAATGGTACTTTTTGGAAATGAATACCCGAATACAGGTGGAACATCCTGTAACAGAAGAGGTTTATTGCGTAAATCTCATATCCGAACAATTTAAAATTGCGATGGGTTATCCTTTAAGCATTCGTGTAGGTGATTCCATTCCTGAAAAACATGCAGTAGAGTGTCGTATTTATGCCGAAGACTGGCAGCATGGGTTTATTCCTTCAATGGGAAATTTTGAATTGATTACTAACGGTATTGGTCGCGATGTAAGAATTGAAACTGCATTTAATGGTAATTCTAATTTATCGTCGTCATACGATGCCCTTTTAGCCAAAGTAATTGTTTGTGGTTCAACACGTAACGAAGCCATCGATAAAATGAGTGTTGCATTAAAACAAATGATTGTTACGGGTATTGTGACCAATATTCCTTACCTTCTCACGGTTGTAAATTCGGATTATTTTATTCGGGCAACTTTTAACACTCGGTTATGCGATGAAAAAACAATTGAGTTAGTTGGAAAAACGGTAGATTTTAAAAACCAATTCGGACTACCTGAATGTGTTGCAACCTTGCTTGTAAAGGAATTGTTAATTGCCACATTTTATGGAAAAAATAAATCATTCTGGTATGAACCGGTATTCCCTGGTCGAAAACAGTTTTTAAGGGTTGAGAATGGTGGCGGTGATGAAATAGCCTCATATCGTTTCGAAAGCAATTCGAGTGTTACTTTTTGGATGTGTAATAAAGAACATACAATTCAAAATGTATGTGTTGAACCGGAATTAAGTGTAATGAATTTTACCTACAATAATCTAAATTATCGGATTGGGTTCAATATCGACACCGCAAACAACTTATACTATAGATTTGGATTTCAGTATGTTATATGCAAAAATAAAATAAGAATTGTCGAAAGGCAATCTGGTACCATATCCGGTTCAATAAAAAATATAAAATCGCCACTGCCGGGCAAAGTATTGTCTGTATTGGTAAAAATGGGAGATAAGGTCAACAAAGGTGACCTTTTATTGGTTATAGAGTCAATGAAAATAGAAAACAATGTAATGTCCCAAATGGGTGGAATAATAAAAGAGGTACTTGTCTCGGAAAAAGAGCAAATTTCCACCGGACAAACTTTAGTACAAATGGAAATCGATAATCAATAAATTATGGAAAATATAAACAAAAATCCATTATTAACGCAACAACATATTGAATGGCGAAATAAAGTACGTCGTTTTGCCGAGTCCACTATTTTACCGGTAATTTTAGAAATAGATAAAAGGGCCGAGTTTAATAAAGAGCTTACCTGCAAAATGGGAGAAATTGGTTTATTGGGCATTCAGGTTGAGAAAAAATATGGTGGGCTGGATCTCGATTCTTTGTCTTATATTATTGCAGTAGAAGAAATTGCCAGAATTGATGGTTCACAAGCTGCTACCATTGCTGCACATAATTCACTTGGTTTGCATCCCATTGCAAAGTATGGTACCGAAGCCCAAAAGGAGATGTATTTGCCCAAATTAGCCAAGGGGAATCACCTTTGGGCCTTTGGACTAACCGAACCCACCGCAGGTAGCGATGCTCGTGGTGTTAAGACTTTTGTCGAAGAAACGACGGATGGGTTCATCATTAATGGCGAGAAAATTTTTATTACTAATAGTGCCTCCGATATGTCACTTGGGGTTACAATACAAGCAATTTCCGGTTCTAAGAATGGTAAACCATCACTTTCGGCTTATTTGGTCGATTATGATACACCCGGTGTTGAGCGTGAGTTTATTAAAGGAAAATTACTTTGGCGATCGGCCGATACTGGCAAAATTAAATTCGAAAATTGTAAACTGCCATCCGACAAATTGTTGGGAGAAAAGGGCAAAGGTGCACACATTATGCTCGAAACACTCGATGGTGGCAGATTGTCGATTGCTGCTATGGGGTTGGGATTGGCGCAGGGAGCGTATGAAATGGCCAAATCTTATGCAATGAAACGCGAACAATTTGGCAAGCAATTAGCACGATTTCAGAGTGTTGCATTTAAAATTGCAGAAATGGACATGCGTATTGAAACGGCCCGAAATACGCTATACCATGCATGCTGGCTCAAACAAAACCTAAAACCATATGGTCGCGAGGCTGCTATTGCCAAATTGTATTGTTCGGAAGTTGCGAAAATGGTGGCAGACGAAGCAATACAAATTTTTGGTGCCGTAGGTTTTTTGGCAGAGAATCATATAGAACGTTTTTTTCGCGATCAGCGCATTCTGCAAATTGGCGAAGGTACATCTGAGATACTCCGCATCGTTATTGCAAAACATATCGGCTTGCCTGTTTCGGCGGCCGACTAATATAACAATATGAAAGACAGAAAACTAGACCATTTAAATCTGGCTCTAAAGTCGCAAACTTTACCTGGCAGCAGCGACAAAAGGTTTTTATATGAACCACTATGCGGACATTCGATGGTGGAGATAAAACCGTTTGATTTGGCCGGAAAAACAATGAAGTTCCCGATTTGGATAAGTAGTATGACCGGGGGAACCGCAGAGGCAGAGCATATTAATAATAATTTGGCACGTGTATGTGCCGAATTTGGGCTTGGAATGGGATTGGGGTCGTGCAGGATTTATATGGATAAAAAGGGGTTCGAAAAACAGTTTGAGTTAAGAAAAATTGTTGGTTACGAATTGCCTCTTTGGGCCAATTTGGGCATTGGACAAATTGAAAAAGCTTTGGCAAATAATTCAATATCTGCAATTGACGATATGGTAGACCGTTTACAAGCCGATGGCCTGATTGTACATATCAATCCGCTTCAGGAGTTTTTTCAGGACGAAGGCGATGTTTTTACTCAATCACCATATCAAACACTTTATAAATTTATTGAAAAATCGCGGTTAAAAGTCATGGTAAAGGAAGTTGGTCAGGGTTTTGGTCCCGAAAGTCTTAAATTGTTGATGCAGTTGCCATTGGCCGCAATTGAATTTGGTGCTTTTGGTGGAACCAATTTCTCCAAAGTTGAAATAAACCGGGGTGAATCGGTAAGAAAATCGGCTTTGGCTCCGTTAGCTATGGTGGGCAACAGTGCCTATGATATGCTGGACTACATACGGGATATAAAGAAAGAAGGGTCTGATATTCAGTGCAAAACATTTATCGCATCCGGTGGAATCCGGCATTTTTTAGATGGTTATTATTTTATAAATAGTATGCCCTATTCTACGGCATTTGGTATGGCATCTCAGTTTTTGATTCATGCAAGAGGCGAATACGAAACACTTAAACAGTTTGTGTTGAACCAGATAGAAGGTTTGAATACTGCCTCGGCCTACCTACGAATTAATCCAAAATACAATAAGCATGATTAACGGGTTTTCGAAATTAGGTAAAATTGAGAAAATAAATAAAATTTCGGACTTAAGGTCATTCAATCCAGAAGATTGGGATGAAGTAAAACGCTTTTGGCATCGAGAACATGCCACACAGGAACTAATCGATGGTTTTAGTGAAAATGTACTTGGTAATTTTATTTTGCCATATTCAGTTGCTCCTAACTTTCTGATTAACAGTAAAGAATATATAATTCCAATGGTTACCGAAGAGAGTTCGGTGGTTGCTGCTGCTTCGTGGGCTGCACGGTATTGGTTCGACAAAGACGGCTTTAAGTGTACTGTTTCGGGGACAAAAAAAAATGGTCAAATTCATTTTTTATGGCCTGCAAACTTGTCAGATCCAAACAATTATACAACCGAAATCGAAGAATGCTTAATGCAGAGCGTTACCTCAGTAGCACAAAATATGATTAACCGTGGCGGAAGTATTGGCGATTTTCGGTTCAAAAAGCTGGATACAGTTGAACCCTATGCTTGGTGTTTGGAAATAGGTTTTGAAACTGTAGATTCTATGGGGGCAAATTTTATTAATAGCTGCCTCGAAACCATGGCCAATGCGCTTGAAATTTGGATTAAGAAAACTTTTAATGACAAATCCAATGGTTTTTTAGTGGTGATGTGTATATTGTCGAATTATACCGATGATTGTCGTGTTCAGGCTTCGATAAGTTGTCCGGTTTCGGCATTCGATGGTTTGATTGACGGGGTTGATGGACTAACTTTTGCTAAACGGTTTGTTCATGCGGTGGATATTGCACGTGTTGATGTCTTTAGGGCTGTAACACATAATAAGGGGATTTTTAATGGTATTTCGTCGGTTATTTTGGCTACTGGTAACGATTTCAGGGCGGTAGAATCGGTAGGACATGCCTGGGCTGCGCGTTCGGGTAAATATCGGTCACTGTCAACAGCCGAAATTTCTAATGATGGTATTTTTTTATTTTCACTTGATATTCCAATGGCCATTGGCACTATCGGCGGCTTAACCAAGTTACATCCAATGGCTGCCTTTTCGCTTAAACTTCTTGGAAATCCAAACGTTACCGAATTGATGAAGATTGTGGCGGCGACCGGGTTGGCAAGTAACTTTGCTGCGGTTAAAGCTTTGATTGGCGGTGGAATACAAAAAGGCCATATGAAACTTCATTTATCAAATATGCTTTCTGCTCTCAATGCCACCGAATTAGAAAAAAATATGGCTTTTCGTTTCTTTGTGGACAAAACGGTATCTTACCTTGCTGTAAGAGAGTATATTGATAAAATTAGAGCTAATTCAGAGTTGATGAATGAATAACCGTACTTTTTATGCACCTGGAAAGTTAATGCTTTCGGGAGAGTATTTTGTTCTAAAAGGCAGTAAAGCCTTGTCTCTACCAACACTTTGGGGGCAAACGATGGTTGTGTCTCCTTCAAATAATCAGTATTTTACATGGAAAACTTTTGTTCAGGATCAATTGTGGTTTTGGGCAACATTCGATCGAACTTCGCTTAATGTAATCCAATCGTCGGATATTGAAAAAGCTGCATACCTTTACAAAATACTTAACAGTACAGTTGAACTTAATCCGTCGTTTGCTTCTCAACTTACAAATAATAAGGTTGTTAGTTACATTAATTATCCAATAGAGTGGGGTATTGGCAGTAGTTCAGGCTTAATTACAAACATTGCCCGTTGGGCTGGGTGCAATCCATTTCAACTTTTTTTTTCAACAAGTAATGGTTCTGGTTACGATGTGGCAACCGCTTGGCATGCCAAACCGGTTTCATATCTTTTGTCTGAACCCGCAAACCCTTTGGTAACGATCGAAACACTGAACTTTGGGTTCATGCCGAAACATGTTGTTTTTGTTTATATGAACCAAAAAATCTCATCGGAAAAGAGCATCAATAAAATTCAGAATATATTTAATCCTTCGGAAAAGGATATTGACACCATTTCGGTACTAACAGATCAGATTATTGAATGTAATAGTTTGATTAACTTTATGAATTTATTAAAATTACATAACCAACTGGTTGCAACTGTTATGAATGAAGATGTAGTTGGGTTCTATCGTATTTTCGATGATTTTGATGGCGTAATCAAACCTTTGGGAGCTTGGGGTGGCGATTTTATAATGGCTGTTTCGCAGCAAAATACAAATGAAATGACATCTTATTTTAACAAAAAAGGCTTTTCGGTTGTTTTAAACTTTAACGAAATGCTTGCATAATTTTTATATTGAACCAAATGAATACTAACGATACCAAGAGTAAGCGGGTCGGATGGTCGGCACCTTCGAATATTGCTTTGGTTAAATACTGGGGCAAATTGGATGGTCAGATTCCAATAAACCCATCCCTGAGTATGACGCTGAATAATTGTTTTACAACGACTTATGTAACCTATTGTGAGCGGGAAAATGGAAATAATTTTAGTGGATTTTTGTTTGAAGGTCAACCCTCTGAAGCTTTTGAGAAACGTATCAAAAAATATTTGATAGAAATAATAACTGAACTGCCTGTATTAGAAAAATTTACATACAAAATAGAGTCAGAAAACAGTTTTCCTCATTCATCGGGTATAGCCTCTTCTGCATCGTCAATGGCCGCATTGGCCTTGTGTTTTACGGATATTGCCCGAATCGAAAGTGGCTTGTTTGGTTCTGAAAGAGCGTTTTTTGCTAAGGCTTCCGATTTGGCCCGAATTGGTTCCGGAAGTGCTTGTCGATCGGTTTATGGTGGCATAACAGTTTGGGGTAAATGTTCTTTTTTTGGTAGTTCTGATGCCAATGCGGTTGAATTTTTGAATTATAACGCCGATTTTAAAAATTTGTGCGATGCAATATTGGTTTTAAGCTCTGGTAAAAAGCGAAATTCGAGCAGTCGGGGACATCAGCTTATGGCAAATCATCCTTACCGGGAAGCACGCATTACTCAGGCAAACAATAACTTAAACAATTTGATTGATGTTTTAGGCGGAACCGATTGGGATTCATTTGCAACAATTATCGAAAATGAAGCATTATCGTTGCATTCGCTTATGATGTCGTCCTCTCCCGGTTATTTCGAAATGTTACCGTCTACAATTGCTGTAATTGAAAAAATACAGAAATACCGTGAGGCCAATGATGTCAAAATGGCTTTTACACTCGATGCCGGGCCAAATATCCACCTTATTTATCCCGAAAATGAACAGAAAATAGTCCATCAATTCATACAAAATGAATTGATACCATTTTTCGAAAATGGCAAATGGATTGATGACAGAATGGGAAATGGGCCAAAAAAATTAATTTGAGATGTATATCGGACAGCCAATTTTAAATACAATTTTAGAATCGGGCACTGCTAAGGTGATGCTGTTTGGCGAATATAGCATTTTGTATGGTAGTGATGCGCTGGCCGTACCGCTCAACAAGTTTCGCGGTCGGCTCATTGTTCCGGCAAAATCTGAAAGAATTACCAACCATATGATCTGGTCGAATACTGAACTCCGGAATCTTCATAAATATTTGTTTCGAAGTAATTCGGCATTGATAAGTTATATTGATTTACAAAGTTTTCAGAACGATTTAAATGCCGGTTTGTGGTTTAATTCAACGGTACCCGAGAAGAGTGGCTTGGGTAGCTCTGCGGCTCTTGTAGCAGCTTTTTACAAAGCTTATGGAAAAAAAATCGCTGATATTCACCGCCTTCAAACTGTTTTAGCTTTTATAGAATGCAATTTTCACGGCCAAAGTTCCGGTATCGATCCGATAACCGTGTATTTAAAAAAAGCGGTTTACATAAAAAATGGGACAAAATCTCATGCATTTTCATTTTTTGGCATGCCATTCAAATGTCTATTAGTTCCTGTTGAGGGTAAAGGAAATACAAGTGAATTAGTTGCTATATTTAATCGACTTATGCTTGATTCCGGCAACCTTCATTATTTTTTAAATGAATATATTCCGCTGGTTAATCATTCATTAGCAGCTATAATTGCAGGTAATTCCGAACGAATAAAAACAAATATTTCAGAATTGTGTCGTGCCTGGCCTACTGTATTTCCGCATTTGGTACCCGATTTATATCATGATTTAGGAGCAAGGTTCAAACACACATATTTTAAACTTTGTGGTTCCGGTGGTGGTGGCTATTTGTTAGCTTTTTGCTTTAATAATTCTGAAGAAATTGAGTTAGTGAATGATTATAACGCACTTTTTGTTGATTTATAGTTGTAATGATTCGTTAAACTTTTATTATGCATCGATTTTGATATTAATGTATAATACTAATAAATTTTATAAATTACTATGTATTAGCCTGTTAATTTTATTCAAAGTCGATCATCGAACATCTAACGATTTATTGAGGTGTTAAATATATTTTATTTGTTAAAAGTGTAGTATTGAACATATATTTTGTATATTTGAACTAATTGAAGATTAGGGGGATACAATGGAAAATAAAAATATTGAACAACTTACCATTTTAGTAGTTGAAGACGAGGAAGTTAATTATTATTTTTTAGAAGAAGTATTGCGCAGGGTGCCGAATACAATTTACATGCGGGCCTGTAATGGCGAAGAAGCACTTAAATATTTCAATGAGGTTAAAAGTATTAATCTGGTTTTAATGGACATAAAACTACCTGATACTGATGGGTATAGCTTAACCAAAACATTCAAGAATCAGCGTCCGGAAGTCCCGATTGTTGCGCAAACTGCATTTGCAATGAGCGGCGACAGAGAAAAAGCTATGGCCAGTGGTTGTTCGGCATATTTGGCCAAACCAATTCGGGTTGGAGAAATATTCTCAATTCTGGAACAAATAAGAAACAGAGAAATTATTTAATACTTTCAATAATTTTTACGCCACCATCTGTAAATATTACTTTTTTAGATTTGTACAAGGCCCCTAATGCCATTTTAAAGCTTTTTTTGCTTACACCAAAAAGTTCATATATTACAGAAGGTGCTGTTTTATCATTAATACCCATAAAACCACCGTTTTTTGCAATAATTTCTAAAATATTATCGGTAATATCCCAAACTTTGGTGTAGCCTTTCACTGTTAACGAAAGGTCAATTTTGCCATCCTCTCTAAGTTTCGAAATGTATCCGGTAATTTTATCGCCACGTTTAAGTGGTTTAAAAACAGTGTTAGAGTATATAACACCAGACCATGTATTGTTAATTATGGCTACATATCCTAAATCAGATTTTCGCCATATAATTAAATCAACCTCTTCATTTTCAGTAAGTTCAATGGGTTCAATATCCAAGAATTTATCTATACGGGCCGAGGCAACAATTCGTTGCGATTTTTCGTCAAGAAGTACTCTTACCAAACATTTTTTTCCGACCTCTACTTCGCCAGCCTGCTCCCTGAATGGTAAAAGAATATCTTTTGGCAAACCCCAATTTAGAAATGCACCAGCCGAATTTACAGCAACTACTTCCAAATATGCAAATTCTCCTACTGTTGCAATGGGTGTTTCGGTGGTAGCAATAATCCGGTCTTCCGAATCGCGGTAAATAAATACTTCAAGCTCCTGACCAATCATATAAATCTCCGGTTCATACCTTTGCGGTAAAAGAATTTCGCCAAACTCTTCACCATCCAGATATAATCCAAAATCTACCTCTTTTACAATCTTTAATCTGTTGTATTTCCCAATTTCCATTGCGCTCTTTTATTTTGCGAAATTACGTTCTTAAACTCAATTGCACAAATCTAAATAGTTGTGTTTCTAAGCAAAAATTGTATTTTTGTATACAAAATGTATTTTTATCGATGATTATGAAAAATATTGTTGTTAATTTATTTATTGCTATGTTGTTATCGCCTGTTTTTCTTTTTGGCGGAACCAAGGGCGAACCTAAAAAGCGAAAGACTGTAGTTTCGATAGTTGGTGAAAAATTTTTCATCAATTCAAAACCCACATTCCAAGGGAGGGAATGGAAAGGTTATAAAATCGAAGGTTTATTGCCAAATTCTCGTATGGTACAGGGTATTTTTGATGATGAAAATCCGGAAACGGTAAAAAACTGGTTCTATCCCGATACCAAAAAATGGGATGCCGACCGCAATACACAAGAGTTTATTGATAATATGCCGGTATGGAAAGCGTATGGTTTATTATCATTTACAATTAATCTTCAGGGCGGTAGTCCATATGGTTATTCGAACAAACAACCTTGGATCAATAGTGCCATTGACAAAAATGGTAATCTTAAACCACAATTTATGGCACGGCTCGAACGCATTCTCGACCGCGCCGACGAACTAGGCATGGTGGTAATGTTGGGCGTTTATTATTTTGGTCAGGATGAGAACATTAAAGATGAAAATGCCATAAAACTTGGGATTAAAAATACAGTGGAATGGGTCTTAAATAAACAATATACCAACGTAATGCTCGAAGTTTGTAACGAATCGAATGATGAATTGTATGACTTTGAAATCCTGAGAATGAAGCGTGTACATGAGCTAATCTCTTTTGCAAAAAGCATAACACTTAACAACCAACGAATGCTGGTGAGTACAAGTTTTGCCGGAAAGGTTATGCCTACCGATTCGGTGATTGCTGTTGCTGATTACATTTTGCTGCATGGTAATGGTGTTGCACCTCCTTGTAAAGTTACCGAATTTGTAAATAGTGTACGTTCTGCTAAAACCTATAAACCAAAACCGATTGTGTTTAATGAAGACGACCATTTTGAGTTCGAAAAACCATGGAATAATTTTGTGGCTGCTACTTCTGCTTATGCGTCTTGGGGATATTTCGATTTCAGAAAACCTAATGATGATTTTAGTGTAGGCTTCCAATCTGTACCGGTTGACTGGTCTATTAATTCACCTCGTAAAAAGGGGTTCTTCAACCTGTTAAAAGAAATATCCGGCGAATAACCGGTTCAACTATAAAAAGAAAAGGGTGCCGAATAAGCACCCTTTTTTAGTATTCAATGTTCTGATTATTAAAGCATTGCTTTTACCTGATTGTATACGTTTTGAGCCGTATAACCAAGTTTTTCGTCGAGTACTTTGGCTGGAGCCGAAAATCCAAACGATTGTAAACCCCAAACTTTACCGTTTGAACCAACAAGACCTTCGAGGTTTACCGGTAAACCAGCAGTCAACCCAAATACTTTAATTCCGCTTGGAATTACCGATTCCTGGTATTCTTTAGATTGACTACGGAAAAGACCTTCAGAGGGTACCGAAACAATACGTACTTTTACATTTTCGGCCTTTAAAAGTACAGCACCATCAACCAGTGTTGATACTTCGGAACCACTTGCTAAAAGCACAACATCAGGTGTCCCTTCGCAATCTTCAACAATATACGCACCTTTTTCCGATTGTAACGCTTCGGTATAACGATCGGTTTTTGCGGGTAAGTCGTTGATATTTTGGCGAGATAGAATAAGTGCTGTTGGCGTTAAAGTGTTTTCCAATGCCATTTTCCATGCCACTGTTGTTTCAATAACATCGGCCGGACGCAGAACGAGAACCGAATTACGGTGACTGTGATTCTGCAATTTTTCCATTAAACGTATTTGTGCTTCCTGTTCAACCGGCTCATGTGTAGGACCATCTTCACCGACTCTGAAAGCATCGTGTGTCCAAATATAAATAACTTGTAACTCCATTAATGCAGCCATACGTACTGCTGGTTTCATATAGTCAGAGAATACGAAGAATGTTCCGCAAGCCGGAATTACCCCGCCATGAAGTGCCATTCCATTCATAATTGCGGCCATTGTTAATTCGCAAACGCCGGCTTGTAGGAATGAACCGGAAAAATCGTCTCTTGTAATTGCTTTTGTGTTTTTGAGAAACCCGTCTGTTTTGTCGGAATTCGACAAGTCGGCCGAAGAAACAATCATGTTTTCAACTTTTTTGGCCAATTCGCCCAATACAGTTGCCGAAGCAGCACGTGTGGCCTGATTTGGTTTTTGTTGAATGGCTGAGAAGTCGAGCTCAGGTGCTGTTTTGCTGAAGAATTTGTGCAGTTTAGCTGCTAATTCCGGATTTTCAGCTTCCCAAGCTGCCTGTTCGGCCTTTTTCTTTGCTGCTGCAGCAATTAATTCTGCGCGTCGGGTAGCATAAAGTGCTTTAACATCTTCGAAAATTACAAATGGATTGCCGGCATCTCCACCAAGATTCGCAATTGATTTCTCAAATGAAGCACCGGATTCACCTAAAGGCATACCGTGTGTCGCACATTTCCGTTCGAAACTTGAACCATCTGCCGCTAAAGCACCTTTTCCCATAATTGTTTTACCGATAATAATTGTCGGCTTACCAGTTACAGATTTGGCCTTTATTATTGCACTGCGAATTGCATTTACATCATTTCCGGCAATTGTAATAACTTCCCAACCCCAAGCCTGATATTTTTTCTCTACATCTTCGCTCGAAACATCTTTTGTTTCAGTTGATAACTGAATATCATTGCTGTCATAGAACATAATGAGGTTGTCGAGCCCAAGGTGTCCGGCAATACGACCACCCCCTTGCGAAATTTCTTCCTGAATGCCGCCATCAGAAATGAAAGCATAAATGGTGTGATCCATCCATGACCCAAATTTTGCGGCAAGAAATTTTGCTGCAATCGCTGCGCCAACTGCATATACATGCCCTTGACCTAATGGACCTGAAGTGTTTTCAACCCCTCTTTTAAGGTCAACTTCGGGATGCCCGGGTGTTACCGACCCCCATTGTCTGAATTGTTTCAAATCGTCAAGTTCGAAAAAGCCGGCTAAACACAGAACACTGTAAAGCATTGGTGACATGTGGCCGGGATCGAGAAAAAAACGATCTCTATTTATCCAGTTTGGATCACTTGGGTCGTACTGCAAAAATTCTGAGTACAAAACATTTGCGAAGTCGGCTCCACCCATTGCACCACCTGGATGCCCGGATTTTGCTTTTTCTACCATTGAGGCAGCCAAAATTCTGATATTATCAGCCGCCCGGTTCATTAAAATAGTGTTATTCATTATATTGAGAATAGAATTAAATTCTGCCGTAAAATTACAAAAAGTTTTTGTTTTGTTTGGGTAGACCATATGATTTGTGTACAATTTGCGCTTGAAATTGTATGAATGACTATTGTCAAGTTAAATAATGCGATAATTTGCTTTCTTTGTGGCAGTATTTTAGTCAAAACAAGCAGATACAATATGGAACTATTTTTGAATATTTTGCATGCCGAATTTGTACCAGCATTGGGTTGTACTGAACCCGCATCTGTTGCTTTGTGTGCAGCTAAGGCAAAAGAAGTACTTGGCGAAAAGCCCGAAAAAATTGTTGTAAAAGTATCTGCAAATGTCTTGAAAAATGGGATGGGAGTAGGAATTCCGGGAACTAAAATCGTTGGACTCGAAATTGCGGCCGCATTAGGTGCCTTTGGTGGTAAAAGTGATCTTGGATTACAAGTATTGTCAGGTATTAATGTAGAAACTATTGTAAAAAGTGAAGCATTTGTTTTGGCTGGCAATGTTCAAATTGAAATAGTCGATACAGATTCGAAATTGTATGTTGAAGTTGCAGCAACATCGTTAAATAATACGGCCAGAGTGGTCATAAAACACCAGCATCAAAATATCATTCTGATTGAGCAAAATGGTTCAATGATATTCCAAAAATCGGGTTCAAACAAAAATGAACAAAGCCGATATATCTTTCCCGATATTTTTACTGTAAAGTCAATATATCATTTTGCTACCAATGTGCCAATAGAAAAGCTGGCATTTTTAAAATTAGGAGTGGACCTAAATATGAATATCTCTACCGAGGGCATGCATGGTGCTTATGGAATTCAGTTTGGAAAGAACCTTAAAAAGAATATGGATAGAGGTGTTTTGGGTAACGATATCATAAACAAGGCTATAATGATTACCACAGCAGCGAGCGATGCACGTATGGCAGGTAGCAATATGCCGGTAATGTCTAATTCAGGCAGTGGAAATCAAGGCATTTCGGTAAGTTTGCCTGTGGCGGTTGTGGCAAAAGAATTGGGTTCAACCGAAGAAAATATGTTGCGCGCATTAGCAATGGCTTTGCTTATTGCGGTGCATATGAAACAAAATATTGGTCCTTTATCAGCCTTGTGCGGGGTATTTCTTGCGGCTTCGGGAGCATCAGCCGGAATAACATTTTTAATGGGTGGAAAATTGAAAGAAATTGAAATGGCCATTTCAAATATGACAGGTGGGCTAACGGGTATGATATGTGATGGGGCTAAATTTGGTTGCTCGATAAAAATAGCTTCAGGGGTTGGGGAAGCTGTGCGGGCAGCACTGCTGGCAATAGATGGTTTCTCCCTGAATGACAATAATGGAATAGTAGCTTCGGATGTCGAAAGCACCATTGCCAATATTGGTAAGTTGGCCACAGACGGAATGGGATTTACCGATGAAGTTATTATCAGAACCATGCTCGAAACACGCCAACGGAATAATCCGTTATGTCTTTAGGCATGATGTTTTTAACTATTAAGATTTGATTTCTTCGCCAATAAGTGTTGCCGAGGTCGTTTGAACAATTTTTAATATGACATAATCGCCAATTTTATGGTGGTTTCTGTCAAAAACAACTACTTTATTTTGACTGGTTCGCCCATAAAGTTGTTCGCGTGAGCGTTTTGAAACACCTTCACACAAAACTTCGTATGTTTTACCAATTTCCGAACTATTTATTTCGGCTCCGATCTGTTTCTGTAAATCAATAATTTGTTGCAATCGTTTCGATTTAATTTCCTCGGGCACATTATCTGCCAGATTATCTGCGGCATATGTGCCCGGCCTTTCGCTGTATTTGAACATAAAAGCATCATCGTACCTTACAGTTTTTATTATTTCAAGCGTTTGTTGATGATCCTCATCCGTTTCACCATGAAACCCACAAAAAATGTCCGTACTAATGGCACATTCCGGAATAATCGTTCTTATTGCCTCAATCCGATTCAAATACCACTCACGGGTGTATTTTCGGTTCATCGTTTTTAGCATTTTTGAACTCCCCGACTGTATTGGTAAGTGGATGTGCTTACATATGTTTTTATATTTTGCTATAATTCTCAAAATATCGTCACCCATGTCTTTGGGATGACTTGTCGAAAATCTGATTCGCATTTCAGGAAATTTTGTTGCTACCATTTCGAGAAGATTCTCAAATTTAATTTCTCTTCCGGAGGTTTCAGTATAACTATAAGAGTTTACGTTTTGACCCAATAATGTAACTTCTTTAAAACCTTTTGATTGTAAGTCGCTTATTTCCATAAATATACTATCTGGAACCTGGCTGCGTTCCCGCCCTCTTGTATATGGTACAATGCAATATGTACAAAAATTGTTACAACCACGCATTATGGAAACAAATCCACTTATACGTGAATGGCCAATACGTTTAGGCATTATATTGGCATAAGTTTCTTTAGTCGATAATACAATATTAATAGCGGGTTTACCATTTTCGGCAGAGGCCACCAATTCGGGCAATTCCATGTAGGCATCCGGACCTGAAACTAAATCAACCATCCCGGTTTTTATTAATTCCTCTTTTGTGCGTTCAGCCATACACCCCAAAATACCCACGATAAGTTGGTTGTTTTTCTTTTTTAACGATTTAAAGTATTTTAGTCGCGAATGAATACGCTGTTCTGCATTGTCGCGTACAGAACATGTGTTTATGAATATGGCATCGGCTTGCGTAAGCTTTTCTGTTAATATGTAACCCGCCAATTGCATTACCGAAGCCACAACTTCGCTGTCGGCAATATTCATCTGACAGCCGTATGTTTCAATATATAGTTTTTTGTCTTCGTTGGGTTGCAAAATTTTGGCCGATGTAGTTTTCATCTTTTATTTAAAAATTGATTTTCGTTGCAAAAGTACCAATCATAATTGCCTTTTCAAAATCGTTTTCTCGCTGGTTTTTTGTGTTGAACCGTAGTCGGATAACAGTTATTATGGACTTTAAATGTTAATATATGTATAGTTAGTGTATAGAACAAATCTAAATAAGAAAAGTTGGTTCGAATTATTAGATTTCAT
This sequence comes from Bacteroidota bacterium, assembly GCA_003249935.1. Taxonomy (GTDB): domain Bacteria; phylum Bacteroidota; class Bacteroidia; order Bacteroidales; family UBA5342; genus SZUA-561. Next base: position 82,259 of record QKHT01000212.1, read on the forward strand.
ATTGTTTAAAATAATATAGCAGATATTGTTTGTAAAAAAATGATTTGTGTCTATGTTGTTGATAATGTGTGTTATATGAATGTTGATTACTTGTTGATAACAAGTGAGTCATAATAATAGCTTTTTAAAATAATGATTGTAATTTAGCACTTGCTGATATGGAAGGAGAGAGGTCAGCTAATATTCTTTAACAGAAACACTTTGTATTGGATGGAAACAGAAAATTTGTCAGTAAGTAGTGGCATTCCGGTAAACGAGCAGAAAGTTTACACATTTGATGAAGCCTTAGAAGCATCGAAACTTTACTTTAAAGGAGACGAACTTGCGGCTCGGGTTTGGGTAAGTAAGTACGCCCTTAAGGATTCGGATGGTAACATTTTTGAAAAAGATCCTGATGATATGCATAAGCGTATTGCTGGTGAAATTTCAAGAATCGAAGCTAAGTACCCAAATTCATTATCCACCGATGAAGTTCTGGAGCTTATTCGTGATTTCAAATACATTGTTCCACAGGGAAGTCCAATGACTGGTATTGGAAATAATTATCAGATTGCATCTCTCTCCAACTGCTTTGTTATTGGTAACGAAGATGATGCCGATTCATATGGTGGTATCATGAAAATCGATCAGGAGCAAGTACAACTTATGAAACGCCGTGGGGGAGTAGGACACGATTTATCTCACATCCGTCCCAAAGGTTCACCGGTAAAAAATTCAGCACTAACCTCTACCGGATTGGTTCCATTTATGGAACGATTTTCCAATTCGACCCGAGAAGTAGCTCAGGATGGTCGCCGCGGTGCTTTAATGCTAAGTGTTTCTATAAAACATCCTGATGCAGAAGATTTTATCGATGCAAAAATGACAGAAGGTAAGGTGACAGGTGCCAACGTATCGGTTAAAATTCACGACGATTTTATGCAGGCACTTGCTGAAGGAACATCCTATCATCAACAATTTCCGGTAGTTTCAAAACAACCTCAATACGAAAAACTCGTAGACCCCAAAAAAATATGGAACAAAATTATTCACAATGCATGGAAATCGGCCGAACCCGGTATCTTGTTTTGGGATACAATAATAAACGAGTCAATTCCGGATTGTTACGCCGACCTCGGGTTCAGAACAGTGTCCACAAATCCATGTGGCGAAATTCCATTATGTCCGTACGATAGCTGTCGATTATTAGCGATTAATTTGTATTCTTATGTTAATGAGCCATTTACTAAGAATGCCACATTCGATTTTGATAAATTCAAAAAACATGTGGCCATATCGATGCGAATGATGGATGACATTATCGATTTAGAATCGGAAAAAATAGATGCAATTATTAAAAAAATTGAAGCCGATCCTGAATCCAATGAAGTAAAAAGAGTAGAAATCAATCTGTGGAAAAATATACAGGAAAAAACGCTTAAAGGTCGTAGAACCGGCGTGGGTATTACTGCCGAAGGTGATATGCTTGCCGCTTTAGGATTGCAATATGGCACTAAAAATGCTACCGATTTTTCTGTTAAAATTCATCAGGAAATTGCGGTAGAGGCATACCGTGCATCAGTAGTAATGGCTAAAGAACGTGGGGCATTTCCAATTTATAGTTATGAACGCGAAAAAAATAATCCATTTATTCAGCGGATTAACTCAGTGGATCCCACAGTTTTGTCGGAAATGAAAAAATACGGGCGTAGAAATATTGCTTGTTTAACAATTGCCCCAACAGGCACAACATCATTAATGACACAAACGACCTCTGGCATTGAACCTGTGTTCAGACCAGTTTATAAAAGACGTAGAAAGGTTAATCCTAACGACGCTGATGTTACTATTGACTTCACAGATGAAGTTGGCGATTCGTGGCAGGAGTTTATCGTTTTCCATCATAAATTTGTGGATTGGATGCATATTAATGGGTACGATACCAATCGTAAATACTCTCAGGATGAATTAAATGAGATGGTTGAAAAATCGCCATACTATAAAGCTACGGCAAATGATGTGGATTGGATCGAAAAAATTCATATGCAAGGTCGAATTCAAAAATGGGTAGACCATTCAATTAGTGTAACAATTAATGTTCCCGAAACTGCAACAGAAGAACTGGTCGCTCAACTTTATATGGAAGCTTGGAAAAGCGGATGTAAAGGTGTAACCGTTTATCGCGAAGGATCCCGTTCCGGCGTATTACTATCTACCGATGGAAAAAACGGAAATACCAATATTCCGGAAGCGGTAACAGAAGAAAGACCAAAAGAACTTAATGCTCACGTTGTTAGATTTCAGAATAATAAAGAACGTTGGATTGCTTTTGTCGGTGTTCTGAATGAAAAACCATATGAAATATTTACCGGTCTAAATGACGATGAGGAAGGAATTATAATTCCAAAATCGGTTAATAGTGGTGTCATTATTAAAAATGTGGACGAAAATGGTAATAAAAGATATGACTTTCAGTATGTTGACAGAAGAGGGTATAAAATCACAATTGAAGGGTTATCGTATAAATTTAACCCTGAATTCTGGAATTATGCCAAACTAATTTCGAGCGTTTTAAGGTACGGTATGCCAATTGATTTGGCTGTGAAATTGGTCGCAGGACTTGATCTGGATACACAATCGATTAATACTTGGAAAAACGGCGTGGAAAGAGCATTGAAAAGATACATTCCAAATGGCACCAAAGCCGATGGTCATAAATGCCAGACATGCGGAAGCGACGAAATAGTTTATCAGGAAGGTTGTTTAACATGTCAGAATTGTGGTAATTCTAAGTGTGGATAATTTTTATTCTTTCATCAAAAAAAAGGCGGTTTTAGACCGCCTTTTTTAGTAGAATACTATATGATTTTTTGTGTGTTTTTTGAAAAATGAATGAATATTCGACAGAAATTTACTTGAATAGATAGATATTTGGTATTTAGTTTGTTGCTTAATTGTAAACAAAATATGTTTTTTGAGTGAATTTTTACCCTCAAATTGTGATTTTTTAAATATAATAATTTGTTCAATTTATTAATAATCAGTTGTGTAAACCGATTTTGGAATATCCAAATGTTAGAGTAAAATAAAATAAAATTTTTCTTGGTTTTGCCCTTTTCATATCACAAAAAATTTCTAACTTTATTTTGTAGGATAAACATTGAGAAAAATACAAGAAAAGGAAATTATGATTTATCATTTTTTAATTCTCTCTGATGAAAACGATGATTTTGTAAGAGAGATTCTGATTGACTCTGAAGCGACTTTTTATGATCTCCACGAGGCAATTATGGATTCGGTGAATTTTGACAAAAGCCAGTTGGCTTCTTTTTTCGTGTCGGATGAGGAATGGGAAAAGGGGCAGGAAATTACGTTAATGCCAATGGATGATTCGACTGATGAGGCATTGATTATGGAAGATGTAAGGCTAAACGAAATTGTAGGTAAAAAGAAAGATCGGCTTTACTATCAGTTTGACTTTTTAAATGACCGAGGTTTCTTTATCGAGTTGTTACAGTTGGATGAAACTAAGCAACTTGCAAAAGCGAAAATTGCAAGAGCAGCCGGCGATCCTCCTTCGCAAGAAGATTTCGATGATTTTGACTTGGACGAAATGGATGATTTTGTTGACGACGACGACATTAAAAAATTCTCTGATGATGACGATGATTTTAATTTCGATGACGATGACGATGTGATTGGTGGCGGTCGCTATTCGGATGATGATGATGATGGACGATACTATTAATTGGTGCAGAAAAAACTAATTGTTATTACTGGCCCAACAGCTTCAGGTAAAAGTGATTTAGCTGTGGAGGTGGCAGTAAGATTAAATGCTGAAATCATTTCGGCCGATTCGCGCCAGATGTACAAAGGTCTAAAAATCGGTACTGCGGCACCTGGTGAAGACTTACTTTCACGGGTGCCGCATCATTTTATTGCATTTCTTAATGTTGACCAATATTACAATGTAAAGACATACGAGGATAATGCAATTAAAAAAATTAACCAATTACTTGAAATTAATGATTTTGTAGTACTTACTGGCGGCTCAATGCTGTATGTCAATGCCATTCTCAATGGAATTGATGAAATACCGGATATTGACCCAGAAATTCGTAAAATGCTCACTAACCAGTTCGAAAAACATGGGCTTGATAATATGAAAATACAGTTGCAATTGCTTGACCCTTTAATCTACGGTAGGATTGATGTTCGGAATCCTGCAAGAGTAATACATGCACTCGAAGTTTGTTTAAGTTCAGGTCTACCTTATTCTTCTTTTTTAAACCACAAGACGGCAATACGCCCATTTAAAATAATTCATTTTAATATTGAATTGCCCCGGCCCTTGTTATTTTCACGAATAAATACTCGGGTGGATAAAATGATACAGGCAGGCTTGCTCGATGAAGTTAAATTCTATTGGGAACAAAGAGATTTAAATGCGTTAAATGGAGTAGGCTACAAGGAGTTATTTTTGTATTTATCAGGTGTTTACGATTTTGAGCAAGCAGTTGATAAAATTAAAGTTAACACCCGACGATATGCAAAAAAACAAATGACATGGTTCAACAAATACCAAACAATTCCAGTTGATGAAAGCACTTCCTTAGATTATATAATTGATAAATGTTTTGGTTGAACCTAAACTTCGATAACATACATTTGTGCTGCTTCTTGTCTGGTAACTCTTATTTTTGTTCCTTTAGCTATCAAATTTGCTTCACTTATTGCATCATATATTTCATTATTTACCAAGATCTTGCCAGATGGTCTTAGTGATGTATATGCAATGCCCTCTTTTCCCAATAAGTCTTCAATATTTTGAGTTACACCAATATATCCATCTTGAACTTTCATTTCAACATTTAAGCCTATTTTTGAGAATATACCTCGTCCCCAAAATCTGGAAGTAAAATAAATTCCACCTAACACTGATAGAAAAAAAGATAAAAACACAGTAAGAATGGCACTTAGAAGTTTTGTATTGGGTACCGCCGAAAAATCGAACCAATTATTGTTTATCATACTCAGTATCAAACCTCCGGAAGCAAAAATTATTCCCAAAATACCTGCAACACCAAAACCGGGTATTACCAAAACTTCCAGTCCAATTAAGATCATACCAATGAAGAACAAAATAATTTCCCAGTTTTGGGCTAATCCATCAATATAGAATGGTGAAAAATAGAGCACAGCAGCAACGAGCGATGCGATAATCGGAAAACCAATACCTGGTGTTTGTAATTCAAAATAGATGCCTCCCAGAATGATTAGAATCAGAACTCCGCTAACTACCGGATTCATTAAAAAACCTTTAATGTTATCAAAGAACGTCGGTTGATATTTCACTAATTCGTAATCAACAATCTTCAATTTTCCAACCACTTCATCAATACTATTGCATAAACCTTCGCAATATCCGTATTTAATGGCTTCCTGGGCTGTAAATGTTAATATCTTCCCGGTGTCAATAATTCCTGGTATATAAACTGACTCATCGACCATTGCTTCCGCAATTTTTGGATCGCGTACCCATTTAAGAATCGTATCTTGTTTAATTATGAGTGTATCTTTTCCATGAGCTTCTGCTGTCGATCGAATTGTGGCTCGCATATAGCTCTGGTATTTATCAGGCATTTTTTGGCCCGATTCATTTACAACAGTTGCTGCTCCAATATTTGCGCCAGGGCGCATATAAATACTATCACAGGCAATGGATATCAAGGCTCCTGCTGAAGCAGCATTATTATCAATAAAAACGTGCGTAGGAATTTTTGAGTTTAGAATTTTAGTTCTTATCGAATCTGCAAATAGAACCAACCCTCCATATGTATTCATATGAATAATAATTGCGCTTGCGCCAATCGATTCCGCTTCTTGGTAACCGTGTTGAACCTTTATCCATGAAGTACTGCCTATCTCTTGTTTAATATCAATTACAAATACTTTTGTTTTTCCAAATGAACAAAATGATTGAATTAAAAGAAGAAGCCCAAAAATCAGTTTGAATGGCATACGGTATTTTCGATTCATTTCAACTTATATTTAATCGCTAAATTTAAAAATAATAATGGGTTTCTCAACAAAAAAATATTCTATTGTAATTTAGACAATATAAAAATAACGACGTATAAGTGCTTTAAAATTAATATAATGACGTTGTTATAATTTAGAATTAGTCTACATTGATATAAAACAACAATGAATATTGGTTAGTGTATCTCAAAAACAATTTGTAACTTTATTTCAGGAAACCCAAAAAAGAGTAGACACATGACACCATTGCAATTTCAAGATGAAGTGCTCGGCATGCAAGATAAGCTTTATACTTTTGCCTTGAGCCTTACAGCAAACACAGAGGATGCTGAAGATTTGCTTCAGGAAACTACTTTAAAAGCACTGCGCAATAAAGAAAAGTTCGTAGACAATGTCAATTTTAAAGGTTGGATGTTTACAATTATGCGAAATATTTTTATTAATAATTATCGTAAAATCGTTAACAGTCAAACACTTGTAGATAAAACAGAAGATTTATATCATCTTAATTTACCTCAGGATTCTGGATTTAATACACCGGATGGTGCATATTCGATTAATGAGATTAATAAAGTTATAAACAGTTTTCCGGATGAGTATAAAAAACCCTTTACGATGCATGTTGCTGGTTATAAGTACAAGGAAATAGCTGACGATATGGAACTTCCAATTGGAACAGTTAAAAGCCGTATCTTTTTTGCACGAAAAAGATTGATGGATCAGTTAAAGGATTATAGATAAATAGTCTGAAAAATAAGGGTAAGCCGATGAATTATTTCATCGGCTTTTCTATTTTTGTAAAAATGAAGATTTGTATGGATCGTAATAAAAAAGAAGGGCGTTATTCTCGTGTTTTTGAGCAATTGGAGCAATTAGTAGTACCGGTTAAGAATCCAATGAGCAGAATGGCTACAATTGTAGCAGTGCTCCATCATAAGTTCGATTATTTTTTCTGGACAGGTTTTTATTTGCTCGAAAATTCACATGATTTGGTTGTTGGTCCTTATCAGGGAACAGTGGCTTGCATGCGTTTAAAACAACATACCGGTGTATGTTGGGCTGGAATAGATTCTCATAAACCAGTTATTGTTGGTGATGTTGAGAGGTTTCCAGGGCATATTGCATGCAGCTCATTATCGAAGAGTGAAATTGTAATTCCGGTTTTCAATAATAATGAAATTTCTGGCGTTTTGGATGTGGATAGCAAAGCCCTAAATTCGTTTGATGTGATAGATGAAAAGTGGCTGACCAAAATTTGTAATCTAATTTATTTAACATAATTAGTAGCTAATAATTATGTTGTACATCTCTATTTCATCAGTAGGAGGTAATTCATAAAAATAAAATTTTGGACCTTTTCTCCCAAGATTACTATTTTTTTTTAAGGTAAAACATAGGGGTACTTGAATTTTCAAGTACCCCTTTTCTTTTAGAATGCGATATACAAAATATTCGAATGTTTACATATGTAATTACATATTTTTTGTTTTAGTGTTACTTATGTTTACATGTGTAATATGTAAAATGGGGTATAGCGATGTAAAGTGAGATAAGGACATAAATGGGGTAGGGGGTATAATATTTGAATATTACAATTGTAACTCGGTGTTTGCCCAAAGATGTAAATGCAATTATTCAGTATTGTAAACATCATTATCGGCAAAAAATTACAGAGCTAAATATCTAATGACCAGTATGTTAATCGTAATTATATTAAGTAATAATGTATGTATGTAATGACTTTTTGCTTGCTATGGTATCAATTTACTGACAATGTTTGTATTTTTAGTTTGTTAAAATATTGTATTCCAGTTTAATATATTGGTTATTTAAACCTAAACTACAATATGTTTATAACTACGTTTGATATTTTGCTACGGTTATATTAAATGTTAGTTTTAAAAATGATGCAGGCTTATTTTAATCGTAAATTTTCGCATTTTAACCTAAGCTTAGAGTATTATATACATTTTGTCGACTTGTAAACAAGCCAAGCTTTGTACGAATTGAATATTTAATGTAATAAGGTATTATATAATGAATTAAAAACACGAATGGATATAAAATAATTAAAAATACATTTATTCGCAATATATTTTTAATATCTGACCGGCTTATATTACAATATTGTGCTTATAGAGCCAAATAAACAATGTAATTGTCCTTGGATCTCAGATTTGATGGTTTCATAATTTTGTTAAAAATACCAATATGGCATGTCTATTGCGTTCAATACTTTACAAGTGTAATTTGATGTGAGATTACAAATGTATGATAATTTACAATTGTAAATGTTACGTATGTGATTTTAATTTGGTTAGTATTGTAAAATAAGTTACATTTGCGAATATTACATTTGTTATTTTATTCAACCCAAAATGCAAATGATATTTTAGTATCTACTCGTTATTTTTTGAAATATGAAAAGCAGAATAGCCGCAATTATTGAAAAGGAAGGTTTAACAGCATCTCAATTTGCTGATATCCTTGGCGTTCAACGTTCAAGTGTTTCACACATTCTTAATGGTCGTAATAATCCAAGTGTAGATTTTATTTCCAAACTTTTAGAAGCATTTCCTCTTTTAAATGCTCAATGGTTGATAACTGGTACTGGTTCAATGCATCTTGATCGTTCTGCATTAAACGAAATTCCATCACCCGTTGTAAATAAACGCGAGCCAAACTTACTTTCATTATTTGATACACCTAAAGATAGCGAGAAAATTGAAAGAGCGAGTGTGATCCAACCAACCAATACATCAAAGGCTGTTGTTGAACCTATAATGGCCGGAGAGCAAGCAATGACAGAAGATTCTGAAGAACCAGATCGCGCCTCACAAGGTACTTCTGAACAAGAAAATATGCCCGGTATTAAGTATAAGTTCAATGATAACCCTCGTCCGGTTCATAGAAAGATTATGCGAATAATTGTGTTTTATGATGACCATAGTTTCGAGGAGTTAACGCCTTAAAGATGTTATATTTCGCTTTACTGATTTAATTAGCCAATGTTTTTTTGTAATTTTGCGCCCAAAATGCATTAAATGGCAAAAAAATTAGTACTTGATTTTAAGGTGAGCGAAAACAGACGCTTAAATTCTGAATATGTGGTTTTAACGGTAAAAACTGATGAGGAAATTCCGTCGATTACTGCAGGTCAGTTTGCTGAAATAAAAGTTGATGGAAATGCAGATGTCTTTTTACGGCGTCCATTTTCGATTCAAGATGTCGATTATAATAACAATTCTTTAAAATTTCTGATACAGTCCGTAGGAAAAGGTACCGAAACTTTGTGCAACTTAAGTGTTGGTTCAACTTTAAATATTCTTTTTCCTTTAGGTAACCGTGGTTTTTCCATTGCTCCTAAAGAATCAAGGGTACTATTAATTGGTGGTGGTTGTGGTATCGCTCCCTTAATGTTGTTAGGCAAGCAACTTTTAGCTGCTGGTGTTAAACCCGAATTTTTACTTGGGGCCAGAGATATTTCAGCATTGACACAAACGGAAGAATATGAAGCAATTGGTAAGACTTATTACACAACAGTAGATGGTTCAAAAGGAACAAAGGGATTTGTAATTCATCACCCGGTTTTATGGGATGAATCGAACCAATTTGATATGATTTATACATGCGGACCTGATGCTATGATGAAAGCAGTAGCCAAATATGCCGCCAAAAGAAATATTGAATGCGAAGCTTCTCTAGAAAATACGATGGCCTGTGGCTTTGGCGTTTGTTTATGCTGTGTGACTGAATCAGTAAAAGGCCATGTGTGTGTGTGTACTGAAGGGCCGGTATTTAATATAAAAGACTTAAAATGGCAGATCTCAGAATAAAAATTAAAAATCTGGAGTTTAAAAATCCGGTTATGACCGCCTCGGGGACATATGGGTTTGGAGAAGAGTTTGAAGATTACTATAATCCGGGTATTTTGGGTGGAATATTCGTTAAAGGAACCACTTTAGAGCCTCGTCAGGGAAATAAATATCCGAGAATGGCCGAAACGCCGTCGGGCATGTTGAATGCCGTAGGGTTGCAGAATAAAGGAGTGGATTTTATACTAGAAAATACTTATCCAAGAATTAAAAAGTATGATACCAATATCTTTATTAATGTTTCGGGCTCAAAAGTAGAGGATTATGTAATTGTAACTGAAAAAATAAATGAAATTAAGTCAATACCGGGCATTGAGTTGAATATAAGCTGCCCTAATGTAAAGGAAGGAGGAATGGCATTTGGTACTTCCTGTCCATCGGCTGCCGCAGTAGTAAAAGCGGTGAGAAAAGTTTATGATGGGATGTTGATTGTTAAACTTTCGCCTAATGTGACTGATATTACCGAAATCGCACGTGTTTGTGAAGCCGAAGGAGCCGACGGCATTTCATTAATAAATACATTGCTTGGCATGGCAATAAATGCACAAAAACGAAAACCCATATTATCGACTGTAACGGGCGGACTCTCCGGTCCTGCTGTAAAGCCGGTGGCTTTGCGTATGGTGTGGCAAGTATACAATGCCGTAAAAATACCTATTATTGGCATGGGTGGAATTATGAATGCCACAGATGCCATAGAATTTATTCTGGCAGGTGCGACAGGTGTTCAGGTTGGAACCGCCAATTTTATTGATCCAATGGTGTGTCCTAAAATAATCGAGGGCATCAACAATTATCTCGAACGTCATGGTTTTAAATCGGTCACTGAAATAATTGGCGCATTAGAATATTAAAAGCATAAAAAAAGGGAGGCTCGAAAGCTTCCCTTTTTAATTTTATTTTCAGTTGTTTATTTCCCAAATAAACCTTTTAATAGTTTTTCCTTTGCTGCTTTTCCTATTTCTTTGGCTGCTTGCGATGCATCGATTCCAACCTCAGGTTTCTTGATATTGCCTTTAATTGTAATTGCAATTGGAACCGGAGTGCTTCCGCCTGTAATATTAGAGATGAACCCCGAAACATCTTTGCCAAGTTCCGACGATTCAACTTGTGTTTTTAACACATAATTCATTTGATTTTCAAGTGTATGATAGCCCGAAAAATTAACGAATCGGTCGCCGATTTTAAAATCAAAAGGTTCAATACTAAATTTTCCATCTTCTATTTTAAATTTTACGTTTAGAGGTCCTGTAGCCAAATCATCACTATTAGAGCTCTTTTTCAGGTACTTAACAAATTTTGAAATTGTGGCATCTGATTGAACCGTTAATCCGGTTGAAGTAATTGTACCGTTGCTAAGTATGGAGTTTAGTTTCGGGTTTGAATATCGATCCATTTTTCCATAATAATTAAGTTGAGTTGATAAACGACCACTGGCCTTCCTAGTAATTGGAATAATCTTTTGGATAGAAGGAAATGCGACAACCGTTTTCACTAAATCAATGTTTTGAACCATCAAATCTAATTTTGTAAAAATATTGTTTGAATCTTTAGTATTGTATAAACCTGAAACGGCAATCGAACCATCCAACAGGTTCATACTTAATTGTTTTAATACAACCTCATTTTTGGTAACGCCAATATTACCAATTATGTTCGAAATGGTAAGGCTGTCGTCGATGAGTTTATTTATTTTGGATGAGAAGTTAATATTCAGATTCTGAGGAATTAAAACTGCGGCAGAATCGGTTGTTGTATTTTCCTCTGTGGTAGTCGGTTGCGGCATCAAATCAGCGATATTCATTTGATCAGAAACATGATTGAGTTGCCCCTTTAATACACCTTTATTAAGTGCAAAAAGTATGTAATTTTCCAGAAATCCATTCAACAGAAAATCTGAAGTACCGATTTCTATTTTCGTATCGCTTAGTTTAATTTTTGCCGGATCGAATGTCATGTCACCTTTGGGTATGTGAATTCCTTTGGGATACAAGTTGTTAGTAAACATGAAATTTTTAAGTGTCAATTGGCCTGACGCATAAAAATCCTGATATTTGGCTTGTTCTAATGCCGAAATTCTTCCCTTCATAGCCAATTCGGCCTGAATCAATCCGTTAATGTCCATCGAATCAAGGTGTATGGCATTTTTTAAAGTAGCAAAATCGATTTTAGTCTTAAGGTTGCCATATATGAACATGTCTGTTATAATATCCGAAAAGTGCCATGAAGAATTGATTGGATTACTCGCAATTGAAGCACTGATGTTATTTACATCTATTTTCAACGCATTAATATTACTATCATTAGGTAGCGTTATTCGTGTGTCAATTTCGATATTGTTTACCGATTCGGGTAAGTCGCTATACTTTAAGTATCCCTTTTCAAGTTTCATTGTGAAGTCAATCCCGGGTAAATGGTTTTCATCTTTGTATGAACCGTTTATCTTAGCGTTCAAAGTAAGGGTTCCTTTTGCATCCACCTTGTCGAGCATATATTCCTTCGAAAGTTTTGCGGGAAACATCGTTAATAGAGCCTTCATGTCAGATGCTGGTGATGAAATCTCCCAATTAAAATCCATCGATTGATCATTAAGTTTAAGGTTACCCAAAAGGTTAAATATGAATCCGTTAACCGACAATGAATTATCCTTAAATGTATAGAGCGATTTTTCGAAATCGCATTCGATTATGCCTTTAAATCCAGCACCAAGATTTTCGAGATAGGATGTACTATCCATTCTTAGAAAGTTTGATGGAAAATTTGAAGCGATTTCGAGATTCGTTGTTTTTGCCGAAAAATCGCCTTTAAGGTCAACAGAAATATGATGTGTCGAAAAATAGATCTTTGAAGAGTCATCGAAATAATTCATCGTTCCGTTGCTTATTTTAAACTGGTTTAGGGTAATTTTAAAATCCGAAGCAGTATTTTGTTCAGCAACAGGTTTTTCATCGGTACTTTCCGGTACAATCAAATAATTTACCCTTCCTAAAGAATCCGTAAGAATATTGATTAATGGATTTTCAATTTCGATGCGAGGAATTTCAATTTGACCAGAAAAGATAACTTTTGAGAGAACCATAGAAAGACTCGCTTTTGATGCAAATATCAGTGTATCACCTTCAAAAGGGTACTTCCCTGTAACAACAAAATTTTTTAGGTCGAAACTTAGGTTGGGAAAATTTCGAAATAATGAAATCGACGTTTGACCATATGCCACATGGGCATTTACCTGTTCATTTAAAGTTTCCTTTACCACCTTTTCTATTTTTCCTTTAAAAATAAAGGGCAATAATGCAACAATCAATAATAGGCTGGCAATGCCAAAGGCCACATACTTAACTACTTTATTTACTTTCATAACACATTAAGAATATTCGTGATTTAAGCCGAAAGTTACAAATTATTATTTTGCATTCAAACATAAAATAAAATTGATTTGGAACTCACTATGAATGAATTTATTGTGATAAATTGTGTCTGAAATATCAAATAAAACGTTGTTTAGTATTGTATGAAAAGGAAAATGGTGTATCTTTGCACTCGCAAAAGCAGAAGGACTCGTAGCTTAATTGGATAGAGCTTCTGACTACGGATCAGAGGGTTGGGGGTTCGACTCCCTCCGAGTTCACAAAATCACTTTTTTGTGACGAAAATTTTAGCTTTTGCAAACCGGACTCGTAGCTTAATTGGATAGAGCTTCTGACTACGGATCAGAGGGTTGGGGGTTCGACTCCCTCCGAGTTCACAAAAAAAGCCGCTTTTTAAGCGGCTTTTTTTGTGAATAATAGTCTTATAATCAATTATCTAACTCTCTTGTTATGGAAATTGCTGCAATAGTCCCATCGGCAATAGCCGTAGTAATTTGTCGATATTTTTTACTTGTTACGTCACCCACGGCATACACATCTTTGATGCTGGTTCTTTTATCTTCATCGGTTATAATATAGCCCCATTGGTCGAGTTCCAAATTATTTTTGAATAGATCGATATTGGGCTTCAATCCAATAAACACAAAAACACCATCGCCCGAAAGTTTAAAAGTATCTTTTGTTTTTAAGTTTTGAACTTCGACAATCATTCTGTTTCCGTCTTTAATGAAAGCACGAGGTTCATGTTCAAAAAGAAACGAAAATTTTGGATTCGATAATATTTTCTCCTGAGCTTGCTTATTGGCCTGGAACTTGTCAAATTGATGAATCATAAACACTTTTGATGCAAATTTTGATATGAAATCGGCTTCTTCAACAGCCGAATTTCCTCCTCCAATTACAATTACCTCCTTGTCTGCAAAGTACTTCGCATCGCAAGTTGCACAGTATGAAATGCCCTGACCTTTAAATTCAAGTTCGCCCGGAATGCCAATTCTGTTAGGCGAAGTTCCTGTGGCAATAATTATTTTTTTTGCTTTTATTGTTTCAAATTCGTCGATAGTAATTTCTTTGGTTTCAAGATTGACCTTAGTAACATCTACTGCCACTTTATAGGTGGTTCCACATTTTTTAGTTTGCTCCGACATATTATGCGACAACAAATAGCCTGGCTGCGGTTCAATAAACCCCGGATAATTAGACACCTGATGCGTTGTTGAAACATTTCCGCCGGGCAAATTTATATCAATTAATGTGGCATCAATTTTCGCTTGACATAGATATAAACCCGCTGTTAATCCGCCCGGTCCGGCACCTAATATCGCCACATCGGTTTCAGTTACAATGGGTTCAATTCCTGAAAGTAAAGAATTTAACCGATCTTTTCCCAATATCAGTTTCAAAGTTCTTATTATTTCAGACCTTTTAATTCCGCCGGATAAACGTTGGGCTATTTCTTCGCCATTTTTATAAAATAATAATGTTGGTGATGATTTTACATTGAGTTTTTCAGCCAAATCACGATTGCCTTGCCGGTAAATCTTTACTATATGTACCTCATTGCCAACAAGTTTTTCAATGCTTTCGAGTTTTGGAGCCAATGCTTCGCAAGGCGGACATTCAGTTGAAAAAAAATCAACAATTACGATTTCATTGCTGCGTAATTCGTTATCAAACTCATTTGTATTTATTTCCTTCATAATGTGTTATATTGATTCGTTAAAATAGTGAGATACACCAAGGCTTAGTAGTTCAGGAATCGGACGACAGTCTGGCTGGTGAATGTTCCCGTTATAATTTTTTGCCATTGATGCACATCCGCCGCCACACAATAAACTGTAATTACATGATTTACATTTACTTATAGATAAAATATCCCGAGATTTCCAATCTTCAATTGCCGTAATATTATGTGTGACTTCAGGATAGAAAGTACCCAATTCTTCACCTTCTTTTCCTACCGTTGCTGTGCACGAATAAATATTACCTTTAAAATCAAAGGCCCATTCGGTTTTTGTGCCTGTGCATGCATCAAAAAGTGGGGTAGGCACTTCACCATTTTCATACAAAAATCGCGAAATGGAAAATGCTGGCTGATGAAATTCCGAAATTTCGGGATGTTGTTGCAAAAGTTCGAAAATATCCGAATACAATTCAAGTCGCGAATAAAGTTTTCCTCTATCTGTTTGGCAATCATGTAGTTCGTAGTTCCTGCCAAGTTGTGTTTTAAAACTCTTCGATTTTGTCCATCCTTTTTCTATTGCATATTTTGCTAAATCGGGTAGATTACCGATATTTTCTTTGTCGATAACCATTCGAAGATTTACCGGAATCTTATTCTCAATCAGCAGGTCTATGCCTTCAACTATTTTATCGAATGTAGATTGTCCACCCTTTAAAAATCGTCGTGTATCATGAAATTGTTTCGTACCATCTAAGGTCACTTGTATTTCTCGGATGTTCGGTGAAATTAAAATGTCAATATATGAGGAAATATTATATCCGTTTGTAACAATTGCGATGTCGAGGGTTCGTTTTTGAGCCTCGCCAATAATATTTGATATTAATTCTTTTTGTTTGGTTGAACCTAAAAGGGGTTCGCCCCCGAAAATGGTAATATATTTTTTACGAAGGCTAAATTTGGTATCGATATAATTAAAAAATGCCTGTATTATACCTTCGCTTAATTCCTCTTTTGCTGGTTCATAACTTGATTGATAACAATATGAACAAGCAAAGTTGCAGTTGTAGTTTGTAACAAAAAATATTTGGACTTCATCTGATTCACGATCGTCGATAAATTTCAGATAGGCTTTTGTAAAGGCTTTTTTTTCGTCCGATTCGTTAACAATATACCCTTTTTCAACAAGCTCGGGAGAACTTCCGCCTTCGGTAAACAATCGATAGTCTTTGGCATCCAGAATATCGGCACTGCCATATAACGGGTTTACTATAAAATACTTATCCGAATTCGAAATTTTGGTAACAACATTGTATGATGACTGTTTCATCTTATCTTTAATATTTCTTTTTGTGTTTGAGAGCTGTTAATTGCATAAAAAAAGGCCGGATGCCTTTTTTTACGACTTAGTCGTGGCATCCGGCGATAATTTTCGACTGTTTGGCACAGCATTGTGCTTCTTTCTTTTCATTCTTAGTCGATTTTCTAACTAAACTTTTCATATATATAAAATTAAAAAGTGTCGTCGCTACATGCAGCATGTATATTCGTCCTTAGTGCCAGTAATAGTCCAACTGGCCACCTGAATGCTGCCTTTATCGTAGGGGGTACTTTCTTCAAGAATTTCGAGATCTCTGAATCCGGCAATCTTAATTACATTCAAATATTCACTTCTTGTGATCGAGCCTCCCCAGCATTCCGAAACGGCTACAGGATCGTTACTGTATTCTTCTGGCACTGGATGAATTGAATATATGTCGCTAATGGTAAATCTACCACCATTTTTGAGTATTCTGTATATTTCTTGCCAAACCTTTTGCTTATCTTCAACATGGTTTAATACGCAATTGGAAATAATAAGGTCTATTGAATTGTCTTTCAATGGTATATTTAGCAAATTGCTTTTTATAAAATCAACATTCTCGATTCCAAGCTTTTCGGCAGTTGATTTTGCCGAATTTATCATTTCTTCCGTTATATCAATGCCATATACAAAGCCTTTATTACCTACCTTTTCGGCCAATCGTAAAACATCGGTGCCTCTTCCGCTACCTAAGTCTACACAAATATCACCCATCTTTGGCTCACTTTTATCCACTGCACCACCACATGAGAGACAACAATTAGTTTTAGCTAATTTTGTATATCTTATTTGAATCTCGTTTATGTTATTCATTTCACCAATATTTGCTGCAAATATAAACATATATATTTTAGTATATATGTTAATGATGTAAAATTAATTATATCATTTGTATAATTGCAAGTATAGTAAAAATGTTAGCCAGAAACAATTTTACGAGTAAGAATATTATAAACTGCTTTAAAAAAATATTTTAGATCTGTTTTAAAGGGTGCTTTTTGTTTTTCTTTTAGATAAATACGTTCGGCTTCAATATTTCCTAATTCATCACTCATTAAGAGTGCAACGTAGGGGGGAATACAGCCCGGTTTAAATTTTTTTCTTAATTCTACCACATCTTCAGGAAATTCAATCAATCTTGCATAACTGATTGGTCTCACGCCAACCAAATTCAGGTCTCCTTTTAAAAGATTGATAAATTGGGGAAGTTCGTCAAGGAAAAATTGACGGAAAATATAACCCCAAGAAGCTATTCTGAAATCGTCTTTAATTTTTCCGTTTCCTTTATCTGAATATCCATTTCTTTTTATCAGAAATGTTTGCAAATATTCCGAGTAAGGATGCATCGTTCTGAATTTGTAGATAAAAATCGTTTTTCCGTTTTTACCCATGCATTTCTTTTTATAAATGAGCCCGTAATTGGGTTTATGATCCATTCGTGGTTTTGAGACTTTATGTCCAACATACCAGGTTAACCCATTAATCTCTTTAAAATCTATCATTTCAAATCCTGCCCGAACTAATCTACCCATTGCTTCGGTGTTTGAAATAGCCCTTCGTTTTCCTCGGGTTACAAATTCCTGAACTGAATTGAGTTTTCTTATTTTTGGAATAATGCGTTTTGAAATGAAATCTAATGGGCCGATTACATAGAACAAAATTCCCATTTTTCCAACTAAGCGTGTACGTCTTAAACTATAGCTTTCAACACAACCAATATAAATTCCATTTGTGCTAAGTTTTTCATTTACAATTTCTAACGATTTATTTATGTGCTTTTGATTATTAATCCTTTCGATGTTTATAATACCAGAGAGGTTATTTTGAATAATACTTTTAACATGAAATGGTTCTTCAATTGCCAAAAAACGATAATCAAGCGTTAGTTCAGGAATAAAGCTGCTGATATATTCAAAAGCATCCTCTCCGATTTTTTCGACAATAGCCGGCTTTAATATTTTATAATAATTTGTTTCCGAAAGTATTCCCTCGTAAATATCACGCGAATCGCGTGACGTGTTCTTAGCTTCCACACTCAATTTTAATATATTGTTAGACCCAAACCCTCTTGTTAAACTTCGATAATACATGTTTAACGAGACAAATTTGAACAAAAAAAATCATAACGACAAATAAAATATTTAACAATCGGTGTGAGAACATTAATTCTAACAATTGGTCAGGGTTTCATGATTATGAAAACAGCCGGAACTTTTTCTATTTCAATATTTTGTAATTTCCATTGTTTAATTGTTTTACTTTTAATCAATTGGCTTTCCGACATTAAATTTATTGCTACACATAACAAAGTGTCGGCCAAACATGTGTTTACGAATGAGTGAAACAGGTGATTATTTCGATAAGGCGTTTCTATAAATATTTGCGACTGATTTTCTTGATATGCCCTTTTTTCATATTTTTTAATTGCACTAATTCTTGCATTTGGTTCAACAGGTAAATATCCATTAAACGCAAAATTTTGTCCGTTCATTCCGGAAGCCATTAAAGCAAGTATTACCGATGAAGGTCCAACTAATGGCACAACATTTATATTATGCTTATGTGCCAAATTAACCAATGCTGCCCCCGGATCGGCGATTCCGGGGCAACCGGCTTCCGAAATAATGCCACAGTCAGTACCGTTAAGTATTGGTTTTAACAATTCAAATACTTCGAAGGGTTTAGTATGTTCATTTAAAACACCAAATTGCAGGTCATCAATTACAATATTTTTATCCACAAGTTTTAAAAATCTTCTGGCACTTCTAAGATCTTCTACAACAAAGTACTTGGTATTTCTAATTACTTGTTTATTGTATTCAGGAAGTTCATTTGTTGTTATGGCTGAACCTATCAGGGAAGGTATTAAATATAATATTCCGGTCATATAATTCGAAAATAAAAATTATTTTTGGTGCACGAAGATATTAAATTATGCATAAATATCCGTTAGAATTTTTAAAACGAATTGATGGTTTGCCGGAGATAACTACTGATGAAATGGTTTATGGCCTTGTAAAACCTATCCGTACTTCAGTTCACGTCAATCGTAAAAAGTGGGGTAATGCTCATATTAGTCCTGGTCATTTGGATGTTCCTTGGTGCAAAAATGGTTTTTATTTAACCGAACGTCCGGAGTTTGTATTCGATCCGCTTTTTCATGCCGGAGCATACTATGTTCAAGAAGCTTCATCCATGATTATAAATCATATAATCAATAAAATAGATATTAAAAATAATTTGGTTTGGTTGGATTTATGTGCTGCCCCGGGCGGAAAATCGGCAATTCTTTCATCTAACTTGCCCGACAATACGATTTTAGTTTCTAACGAAGTTGTCGGTAAAAGGGTACCGATTTTATTTGAAAATCTTCAGAAATGGGGTTCAGAAAATAAGGTTATAATAAACAATACATCCGCCCAAATTGCAGCAAGTGGAATAATATTCGATTTGATTCTGGCTGATATGCCATGTAGTGGCGAAGGTATGTTTCGAAAGGATAATAATGCAATAACCCATTGGTCAGAAGATAACGTATTAATGTGCGCAAAACGTCAACGGCAAATAGCGCAGGATATATGGCCTTCTCTAAAAGAAAATGGATTTTTTATATACAGCACATGCACATTTAATATCGAAGAAAATGAGCAAAATGTGCATTGGATTATGAAAAATTTAGGTGCGGAATGTATTCATATTTCAACAGATGACAGTTGGGGGGTGGTTCATTCAAAATTATTTGAAACAGATAGTTTACGTTTTTATCCTTCAAAACTTGAAGGAGAAGGATTATTTGTTGCGGTTTTGCGTAAGACAAATACTGAATTAAGCTCGAGTCCCAAGATAAAATTTAAAAAAGAAACAGTGATCAAGCCTGAAAAGATAGATTCACTTATTAATAATGCAAATGTTTTTAAGCCAATCGAATTTAAAAATCAAATTGTTATTTATCGCTCGGAGTTTGATGAATTAGTTTTTAAATTGAAACAGTTAAATATGATAGGGTTGGGACTTCCTGTTTTTTCGAAACAAAAGAATTTGCTTTTACCGAATGAGTTTCTTGTTTTTCATCAGGCATTTAATAAAAATGGCTTACCTTCTGTGGAGTTAGAATGGGATAAAGCACTTAGCTATTTGTCTTTAAATACTGTTGAAACAGTCGCTTCGGGTAATGAATTTGTATATGTATCATTCAATAATATACCATTAGGGCTTGCAAAACGTGTTGCAAACCGGCTCAACAATCATTTTCCGAAAAACTGGAAGATAAGAACATTAAATAGACCCGAAAAACCAATTTGGCACACCATTTAATCTTATTGGAGTATTGTTTATAAATTTATATCTTCGCACGAAATTTTTTTAAGTACATTAAATAAGAGAAAATGAGTAAACGTTTTGCAGAATATAAGGAGCTAAATCTTCCATCAATCAATTTGGAAATACTCAAAAAGTGGGAAATTGAGCATACTTTCGAAAAAAGCATTACGGAAAGAGAAGGCCATAAACCGTTTGTATTTTACGAAGGCCCACCATCTGCGAACGGGATGCCAGGCATACATCATGCTATATCAAGAACCATAAAAGATATTTTTTGCAGATATAAATCACAACAAGGGTTTCAGGTTGAACGCAAAGCAGGCTGGGATACACATGGTTTGCCTGTTGAACTGGGTGTAGAAAAAATGCTTGGTATTACAAAGGAAGCTATTGGAAAATCGGTTTCTGTTGAAGAATATAATGCCACATGCAGGCGTGAGGTAATGAAATATACCGATGCCTGGGAAGAACTTACTCACAAAATGGGTTATTGGGTCGATATGAAAAAACCATACATTACGTATGAAACAAAATATATCGAAACGCTTTGGTGGCTTATTAAGGAATTGTATAACAAAGGGTTACTTTATAAGGGTTATACTATTCAACCATATTCACCAGCTGCCGGCACCGGGTTAAGTACGCATGAATTAAATCAACCGGGATGCTACCGCGATGTGAAGGATACCACTTGTGTGGCACAATTTGAGGTAGATAAAAATGCAAAATCGGCATGGCTATTCGAAAAATCGGAAGGAAATTTATATATATTGGCCTGGACAACAACCCCTTGGACACTGCCTTCAAATACAGCATTGGCCGTTGGTGCACAAATAGAGTATTGTCTCGTAAAAACGCTTAATCCATATTCCGGAAATAAAATATCGGTAGTTATAGCAAAGGAGAGAATTGGCAGTTATTTTAACAGTGATGTGGAAAATATGCCTTTTGATTCATACAAATCCGGCGATAAAAAGATACCTTATGTTGTTGTTGATACTTTTTGGGGAAATAGGTTGGAATCTGTTGTTTACAAGCAACTTATACCATGGGTAAAGCCAATGGGTGATGCTTTCAGGGTTATTTGCGGCGATTTTGTTACTACCGAAGATGGTACAGGTGTAGTGCATATTGCACCTACTTTTGGTGCTGACGATGATCGGGTTGCAAAAAAATCGGGCATAAGTCCATTGATTTTGATTGATGCCGATGGAAAAAGACAACCAATGGTAGACCGAACCGGTAAATTTTATAGAATCGAAGATTTGGATACCACCTTTGTTGGTAACCATGTCGACACTAATCTATACTCCGAGTATGCAGGACGATATGTCAAAAATGCATATGATGCTTCCAAAACCGAATCTGATACGACTCTGGATGTAGATTTATGTGTAATGCTAAAAAAAGAGGATAAAGCATTTAAAATAGAAAAACATATTCACAATTATCCCCATTGCTGGCGAACAGATAAGCCTGTTTTATATTATCCGCTCGATTCGTGGTTCATTAAAACCACAGCAATGCGCGACAGGATGATTGAATTAAATAAAACCATTAATTGGAAACCGGAGTCTACCGGCACAGGTCGTTTTGGCAAATGGCTAGAAAATTTGATGGATTGGAATCTTTCCAGATCACGCTTTTGGGGCACGCCTTTACCTATCTGGCGTACCGAAGATGGATCAGAGATAAAGTGTATTGGTTCAGTATCTGAATTATTTCATGAAATTGAAAAATCAAAAGCAGCAGGACTGACTCTCGAGAATCCTTTTGATGGATTTATATTAGATGATCTGTCGGATACGAATTATAATACCATTGATCTTCATCGAAACATTGTCGATAAACTCGTTTTGCTATCGGATTCTGGAAAACCAATGTATCGCGAAAATGATTTGATTGATGTTTGGTTCGATTCGGGTGCAATGCCTTATGCGCAATTGCACTATCCGTTCGAGAACAAAGAGATTTTCGATCAGCGCTTTCCTGCAGATTTTATTGCCGAAGGTGTGGATCAAACCCGTGGATGGTTTTTTACATTACATGCTTTGGCAACGATGTTGTTCGATTCTGTAGCTTTTAAAAACATTATATCCAATGGTTTGGTTCTCGACAAAGCTGGTAATAAAATGTCGAAACGACTTGGTAATGCAGTGGACCCGTTTGAGGTATTTGATAAGAGTGGGGCTGATCCATTACGTTGGTATCTTATTACAAATGCTCAACCATGGGATAATATTAAGTTTGATCCGGAAGGGTTGGAAGAAGTAAAACGTAAGTTTTTTGGAACGTTATATAATACCTATTCATTCTTTGCGCTTTACGCCAATGTAGATGGGTTTAATTATAGTGATGAAGAAGTTCCGATGGCCGAACGCCAGGAAATAGACCGTTGGGTTATTTCATTGCTTAACTCTCTGGTAAAAGATGTAACCTGGTGTTACGAAAATTATGAACCAACTCGTGCTGCTCGGGCAATTCAGGATTTTGTTGGCGATAACCTAAGTAATTGGTATGTTAGGTTGAACCGCAAACGTTTTTGGGGCGGTTCATACAATAAAGATAAAATAGCAGCATATCAAACGCTTTACACATGTTTGTCTACAGTTGCACAATTAATGGCCCCTGTGGCACCATTCTTTAGTGATAAACTGTTTTGTGACTTGAATAATACAACAGGAAAGAGTGATGCCTCATCGGTTCATTTGGAATTGTTTCCGGTTTGTAATGAGATACTTATAGACTCGGAGCTCGAGAATCGGATGACAATTGCGCAAACAATGTCATCAATGATTTTGGCATTACGACGCAAAGTCAACATCAGGGTTCGCCAGCCATTGTCGCGTATCATGGTTCCATTGGTCGACCCAATGTTTAAAGAACGATTTGAAAAGGTTCAAGACTTGGTTTTAAATGAAGTGAATGTTAAAAGTGTTGAGTTTTTGACCGATACTTCAGGAATTCTTGTAAAAAAAATAAAACCAAATTTTAAGACATTAGGTCCGAAATTTGGTAAATACATGAAACAAATTTCAGCAGCCGTTGCAAAGCTAAATCAACAGGATATTGCCTTAATAGAAAAAAACAGTGGCGGTAAACTGGATTTAGGTGAGGTTGTAATCGACTTCGATATTAATGATGTAGAGATTATTTCAGAGGATATCCCGGGTTGGTTAGTTGCGAATGAAGGTAAATACACAGTAGCACTTGATATTGTAATTACTGATGAATTGAAATTAGAAGGAATTGCGAGAGAATTTGTAAATCGTATCCAGAACCTAAGAAAAGATGCCGGGTTTGATGTTACTGATAAAATAGTTTTGTATATTAGTACGCATCAATTTACGCAAAAGGCATTAGAAGTTTTTGGATCTTATATTCAAACACAAACGCTTGCAACGAAATTGATTAATTGTGATTTTGGTAAAATGACCAATTTTACTGAGGTTGAAATTGAAGAGGGTGTAGTTGTTGGAATTAGACTTGAAAAGTGTTAGCTGATTGTAATTTAATAATTTTGAAAAGAAATTGAGTATGGCAGAGAAAACCAGGTATTCGGATGCCGAGCTTGAAGAATTTAAAGCATTGATTCTTGATAAGCTTGAAAAGGCCAAACGTGATTATGAATTACTAAAGGCCAATATTACACATAGTGATGATAATGACACTATGGATACATCACCTACATTTAAGGTGTTGGAAGAGGGAGCTGCAGTTCTTTCAAAGGAAGAATCGGGTCGGTTAGCCCAACGTCAGATGAAATTCATTCAACATCTTGATGCAGCACTTATTCGTTGCGAAAATAAAACGTATGGCATTTGTCGTGAAACCGGAAAGTTAATTCCCAAAGAGCGTTTAAAAGCTGTTCCGCATGCAACATTAAGTATTGAGGCAAAAGAAAATCGTTAATTTTAAAAAGGGGGCCTATGGCCCTCATTTTTTATTTAATAAAACAACAACGCAGTGAAACTTACGAAAACTCAGTTATCAGTTTCAATAATATTTTTGGTATTATTGATAGATCAGTTTGTGAAAATATTTATAAAAACACATTACATGTTAGGTGAAGAGACCAAAGTAGCACCTTGGTTTATAATTCACTTTACAGAAAATAATGGAATGGCTTTTGGCCTTGAGTTTGCCGGAAAAGCAGGAAAGTATTTCTTAACAATATTCCGAATTGTGGCTGTAATACTTATTTCTCTTTACATTAAAAAATTAATTAATAGGGGAAATACTTCTACAAGTGTAATCGTTTGTCTGTCATTAATTTTTGCCGGAGCAGTTGGCAATATTATTGATAGTGTTTTCTATGGTGTCATTTTTAACGACAGTTATTTTCAAGTAGCCTCTTTCTTTCCGGCCGATGGTGGGTATTCATCAATTTTTCAGGGGAAAGTTGTTGATATGCTTTATTTTCCAATTCTAAAAGGTAATTATCCTTCATGGGTTCCATTATGGGGCGGTGAAGATTTTATCTTTTTTCGTCCTGTATTTAATGTTGCTGATGCATCTATCACTTTGGGTATTATATTGTTACTCATTTTTAATCGCCACCAATTGTCGAAAGAAATTAATGAAGAATAAATGTACTGCAAGCGATTTTTAATTTCATTATTTTTAATTGTATTATTAGGCTCCTGCAAAAGAAATCATGTTGTTATTGCCGAAGATAAACTGGTAGATGTAATGGCAGATTTACACTATGCTCAGAGCGTACGGACTATTTCGGGCCGAGTCAGGGAGGATTTTTCCGATAGGGATGTTGATAATTTAGTTTATCAAAAGTACGGCGTATCTAAGTTACAAGTTGATAGTAGTTTGAAGTTTTATGCCACTGATACGCATCGATTTGAAAAAATTTATGATAGGGTGCTCGAAAAACTATTAAAGCTCGAAACCGAAATAAAAGCCGGTAGCTTTTTACGTTCAGAAATAAAACTTGATTCATTAGCCCATTACTTTTCTTTTGATTCTGTGTATAAAAATCAGATTATTAAAGAGTTATGGGATAAGAATCGAAAAATGATCTTTCCTGATGATAACGAAAAGGGCACGGGTATTTATCGTGTAAATTTACTGCCAACAGTTGGTCCGGAGTTACTGTTAAAATATTCTGTTTTAATAAATGAAAAAGAGAAATCGGATTCGATATTTTCGTCAATGATAATAGAATATGTAGATGGTTCAAAAGATTCAACCGGAATTTATTTAAAAAATTCACTGAATGCGTCTACGTATCAATTGATGCTAAAAGTTGATAAAAATAAGATTCCTGCAATATTACGAGGTGAGTTTGCCGGCAGAAAAGTTTATCGGGAAAAGTATTACATAACAATCGATAGTATTCGCCTATACCAAATGAATTCTATGTCTTTATAGTTGTTTCAATGAAATATTTGCTCCAAAAATGCTTTTATTGCGAGTCGTTTTACAATTTAATGATTCTAACGACCTCCGACAATGGAGAATTTGTGAGTTTTGAGCCATTTAATAATCAATCAGAACCTGGAAATACGCTATATGTTGACGGAATTACGATGATTTTGCCAACAGTTGAACATGACAACAACATACAGTCTTTTTATAGCAATAGTAAACCGGTAAATATTTCTGATGTGAGCATTAATACGCTTTACTATATTTTCAAGGGTAATCGTAATCAATTAATCGTTGATATGACTCAATTAATGGAATATGATAAAAGTATTACTTTCACCGAACTATGCAGGATATTTTGTGTACCTAAGCATGGTGCAATATTAAAAAAAGGACAATTGGGCGAATTTGTTCAAATACAAGGTTTTGACTTCAAAACATTGAAGTTGAATCCATTAACAAAATTTAGAGCGAAGATGTTATAGAAAAGAGGTTTTTTTTTAAACCTCTTTTCTTAGCTATTTCAGTGTTATTCTAAAACGCTCGAAATAATGTTTAATGCTGAATCCATTTCATCTTTGTTGATGATTAAAGGTGGTGCAAATCTAATGATATGCTCATGTGTTGGTTTGGCCAACAATCCATGCTCCTTCAACCTCAAACAAATTTGCCAGGCGTTAATATCGCCTTGAGGTTCAACCACAATGGCATTTAAAAGACCTTTGCCTCTTACCAGATTTATAAATTCAGATTTAATATTTGAAATTGCATCTCTGAATTGCATTCCACGAATTTCTGCATTTTCGGCCATATTTTCATCTACCAACACAGATAGAGCCTCTATTGCAACTTTACATGCCAATGGATTACCGCCAAAGGTTGAACCGTGCTCTCCGGGTAAAATGGTAAGCATAATGTCGTTATTGGCCAATACACCCGAAACAGGAAGCACACCGCCTGAAAGTGCTTTGCCCAAAATGAGGATGTCGGGATGAACATTTTCATGGTCGCATGCAAGCATTTTGCCCGTTCGACCTAATCCGGTCTGAACTTCATCGGCAATAAACAATACATTATGATTTTTGCATAAATCAAAGGCTTTATGCAAATAACCCTCGTCTGGTACAAATACACCAGCTTCACCTTGTATTGGTTCAACCAAAAAACCTGCAATATTTGGGTTTGTGAGGAGTAATTCTTCGAGCTGAGCAATATTGTTATAATCAATTTTAATAAATCCGGGAGTAAATGGTCCGAAACCACCATATGAATCGGGATCGGATGACATTGAAACAATAGAAATGGTTCGACCATGAAAATTATTGTTACAAACAACTATTGTTGCACTGTTTTCGGTAATCCCCTTAACCTTATATGCCCATTTTCTGCAAAGTTTGATGGCCGTTTCTACGGCTTCGGCCCCTGTGTTCATTGGCAAAATTTTATCATAGCCAAACATTTTTGTTACTAATTCTTCGAATTCGCCCAAAACATTGTTGTAAAAGGCCCGTGAAGTAAGTGTTAATTTCTGTGCCTGATTAACTAAACCGGCAATAATCCGTGGATGGCAGTGACCCTGATTTACAGCAGAATAAGCAGAAAGAAAGTCAAAATATTTTTTACCTTCTACATCCTTTAGATATATACCATTCCCTTCACATAATACAACTGGCAAAGGGTGATAATTGTGAGCTCCAAAACAATTTTCGCGTTCGATATAAAAGCTTGATGGTTTCATAATATTTTTTATCCGAATTTTGCAAAATAATTTGAATTGGAGTATGAATAACGTCAGTTTACAATGAATTTGGACATATATTTTTTAATAATATAGTCTCACAATATTTTTTGCGAAATAAAATGTTGTAGGAGTTTGATTTTCAATGAAATATTAATACCTTTGCGCGGAATTTTTAGAACAAGATAATGTCTAACTTATTAGTATTTAATTAATTAAAAAATTATGTCAGAAATTGAAAACAATGAAGCTTTAGAATCTAAAGCTGTAATTACTGTTCAAGGTGTTGCCGATTTTGATTGGGATGCATTTGAACAAGGTAACATTTATGGTGATACAACCAAAGACTCATTACAAAAAATGTACGAGGAGTCACTTTCAACGATTGTTGAAAAAGATGTTGTTGAAGGTACTGTAATTTCGATGAACAAACGCGAAGTGGTTGTTAACATCGGTTATAAATCGGATGGCGTTGTAAGTCTCAATGAATTCCGATACAATCCTGAATTGGCTATTGGCGATAAGGTTGAAGTTTATGTTGAAAGCCAGGAAGATAAAAAAGGTCAGTTGATTCTTTCTCACAAAAAGGCACGTGCAATGCGTTCTTGGGATAGGGTTAATTCTGCTCTTGAAAATGACGAAATTATTAAAGGTTTTATCAAATGCCGTACAAAAGGTGGTATGATTGTCGATGTGTTTGGCATCGAAGCATTCCTCCCTGGTTCGCAAATTGATGTTAAACCAATTCGCGATTACGATATTTTCGTTGGTAAAACAATGGAATTCAAAGTGGTTAAAATCAACCAGGAATATCGTAACGTTGTTGTATCGCACAAAGCACTTATTGAAGCAGAACTCGAACAACAGAAAAAAGATATTATTGCGAAACTTGAAAAGGGTCAGGTTCTCGAAGGTATTGTTAAAAACATCACTTCATATGGTGTATTTATAGACCTTGGTGGCGTAGATGGTTTGATCCACATTACCGACCTTTCTTGGGGGCGCGTAAATCATCCGGAAGAAATTGTAGAATTAGACAGCAAAATCAATGTTGTAATTCTTGATTTCGATGATGAGAAAAAACGTATTGCCTTAGGTTTAAAACAACTTACCCCACATCCATGGGATGCACTTAGCGCTACTCTAAATGTAGGCGATAAAGTAAAAGGTAAAGTAGTTGTTCTTGCTGATTATGGTGCATTTGTTGAAATTGCTCCCGGCGTAGAGGGCTTAATTCATGTATCTGAAATGTCTTGGTCGCAACACTTGCGTAGTGCTCAGGATTTCCTTAAAGTTGGCGACGAAGTTGAAGCTGTAATTCTCACACTTGACCGCGATGAACGTAAAATGTCGCTTGGTATTAAACAGCTTAAGAATGATCCATGGCAAAGCATCGAAGAAAAGTATAGTCTCAATAGCAAGCACAAAGCAATTGTACGCAATTTTACAAACTTTGGTGTATTTGTTGAAATTGAAGAAGGTGTTGATGGGTTGATTCATATTTCAGATCTTTCTTGGACTAAAAAAGTAAAACATCCTGCCGAATTTACTCAAATTGGTGCTGAAATTGATGTTTTAGTTTTGGAAATCGACAAAGATAACCGTCGTTTGAGCTTAGGACACAAACAATTAGAAGAGAATCCATGGGATGTATTCGAAAACATCTTCAGCGAAGGTTCTGTACACGAAGGTACGATTATCGAATTGTTTGATAAAGGTGCTGTAGTTTCGTTACCATATGGCGTTGAAGGTTTTGCAACACCAAAACATCTTGTAAAAGAAGATAATAGCACTGCAAAATTAGACGAAAAACTTGAGTTTAAGGTAATTGAGTTCAATAAAGAATCAAAAAGAATTATTGTTTCTCATAGCCGCGTATTTGAAGATGAGCGTAGAGCCGAAGATTCTGCAAAGAAAAAGGCAGCGGCCAAGGCATCTCCAAAGAAAGCAGTTAAAAAAGTTTCTGATAATGTAGAAAAAACCACATTAGGAGATATTTCTGGTCTTGCAGCGTTAAAAGATCAAATGGAAGCTAACGAAAAAGAAGATTAATTACAACATAATTAATTGAATAAAAGCCACTCATTACTGAGTGGCTTTTTTATTTAGAACCTACTGAAATCAATAAGCAATTTGTATTGCTGCAATAGTTTGTTAGACTTTCGATATGATTTAAAATGCTTATATATAGTGATTTATAAAATTAGAATTGTTAGATAATGTTGTTAAAAACAGCACATAATATTAATTTACCAAACTATTATCAATGGAGACTATAAATTTTTAACTAAATGTTTAGAAAAGTAAGTAAAGAATCCATTCGTTCTTGAATTACCTGATCGAGCATACTTTCATTCATATACCAAACCCGCACGTTATAATTGTATCGCTCAAAGCTTTTTATTATTGAAGTAAGGTCTTCCTGATTTATTTTAGTGGTAATTTGTACGAATGGAGAATTGGGAAGTCGTCGGACATAAAAGCTTAGAATTCGTGCTCCATTTTCTTCAATAATCCGTGCTACATCAACAAGAGAATAATTTTTTTCGATACATTCAAGCACCATTATTCCTCCGGGGCCATTTGTAATAAAAAGTTCTGCAATTTTTTTTACCAAAATCCTTAACATAATTAATCCGGTATATTCCAAATCTTCGTTTACAACAGGAATCGTAGTTAAATCGTACTTTGCCGCATGTTCAACAACCTCAAAAATATGCTGATTTGGAAAAACGTATGGTTTGTAAAGTTTAAGTGTATGATTACCAATTGGTTGTTTTGGGTCTTTTAATTCATAAATGTCTGTATCAGACAATAATCCCAAAAACAAAATGTTATTAACAATGGGCAAATGAGATACACGGTATAACTCCATAATTGCCAATGCATCTTCACCTGTATCAGATGTCTTGAGTGTTGGTGTATTTTTTGAAATTAATTCAGCAGCTTGCATATTACCCATATTTCATACGAAATTAGGAAAAAAAATGATGATAAAAACTTATGCCCGCTTTAAATTTACTACGACTGTTGGTTTTTCTTCAAATCGTAGGCATGTATTGAATAAAAAGGTGCTATTTTTGCATGGGGTGAATTAAATATAAATAATGACCAAATTAAGTGTAAATATAAATAAAATTGCCACATTGCGTAACTCTCGTGGATGTGATGTTCCCAATGTTGTAAAAGTTGCAATGGACTGTGAGCGTTTTGGTGCAGAAGGTATTACAGTACATCCAAGGCCAGATGAGCGACACATTAAATTTTCGGATGTAGAAGATTTAAGACGGGTTGTAACAACTGAGTTTAATATAGAAGGGTATCCTTCCACCCACTTTGTACAATTAGTGAGCAAAAACCGTCCGGAGCAAGTTACATTAGTGCCGGATGGTCCTGATGCAATAACATCTCATGAAGGATGGGATACAAAAAGACATTTGGATTTTTTGAAAGATATTGTTGATGAATTTAAAGCACAAGGAATCCGGACATCTATATTTGTGGATGCAAATCTCGAAATGATTGAATTTGCTGCTAAAACAGGCACCGATCGTATAGAACTTTATACTGAACCGTATGCAACAAATTATTTAGTCAACAAGGAATTTGCAATTCGGCCGTTTATTGAAGCGGCTCAGTTGGCAAAGAAATTAGGGCTTGGCGTAAATGCCGGGCACGATTTAAGTTTGGTAAATTTGGGATACTTAAAAAAATGTATTCCTTTTATGAAAGAGGTATCTATTGGCCACGCACTTATAAGTGATGCACTTTATTATGGTTTGGAAAACACCATACAACAATACAGGGCATTAATCAGTTAACTGAGAAATGAAATTATATTTCAGAGAGGTCGGCTCCGGTTTGCCATTACTAATTTTACATGGATTGTATGGAATGTCGGATAATTGGATGAATATTGCCAGAATATTAAGTCAAAAATACCGCGTAATAGTTCCGGATTTACGAAATCATGGCCGTTCACCATTTACCGAAGAGCACACATATGATTCAATGGTTTCTGATATTCATAATCTGGTTGCCGGATTAAGTATCGATAAGTTTATTCTAATCGGGCATTCAATGGGGGGTAAAGTGGCAATGAAATATGCTTTAAGTTATAGTGGTAGCATCGAACGTCTGATTATTGTAGATATTGCACCAAAAAACTATGGCTTACAAGCCAATATGGGTGAACCGACTACTAACCATCGGTTCATTATGGATGCTTTAGCCGGATTAAAAATAGAAACATGTTCTTCCCGCAAGGAGATAGATTCACTATTGTCGGAGCATATTTCAATACCGTCTTTAAGGGATTTTTTGCTCAAGAATATTCGACGCAATAGTAAGGGCGCATTCTATTGGAGCATTAATCTCGGGGTATTGTCTAAAGCACTCGATGAGCTACTTGATGGATTTTCTGGTGAAACCCGTAATTCAACTGTATTAACAATGTTTATAAAAGGCGAAAACTCTAATTATATACTTGCTGATGATGCTTTTTATATTCGTAAGTTCTTTACTCAAAGTATTTTGGTTAATATAAAAAATGCAGGACATTGGGTTCATGCCGAGCAGCCTGAATTATTTTACAACACGATAGAGTTTTTTCTTGATAAATAAATATTGTTAAATACATTTATATCTGAAGGAAATACTGAACAAATGCACGTTTTTTGTTAATTTAGAAATCGAATTATAAAAAATAATTATGCAAGCAACAGTAACAACACAGGGTTTAAGCTTTTTCGATTTGGCAGTTAAAGGCGGATGGATAATGATTCCGATTTTAATGCTGTTTATTGTAGCAATTTACATTTCGATCGAACGGTTTCTTGCCATCAAAAAAGCATCTTATGAAGATCCGGGTTTTATGAACCGAATTAAAGATTATATTCTTGATGCAAAAATAGATTCGGCAGTCAATTTGTGTAAGAGTACTGACACACCAGTATCGCGAATGATTCAGAAGGGCATTTCGCGTTTGGGCCGTCCATTGAACGATGTAAATGTTGCAATCGAAAATGTTGGAAATTTAGAGGTTTCAAAACTTGAAAAGGGGTTAAACTTTTTAGCTACAATTTCCGGCGGTGCACCGATGCTGGGTTTTTTAGGTACTGTACTAGGAATGATTCAGGCATTTTACGATATGGCAAGTGCCGGTAATAATATCAATGTGTCTTTGTTATCGTCTGGAATTTATACAGCAATGGTAACAACAGTTGCAGGGTTAATTGTTGGTATTGCAGCTTATTTTGCATACAATTATTTAGTTGAAAGAGTTGAAAAAGTTGTACATCAAATGGAATCGCATACCATTGAATTTCTCGATTTACTGAATGAATCAGCATAAAATATGGCACTTAAAAAACGAAATAAAATTAGCACAAGTTTTAGTATGTCGTCAATGACTGACATCGTGTTTTTGTTGCTTGTATTTTTTATGGTTACATCTACCTTGGTTCATCCAAATGCATTAAAGCTTCTTTTGCCCCAAAGTGATACACAAACGTCGGCAAAGCCACTTACCACTGTTAGTATAACTTCGGATTTAAAGTATTACATTGAAAATGATCAGGTTGCATTCGATGATATCGAACCACGCCTGATAGCAAAACTTAATGGAAATCCTGAAATATATGTTTCTTTGCATGTTGACGAAGAAGTTGCGACTCGTGAAGTGGTTAAAATTATGAATATTTGCAAAAAACACAATTATAAACTGATTCTTGCAACAAGGGCTCAATAAATGAGGACATTTTTAAAAGATATTGATTTAAAGGCTTTAGTTGGAACCATTGTTATGGTTTTGCTCTTGTTCTTCTTGCTTTTTTATCTTCATTTTAAAATCAGGGCTATTGAACCGGAGGAAGGTATCACCATTAATTTTGGATTATCGGATAATGGGATGGGGGAGATTGAAACATCTTCTTCCGTACTTAGTCAGGAAACAACAATTACTCCGCAACAAACATCTGTTTCTGCACCAATTGAAGCGTTAAACAATACCGAATCTGTAAATACTCAGAATTTCGAAGAGGCTGCAGCAATAAAAAGTCAGCAAAAACCAAAAATTGATAAACCGAAAGATTTAAAAGCAGAACAGGACCGAAAGCTTGCTGCCGAAAAAGTCATTGCCGAAAAGAAAAAAAGAATAGAAGAGCAAAAAATATTAGAAGAACAAAAACAACGTGATGCCAAAGCGGCTGAAATAAGAAATTTAGCCCAAAATGCATTTGGTGGAGGTGCAGGAAGTTCTAATTCTGCGTCGGATGGCAATAATGGCAAAGCAGGCAATCAAGGTTCTGCTAATGGCGATCCTGCTTCAATGAACCGGATAGGCGGAGGTCATGGAGTCAGTGGTGGCTCATTCAGTCTTGATGGTCGTGCTTTAATTGGAAGCCTTCCACAGGCTGCATACAGCGTTCAGGAGGAAGGCAATGTTGTTGTTGAAATTAGGGTTGACAGGAATGGTAATGTAGTTTCGGCAACAGCACGATTGCAGGGCTCTACAACAAGCAATACTACACTTTGGAAAGCAGCTGTAGAAGCCGCTAAAAAAGCTAAATTCAATGTGTCACAGAGTGCCACAGCAGTACAGGTTGGAACAATAACATATCATTTCAGATTAAATTAGTTCCTTAGCTTGTATTTCAATCTGGAGATTGTTTGCAAAACATGCGGGACTAATCTTAATTTATTAATCCGGTTATAATTAGTTGTTTGGAAGTGTTTTCTTTTATGTACTTTAGACCATCTATGTGATAAGATTTTTAACGCTTTAATTTTACCATTTTTCCCGTTATTGATAGATTGGTTCATACATATGCCAGAATAAAACGAAATTTGGTTTATCTAAATGTCAAATATTAGGCCATTTAATGCGATATATTTGTCTTTATGATTGTATTTTGGTTCAAAATAAATATTTTTGTCAAAATTAGAATTAATATTTTTCAATATGAGTTATTTGATCAAACCGTCGGAATATAAGCCGCTTCTCGATGTACGCCAAACGGAAAAGGCGATAAAACAAGTAAAAGATTTTTTTGAGTTAAATCTTTCATCAGAATTAGGATTGAGAAGGGTTACTGCACCACTTTTCGTAAAAAGAGGTACAGGAATTAATGATGACCTAAATGGAATTGAAAGGCCGGTAGCTTTTCCTATGAAAGATTTAAATGAAGAAGTTGCAGAAGTTGTACATTCATTAGCTAAATGGAAAAGACTGATGCTTGCTCAGTTAGGTATTGAAGCTGGATATGGACTTTATACTGATATGAATGCAATACGTCCGGATGAAGATTTAGGAAATTTGCATTCGTTGTATGTTGATCAATGGGACTGGGAAAGAGTTATTACTGACGAACAGCGAACGATTGATTTTCTTAAATACACAGTTCGTAAAATTTATGCGGCTATTAAGCGCACCGAAATGTATGTTTATGAACTATATCCTGAAATTTTGCCTTCATTGCCTGAAGAGATTACGTTTATGCATACAGAGCAAATGCTTGCCGAGCATCCTGAGATGACATCTAAAGAGCGAGAAGACTTTTATTCTGAAAAGTACGGAGCTATTTTTGTAATTGGAATTGGTGGTAGATTAGCAAATGGAGAAAAACATGATGGCCGTGCGCCCGACTACGATGATTGGTCTACTGAGTCCGGAAATGGTACTAAGGGATTAAATGGGGATATCGTGGTTTGGAATGCCCTTTTAAATCGATCTTATGAACTTTCATCCATGGGTATTCGTGTAAGTCCCGAATCATTAGCCACACAATTGGAAATTGAAAAATGCACTGAACGTAAAGAACTTATGTTTCACAGTTTGCTTTTAAATGGAAAATTACCATTATCAATCGGTGGTGGTATCGGACAAAGTCGTTTATGCATGTTCTTTTTGAAGAAAGCACATATTGGTGAAATTCAATCAAGTATTTGGCCGGAAAGAATGATTTCAGATTGTAAAGCAGCAAATATTCCATTGCTTTGAATCGTAATCAAATAATAATCGCTAAGCCACATTTGCAAATAGATTGTAAATGTGGCTTATTTTTTGGTGTAAAAGGTAAAAATGAGGTAATCAATTTATATCTTTATCGACAAAATTGAAATATGTACATACATCCGACGGCAATAATAGATGATGGTGCTGTAATCGGTGCCGACACAAAGATTTGGCATTATAGTCATGTTATGAAAGACACAATCATCGGAAATGGTTGTATATTGGGGCAAAATGTATTTGTCGCCTCAGGTGTTACATTAGGTAATGGTGTTAAAGTCCAGAATAACGTATCATTATATAAAGGCGTTATTTGTGAAGACGAAGTTTTTCTTGGACCGTCAATGGTGTTTACAAACGTATTGAATCCACGTGCTTTTATTGAGCGAAAGTGTGAATTCCAAACAACTTTGGTTAAAAGAGGTACCTCAATTGGTGCCAATGCTACGATTGTATGTGGTACAACGTTGGGCGAATATTCGTTTGTGGGTGCCGGATCAGTCGTTATTAAAGATGTGAAATCATATGAAATTGTTGCCGGAAATCCTGCAAAACATATAGGTTGGGTTTGCAAATGTGGTTTAAAACTTATAGACCATGAACAGTATCTGTTTTGTAATTGCGGACTAAAATATAGCTTGAATATGGATAATAATACCGTAGAGGTAATGGAATAACTGATTCAACGATATGTTTAAAGTAAGTAAAATACTTGTTTATATAACAATACTATTCACAATTTCAGGGTGCTTTTCATTACGAGAAATTAGTGTTGACACTATTATTCCAGCTACAATAACGATACCACCGGAAATTAAGACGCTTGCTATTATCAATAATACCCCAGTCTTGGCTAATAAACAAAATTGTAGTTTTACAGTAAAGGTTGTTGATTTAATCAATAATCAAGAAGTTTACAATGAACGAGATACATTAAAATGCGACAGTTTGTCGTTGGCATGTGTTCGAAATGTATATAATGTTATTTCCGGTTCTAATTTTTTCAATAATGTTAATCTTGTGAATAATGGTATCAATTATTATTTGAAGAAAAATCTTACAGACAATGATTATAACCAAATATTATCCAAAAATAATGCTGATGCGTCTCTTATATTAGATGAATTTACATCTGAAAACTCTTTAATTGGGTACAAATCGTTTGATTATTACAATGGACTGGAAATAAGAACAATAGTCAATGCGAAGTGGGTGTATTTTGATATAAGTGCAGGTCATTCGCTCAAATTTTTTAATATTTGTGATACATTGTTTTGGGATATTGAATCAGATGCACTGAGTCCGTCTTACCGACAGAATATTTCAATTGAGTCGGCATGGAAATCGGGTGAAACTACGGCGATGAAAATTGTACCATCCTGGCATACCGAAAAAAGATTTTTAATATCAGGCAATTCGACATATCAATTTGTACTTTCTAAATATAACCAAGGTCAGATTGAAGATGCCATTCGTATATCTGAGGCTTTGTTTAGTCAAAAAGGAAAAAATAATAAAATAATATGTGCTTACAATCTTGCAGTACTTAATGAAATAAAAGGGGACATTACAATGGCCAATAAATGGATGGAAATTTCAGAATCATATCTATTCAAAACAAACAAAAATAATTTTTTGAAAACTGTGGTTGAAGAGTACAAAAAAACTTTAACAACGCGAAAAAACGAATTGAAAAGAGTTCAAAAGCAATATTCCGGAAATGAATAATTGTTGTACATATTTCGGTTTATAAAAAAATAACTATCTTTGCACCTCAAATTTTATAATTAATAGGAGAAAATGAAGAATCACTACGAAACCGTTTTCATTGTAACTCCCGTTTTGTCTGATGTTCAGATGAAGGAAACGGTAGAAAAATTCAAGAAACTCCTTGTAGACAATGGTGCAGAAATTGTTAACGAGGAAAATTGGGGTTTGAAGAAACTTGCTTATCCGATTCAAAAAAAATCGACAGGTTTTTATCAACTTATAGAATTTATGGCAGAGCCTGAAGTCATTTTAAATTTAGACCTGAATTATCGCAGGGATGAAAAAGTTATCAGGTTTATTACTATCAAATTGGATAAGTATGCTGCTGAGTATGCTGCAAAAAGAAGGTCTAACAAAACAGTTGAAAAGGAGAGCTAAATTATGGCACAGAACAATTCAGAAATCAGATATTTAACTCCACCATCAGTTGATATCAAAAGAAAAAAGTATTGTCGTTTCAAAAAAAGCGGAATAAAATACGTCGACTATAAAGATCCTGAATTCCTTAAAAAGTTTTTGAACGAACAAGGAAAAATTCTTCCCCGTCGCATAACTGGTACTTCATTGAAGTTCCAAAAGAGAGTGACTTCGGCAGTAAAACGTGCAAGACATCTTGCATTACTACCATTTGTAACTGATTTGATGAAATAATAACGAGGGAGGATTTATAATGGAAATTATTCTTAAAGAAGATATTGTAGGCTTGGGCTACAAAGATGATATTGTAAAAGTACGTGCCGGTTTTGGTAGAAACTATTTAATCCCTCAGGGTAAAGCAATAATTGCGAACGAGTCGTCAAAAAAAGTTTTAGCAGAAAACTTGAAACAACGGGCACACAAACTCGAAAAAATCAAGAATGATGCAAAAGAACTTGCTGAGAAAGTAAAAGAAATAAAAGTTGTAATTGGAGCTAAAACTAGTTCAACTGGTAAAATCTTTGGTTCAGTAAGTAATATTCAAATTGCTGATATATTAAAAGGCGAAGGAATTGAAATAGATCGTCGCTTGATTTCTATTAAAGAGCAAATTAAAGTTGTGGGTTCTTACACTGCTTTAGTTAAACTTCATAAAGAAGTAACCGCTGAATTGAAATTTGAAGTCGTATCTGAATAAGATCGCTTTTAAACAAATAAAAAATCCATCGGCATGCCGATGGATTTTTTATTTAAACCATTCTAATTATGTTTTTGGAACAAATAGAGAAGGGAGAAAACAGTATATGGAATCATATATTGGCATTTGCAATCATTTTTATTGCATTTATTCTGGCTAATGGTGCTGCTGGCATATTAATTTCTTCAATGGCACTCAAGAATGGTGTTACAGATGTCGGAATCATCCAATCTATGAATTTTAGGGCTATGGGAATTGAGCCGAATGTAGGGTATCTAATTATTATTAGTTCGTTTGTTTTACCATTTTTCAGCTTTGTTTTAGTTGCAAAGTCGTATCGTCGCTCGTTCTTATCATTTATTACGTCCCGATCATCTTTTTCATTTAGACTTTTCCTGCTTGGAATTGTTATTTGGCTTACTATAAATCTGTTATCATCTGTGCTTGATTACTTTAGCCATTCTCAAGATTATCAAATAACTTTTAATTCCTCTACATTCGTGGGATTAATCCTTATTTCAATTATTTTTATACCACTTCAAACCGGTTTTGAAGAAATATTCTTTCGTGGATATCTTATGCAACTGTTCTCAAAACTCTTTTGCTATAAGTGGATTGCATTGGTTGTTAGTAGTTTGTGTTTTGCATTAATGCACTCAATGAATCCTGAAGTTCATAAATTTGGATTTTGGGTAATGATGCCTTCCTATTTCCTTCTGGGTTTATTTTTAGGACTTTTAGCATTATATAGTGGTGGGTTGGAAATTGGATGGGGAGTTCACTTCTTAAATAATTTCTTTGCAGCTGTTTTTGTTAACTATTCAAATTCTGCGTTGCAAATAGATTCATTGTTCACGATTACAGTATTCGATCCCAAGAATTCGTGGATTGGAATTTTTATTAGTGCTTTGTTATTTTTATTTGTTATGGTAAAGATAGCAAAATGGAATCTTTTTGATAAAAAACAATTTGGTAAACTTGGTGTTATAACAAAAGTAGCGTAATTTAATTAAATTAAAATTTCATGTAAATGATTACTATTCTAGTTGCAGAGGATGAATATTTAAATTTTTTATTCCTGAATGAAATCCTAAAAAAGCAGGGGTTTGCCGTAATTTATGCTAAAAATGGTTTAGAAGCTGTGGAAATATTTAGCCATAGAGCAGATGAAGTACAATTAATACTTATGGACCTGAAAATGCCACAAATGAACGGAATAGAAGCGATAAAACATATAAGAGGTATAAATAAAGAGATTCCAATCATTGTTCAAACAGCATTTACACTCAACGAAGACAAAGTTGCTGCAATTGATGCCGGGTGTACAGATTTTATTGAGAAGCCAATAAACCGGAAGCATTTGTTAGAATTAATCTATGATCTTTTAGAGAATTAAATGTATCGTTTTATTGCATTAACTTTAATTTCTGTTTCCAAATATTCTTCGTCGGGGTTAGAATCTTTGGTATATCCACCCCCTGCAAATATTTCATAACCTGTTTCTGTCACTTTCATGCAACGGATATTTACAAATAATCCAAATTCCTGAGTGCTAAAAATCGGCCCCAAAAAACCACCATATAATTCCCGGTCATAACCTTCGTGTTTTAGTATGAATTGAATAGCTTCTTGCTGAGGATAGCCACTTAATGCAGGTGTAGGATGCAATTCAACGGCAACATTCAGGGCCGATTCAATTGCTGTATTAAAATAGAAGTCGGTGGCAATATGGGCGAGTGAACCTGTAAGTGACGTAAACGGGCCACTTTTTACATAGTTGTTAATTTCATGTTTTTTCAGAATTTCTTCAATGAAATATTCGACTAACTGTTGCTCTTCTCTCTCTTTTTCATTCCATAAAATTGAACTATCTGTCGAATTTCCAATCTTTCGGGTTGCAGCAAGTGCAATCGATGATGCAAATCCATTTTTGAAGGTCAATAATTTTTCGGGTGTAGCCCCACACCAGATGCCTTTTCCGGGAATATTCATTAAATAAACAAACGATTCGAAATAGTTTATGCACAATTTTGAGAATAAACATTGAAGTTCTTTCACACTTATATTTCCAAAATCTTGTTTACGAGAAAGAACTACCTTTTTAAGTTTATCTTCATGAATAAAGGTAAGCGCATTTTTGGCGGTATCAAAATAATGCTTTTTTCCTGGATATTTTGTATTTAATGAAATATTGCATTTTGTGTGTTTAAGGTTTAAAATTGAAACTAATTCTTCAGGAGTACCACTCTTTAAAGAAATCATTTTATAAAAACTAATGCCCGATTTCTTTGAATCAAATTCAGACGTGATAAATCCGGGATAAATTTTCCCGGAAACACTAAAAGGAATTGCTTCCTCACAAACCATTAAATTGGCTTTATTCTGGCCTGGAAAACGAAATAATACCTGTATCATAAAATTTGCATGAGAACCTTTAAATGGTGTGTAAATCGGACAATATCTTCATCAGTGGTATCAAAAGAAGTCATAAACCTAACTTCGTTGGTTGTTTCATTCCAAATATAAAAGAAGAATTCTGCTTGCAATGGTTTAATTATATGATGGGGTAAAATTGCAAATATGGCATTTGCCTGAACCTTTTGTGTAATAATTATTTTTTCTATGTTGGATATAGATTCATTCAATTTTTGTGCCATTAAATTGGCTTTTTTTGCATTATTTAACCACAAATCGTTTCTAAAGTAGGCAATATATTGTGAACCAATAAATCGCATTTTAGAATATAATTGAGTTTCCTGCTTCCTGAAATATTTTGTGTTTTCACTTAAATTTTTGTTTAGAAATACCACTGCTTCACCAAACATCATCCCATTTTTAGTTCCACCAAAACTTACAATATCAACTTTAGAATCAGTTAGCATTTCTTTAATAGTAGTTTGATTTGAAACCACCGCATTAGCTATTCTCGCTCCATCGATGTGTAATAGCATTTTATTTTCGTGGGCAAATGTTGCAAGAATATGAATTTCAGTATTCGAATACACAGTCCCCATTTCAGTGGTTTGACTAATAGAAATAAGTTTGGGCTGACTATGGTGTTCAAAACCAAAACCATGCACAAAAGGTTTAATCAAGTCTGGCGTTAGTTTTCCGTCAGATGTTGGAATCGCAATAATTTTACTTCCAGTTATCTTTTCCGGGGCTCCACATTCATCTACATTAATATGAGCTGTTTCTGCACACAAAACGGAATGAAACGATTGACAAACACTCTGAATCGACAATACGTTAGCTCCGGTACCATTAAAAACAAAATAAACATCAACATCCGTTCCAAACAAATGTCTGAAATGGCAAATTGCTTCTGCCGTATACATATCTTCGCCATATCCAATCGTATGCTGTATATTTGCACCTTCAATCGCCTCCAGTATTTCGGGACTTACCCCTGAATTATTGTCACTTGCAAATCCTTTCATTTTTTAGTATCATCATTAAATTCATTTTCTTCATCGAAATCAAACGCTTCTTCTTCAAATTCATCTTCATTTGGCCATGTTTTGGGTTGAACCGTGGGACCAAGGTTTCTGAAATAAAGTGCGGATATCGAGCCACCAATAGCCCCGAATAAATGCCCCTCCCACGAAATCGGGTCATTGATCTCTATTGGAAACATATGCCAAATCATTCCCCCGTAAAGAAAAACCACTAAAAGCGAGATGGCAATCATTCTGATATTTCTACGGATAAAACCCGAAACAAATACAAATGAGGCTAAGCCATATACTAAACCACTGGCACCAATATGCCATGCCGGCCTTCCGGCAATCCATAACATCGTATTTCCAAAAACGATTACAAAAATAACTACCTTCCACGATATATCGTTATAAAAATAGTGTGTTAATCCCCACAAAACGATAATTGCTACTGAATTTGAATATAAATGACCAAAATTTGCATGGATGAAAGTCATTGTAAAAATACCATAGAGCGTGGAAGTATCTCTTGGCCATACGCCTAGATAGGCATTCTCAAAACCAAAAATGGTTACAATTAACTGAAGTATTGATAGTAGAAAAACAAAACAAAATGGAAAAAATACACTATAAAACAAGTGTTTTCGTTCTAATTGTTCATTAAACCTATCATTCTTTATGTCTGTTTCAAGATTCATCAAAATTATCAAATTTCATTTGGTAAGTATAACAACAAAAGTAGTAAGTAAGATGGATTCAAGCACTAATTTTATTATTTTTGTGCTTCGTTCAAAAAAGATAATTCAAATGAATATTTCGTACAATTGGTTACAAGAATATATTAATATTGATATGCCTGCCGAAGAAATTGGTAAAGTATTAACTTCAATTGGTTTGGAAGTAGGCTCAATCGGGAAGTATGAAAAAATTAAAGGTGGTTTAAAAGGGATGGTTGTTGGCAAAGTCTTAACTTGTCACAAACACCCGAATGCAGACAAACTAAGTGTAACTACCGTGGATATTGGTACCGGTGACCCCTTAAAGATTGTTTGTGGAGCTCCTAATGTTGCTGCTGGCCAAAAGGTTATTATTGCAACCGTTGGAACAGTATTAAATAGTGGAAACGAAAGTTTTACAATAAAACGATCAAAAATTCGAGGTGAAGAATCGGAAGGGATGATTTGTGCATCAGACGAAATTGGGGTAGGGGATGATCACAGTGGAATTATCGTACTGCCTCAAGACGTAACGATTGGAACCACGGCTGCATCTTACTTTGGAATTGAAACCGATAACATTCTTGAAGTTGATATTACGCCTAATCGTATCGATAGTGCTTGTCACATAGGAATTGCACGCGATTTAGCTGCATCACTAAAAACAACCTGGAATTTACCAGATATATCCGGGTTCACTGCTAATAACAGCAATAATAAAATAAAAGTTAGCGTTCTGAATACAGAAGCATGTATCAGGTACTCTGGGGTTTGCATATCTAATGTTAAAGTTCAGGAATCACCGGATTGGCTTAAACACAAATTATTAGCTATTGGGCTGAACCCGATTAACAATATAGTGGATATTACCAATTTTGTACTTCACGAATGTAATCAGCCACTTCATGCTTTCGATGCAGCGAAAATAACCGGGAATACAGTAATTGTACAAACGGTTTCAGAAGGAACTGAATTTATTACGCTCGATGGTAATAAACGAAAGTTAACGGCCAATGATTTAATGATTTGCAATGCTAATGAACCAATGTGTATTGCTGGCGTATTTGGTGGCGCAGATTCGGGCGTTTCGAATGACACCACGGAAATATTTCT
Organism: Bacteroidota bacterium; assembly: GCA_003249935.1. Classification (GTDB taxonomy): domain Bacteria; phylum Bacteroidota; class Bacteroidia; order Bacteroidales; family UBA5342; genus SZUA-561. The sequence goes on from QKHT01000212.1 coordinate 126,171, forward strand.
TGAGTCTGCATGTTTTCATCCCGTGTGGGTACGTAAAACAGCACGACGCCATCAATTGAACACTGATTCATCATTCAGATTTGAACGAGGTACCGATCCAAATAATGTTTTGTATGCTCTAAAACGAGCTGCTTTACTTATTTGTAATTTAGCAGGTGGAGTAATTTCATCAGAAGTTACTGACATTTATCCTAATATAGTTGAACCGGTAATCGTAGATTTGGATCTGGATTTCTCACGATCATTCCTGGGTAAAGACATTGACAATCAAGTAATAATTTCAACTTTACAGAGAGTTGAAATAGAAACAATAGCTCAAAATAATAATTCTATTACGGTAAAAATACCAACTTATAAAGTTGATGTTACAAGACCAGTCGATGTAATTGAAGAATTTTTACGTATATATGGCTTTAATGAAATTGAAATTAACGATAAACTTCATTCAACACTTAGTTTTGCTGGTTCAAGTGATTCGGATTATCGATTAAAAAATACTATATCGGAATTGTTAACCAGTAATGGATTCAATGAAATAATGTGTAATTCATTAACAAAAGCGGGTTATTATGAATCTCTCAATGAATATAGATCAGAGCATTTGGTAAAGATACTTAATCCATTGAGTTCAGATTTAAATGTTATGAGACAAACCTTGCTTTTTGGAGGTATGGAGTCTGTTCAATACAATAAAAACAGACGAAAGAATGATATTTGTTTTTATGAATTTGGTAATTGCTATTTATTTAAAGAATCTGATAGAAACGAAAATAGTTCAATTTCAGCATATTCTGAGAATCAATCATTAGGAATATGGATCTCTGGAAAAAAGAATATCCCAAACTGGAAAAATCAAGTGCTTTCAGATTTTGATTTTTATGATTTGAAATCGCATGTGTTTAACATAATGCGAAGACTTGGCATTCAGAATAGTATAACATTTGAAAGATCGGAGAATGAATTATTTGACTTTAGTCTTAATGTTATAAATCTGAACTCTAAGAAAATTATTGGAACATTAGGTCGGGTTTCTTCTAAACAAAATTTATTATTTGATATTGAGTCTCCGATATATTTCTGTGAATTAAACTGGGATTTAATTTTAAAATTAGTAGCAAAATCAAAAGTAACTTTTGGCGAAATTTCTAAATTCCCTGAAGTTAAGAGAGATTTGGCTTTGCTAATTGATGCTGAAATAAATTATTCGACTTTGGAAGCGATAGCATTTCAAACTGAAAAGAAAATTCTTAAGTCAGTATCATTATTCGATGTGTACGAAGGAAAGAATATTCCGAATGGAAAAAAATCATATGCTTTAAGTTTTATTCTTCAGGATAATGATAAAACTTTAAATGATACACAAATTGAAAAAACGATGGACAAAATATTGCAATCATATTCTAATCAGGTTTCTGCATCATTACGATAATTGATTTAGTCCATTTCGATCTTTAATTTAATGTCGGATATTTTACGTAAATATTCGGCATTAATTATGTTAAACGCTTTTGATCCTAAAACAGTATAATTAATATTATGTTAAATAGCATCACAAAAAAAAGTCCCGTCTTAAAAACGGGACTTCTACAAGTTATTTACCCAATTTGGCTTTAACTTCTTCAAATTTTGCTGCATATTCTTTGGCCTCAGCACTAGTGCCATTACTCAATCTATAATATATAGGTTTAAGAGCTTCATATGCCATTGTCTCAGTAGTACTATCATAAAAATTTTGTAAACAACCTTCAAAATATGGAATACATACTTTAAATGCTGCTACTGCATTTTTCTGCTTTTCAATATATTTTGCATATACTTTTTCTGCAGTTGCATCATTGTTTGCTTCAAGCGCAATGTTGTAATAATATACGCCAAGATTATAATTGGCATTATAAATATCCTGTTTATTTGTCGCCAATTCTAATACCTTTCGGTAGCAATCAAGTGCTTTATCGGTTTCCTTCAATGCGTCGAAAAATGTTCCTTTTGCAAAAATATATCCACTATTATTAGGTTCTGCAGCTAAGGCTTTGTCCAAGAATTCAATTGCCTGATTTGGATCAGTAGAGTTAACATAATAATTTACAAGTTGCTTTAAAAACAACGATTCCTTCGGATATTTTTCGTAACCAGCTTTTAATGCCGACACCATATTTACCGTATCTTTCAAATCGCGATACAATGCGAACATCATTTTATATACATCTTCATCACCATAGTTTAGTTCAGCAGTTTTCTGAAGATATTTTACTGATTTTGTCATAAACTCAGTCTTATTTTGTTCAGAATAAGCCTGATACGCTGCAACAGCAGTATTAAAAATCGTTGATGTATCTACACCCATTGTACCTTTTGAGCCTAAACTTTGGTAAGCAGGTTGATCATTCATCATCAACATTCCTTCAAAAGCACCGCATGCTTTATCGAATTCTTTTGCATTCCAAAAATCTACAGCAGCTTTATTGAAAGCCATTTTTAATTGTTGCGTCTGAAGCGCAATTTCATTTCGATCACGTAATTTTCTTTTTCCTTTTGCATCGCCTTTCTGATCAAGTTCGTCAGCTTTTTTAATGGCTTCGGCTGCTACAAGTAAATCTTTAAAATTTGCTTTCTTCTCATTTATTCGAGAATACAATTTAGATTTTACTAAATAAGTTTTTGTATATTCAGCTGTTTTTGGATCTTTTTCAGCCTCAGAAATCCATGTTTTCGCTCGTTCAAAATCAGGTTTGTCTGAACTTAACTCATACTCTGCCGCGTTCACATTGCCCTTCTGAGCATATGCTCCTAAAGTTAAAGCCGACAGACTTAATAATAAAATTACCCTTTTCATAATCTTCAAAATTATTCTTCCCTATTACTGCTAATTAATTATTCTACAACATTATTTTCTGAATCGGTATCTGATTCTGGATTTTCATCACCAAGATTATAACTTTCCGTCTCAATTTCTTCTACCTCTTCTTCAATACTACGTTCGGCCGCAACTTTTGTTACAGAAGCAATTTCATCTTGTCGCTTTTCGAGGTTTATTAATCTAACGCCTTGAGTCGCCCTACCCTGTACGCTAATGTCGCTCACAGCTAATCGAATGGTGATTCCCGATTTGTTAATAATCATCAGATCGTGATCATCATTTACATTTTTTATTGCAATTAAATTACCTGTTTTTTGCGTGATATTCAGTGTCTTAACGCCTTTGCCTCCACGGTTTGTTACACGATAATCTTCAATTAATGAACGTTTTCCGTATCCTTTTTCACTAACAACTAAAATGGTGTCCTCAGATTCTGATACGTTAATCATACCTACAACCTCATCATTTTCATCATCCAAAGTCATCCCAATTACACCACGTGCAGTTCTTCCCATCGGGCGTACTTTTGATTCGTTAAAACGTATTGCCCTACCATTTTTATTTGCAATGACAATTTCGCTTAAACCATTCGTTAGCCGAACTTGTAGTACTTTATCATTGTCATCGAGTGTAATTGCATTAACGCCATTCTGACGGGGTCTACTATAAGCCTCTAATACAGTTTTTTTAATTATGCCCTTACTGGTACAGAAAAGTAAATAGTTATTATTTATAAAATCAGTATCATCAAAACTTTTGATTTTAATGAACGCATTAATCTTGTCATCCGGTTCAATGTTCAGCATATTTTGTATTGCACGTCCTTTAGATGCTTTTGAACCTTCCGGAAGTTCATAAACCTTTTGCCAAAAACATTTCCCCTTTTGTGTAAAAAAGAGCAGCGTATTATGCATCGACGCAGGATAGATATATTCAACAAAATCTTCTTCACGTGTTGAACTTGATTTGCTGCCAACTCCTCCACGGTTTTGAGTTCGGAACTCTGCTAATGGCACACGTTTGATATAACCTAAATGCGACATCGTGATGATCATCTCATCATCAGCATAAAAATCTTCGGGATTAAACTCCTCCGAAGAATAAACTATTTCTGTTTTTCTGTCATCACCATATTTCTCTTTTAATTCTGTTGTTTCATCTACAATGATTTGCATCCGAAGTTCAACTTTCTCAAGTATTTCATTCAAATGAGCAATCAACGCCAATAAGTCGTTATATTCGGCTCTTAATTTATCTTGTTCAAGACCAGTTAATTGTCTCAACCGCATCTCAACAATCGCTCTTGCCTGAATTTCAGTTAAGTTGAACCGTTCCATTAAGGTTTCTCTTGCCTGATCTGGCGTTTGGGATCCTCTTATTATGCGTATAACTTCATCGATGTTATCTGAGGCAATAATTAATCCTTCGAGAATATGTGCACGTTTTTGCGCTTGTTCCAATTCAAATTGGGTTCGACGAACAATAACATCATGACGATGTTCAACAAATAGCTTAATTAAATCCTTAATATTAAGCATCTTGGGTCTTCCCTTAACCAAGGCTATATTGTTTACATTAAAAGCCGATTGAAGTTGTGTGTATTTATATAACTTATTTAAAACAACTGATGCCATAGCATCGCGCTTTAAATCGAAAACGATACGCATGCCTTCACGATCCGATTCATCATTGACATTAGAAATACCTTCAATTTTTTTATCATTCACCAAATCGGCAATTTTCATTATCAATTCGGCTTTATTAACCAGATATGGTATTTCGGTAACAACAATTTTTTCCTTACCGTCAATATTTTCAATTTCAGCTTTTCCCCGAACTACTACTCTGCCTCTGCCGGTTTCGAAAGCTTCTTTTACGCCGGCATAGCCATATATTATTCCTCCCGTCGGAAAATCCGGTGCTTTAATGTGCGTTATTAATTCTCCAATTGTGATGTCCTTGTTGTTAATATACGCTATAATTGCGTCGGCAACTTCACGCAAATTGTGTGGCGGCATGTTTGTTGCCATACCAACAGCAATACCCGAAGCACCATTAACCAATAAATTTGGAAGTTTTGATGGCAGAACCGACGGTTCAGACAATGAATCATCGAAGTTTGGTTGATAATTCACTGTGTTTTTGTCTATATCAGCAAGCATTTCTTCGGAAAGCTTTTTCAATCGGGCTTCAGTATAACGCATGGCTGCCGGACTATCGCCATCGACCGATCCAAAGTTACCCTGTCCATCAATTAATGGATATCTTAAAGACCATTCCTGGGCCATACGAACCATTGCGAAATAAACTGAACTATCGCCATGCGGGTGAAATTTACCTAATACTTCACCCACAATTCTTGCCGATTTTTTATATGGTTTATTTGAAGCAACCCCTAATTCATGCATACCAAATAGCACTCTTCGGTGTACTGGTTTTAATCCATCTCTAACATCAGGTAATGCACGCGACACAATTACAGACATCGAATAATCGATGTATGCGCTCTTCATTTCCTCTTCAATGTTGACAACGACTATTTTTTCTCCTTCAGCCATTTGAAATACATTTTCTTTTTATTAGTGCAGAAAAATCTCTGCATTCATTTTTTTCACTGAAGGGCGAAATTAACTAAAAAAAAGGAATTATCCGTACGATTCATCAAAAACTTTGTGTCATATTTAAGACTTTCCCGATTCAATTTGCATTACATTCTAATTCTTAATTTTCAGTGACAAATTGTCCTGAAATTTGTGTTATTACTACTACGTAATGTAATATTTAATCAGAACTTATTCGGTATAAAATTTGTTCTCTATTTTATATGTACTAATTTTACGGGTAAAAACAGAATAGATATATGGATTCTAAATTGTCGCAAAGAATCAAGGAAGTATTAAATCTTAGCCGGGAGGAAGCTGAGCGTTTGGGCAATAATTTTATTGCACCTGAGCATTTGTTTCTTGGCATAATCCGTGAAGGAGAGGGGCGGGCAATTGATGCTTTAGAGGCTTTTAATGTGGATTTAAGTGAAATAAAAAGAGATATTGAAATAGAAATGCGTTCCGATGAAATTACGATTAAAGGAGCTTCAATTCCTTTATTAAATTCCTCGGAAAAAATACTTAAAATGATATATCTCGAAGCGCGTAGTCTTAAGGAGTCCATTGTTGGCACCGGACACCTTCTGCTCGCAATTTTGAAAGAAAAAAATAATATAGCTTATAAAATTATGAAAGAAAAAGATTTAACCTACGATCGCTTTTTAAATTTTTTTAAAGGCGTAAATCCATCGAATCGTTCAGATTTTCAAGATAATAATAATGATGATGACGATGATGATATGGATCAACCATTGGGTTCGAAAGATACCTCAAATCCTTCTTCAGCAAAATCATCATCCGAAACTCCAGTGTTAGACAATTTCGGCTTTGATATGACAAAAGCTGCAAGAGAAAATCGCCTCGACCCAATTGTAGGACGTGAGCGCGAAATTGAACGATTGGCACAAATTCTTAGCAGACGAAAAAAGAATAATCCAATTTTAATTGGTGAACCTGGCGTTGGAAAATCGGCCATTGTTGAAGGCTTAGCATTACGAATTACAAATCGAAAAGTTTCGCGTGTACTATTTGATAAAAGGGTTATTTCACTCGATATTGCTTCTATTGTTGCTGGCACAAAATACCGTGGACAATTTGAAGAACGGATGAAAGCAATACTAAACGAATTGAGTAAAAATCCTAATGTTATTTTGTTTATCGACGAAATACATACCATTGTTGGTGCAGGTGGTGCTGCAGGTTCGCTCGACGCTGCTAATATGTTAAAACCGGCATTGGCTCGTGGCGAAATTCAATGCGTTGGCGCGACAACCTTAGATGAATATCGACAAAATATTGAAAAAGATGGTGCATTAGAACGAAGATTTCAAAAAGTAATAGTTGAAGCCACCACTGAAGACGAAACCGTTGTTATTTTAAATAATATCAAAGCGCGATACGAAGATCACCATAATGTGACTTATACTCCTGAAGCATTAGTGGCCTGCGTAAAACTTACAACCAGGTATATTAGCGACCGGCATCTGCCCGATAAGGCAATTGATGCATTAGATGAAGCTGGTTCAAGGGTGCATATTACAAATATCGTAGTACCAAAACATATAACAGAATTAGAAGAGCTCATCGAAAAAACAAAAGAAAATAAACTTAAAGCAGTAAAGGCTCAAAATTTTGAATTAGCAGCATCATATCGCGATAAGGAAAAAGAATCGCAGAATCAGCTCGAAATCGCCAAAAATAAATGGGAAGAAGACATTCAGCAAAATCGTGAGATTGTAGATGAAGAAAAAGTTGCAGAGGTTGTTGCCATGATGTCAGGCATCCCTGTTCAACGTATTGCACAGGCTGAAGGTATTCGATTATTGAAAATGGCTGAAGAATTAAAAGGAAAAGTTATTGGTCAAGACGATGCGGTAAAGAAAATTGTAAAAGCGATACAACGTAACCGAGTAGGGTTGAAAGATCCAAATAAACCAATTGGCACTTTCATATTTCTTGGACCAACAGGCGTTGGGAAGACCTATCTTGCAAAAGTTCTTGCCGAATATTTGTTCGATACAGCCGACGCTTTGGTTCGAATAGACATGAGCGAATATATGGAAAAATTTTCTGTGTCGCGTTTAGTCGGTGCGCCTCCCGGCTACATCGGTTATGAAGAAGGTGGTCAGCTAACAGAAAAGGTCCGAAGAAAACCTTATGCCGTTGTATTACTCGATGAAATAGAAAAGGCACATCCTGATGTATTTAATATCTTGCTTCAGGTATTGGATGAAGGACGTTTAACAGACAGTTTAGGGCGCAGAATCGATTTTAAAAACACAATTATTATCATGACTTCGAATATTGGAACTCGTCAATTAAAAGATTTTGGACGAGGTGTTGGTTTTGCAACAGATACCAATATTCCCGACAACGATCATTCGCGAAGTGTTATTCAAAAAGCGTTGAATCGCGCTTTTGCTCCAGAATTTCTTAATCGAATTGATGATGTAATTATGTTTGATCAATTGGATAAAGAGAGTATTAATCATATTATTGATCTCGAACTTAAAGGTTTATATCATCGTGTAGAAATACTTGGGTATAAGTTAGAACTTACAGAAAACACCCGCGAATTTATTGCTTCCAAAGGGTTTGACATACAATTTGGTGCACGGCCATTAAAACGTGCAATACAAAAATACCTTGAGGATGAAATGGCGGAAATAATAATACAAGCGACTGTAACAGAAGGGGATATTATTAGAGTTGATTACGATAAAGAGTTATTCAAAATTGTTACCGAAATAATTAAAAGTCCCGAAAAGTCGGTTCAAAGTAATATAACAGATTGATAAATAGAAAAGTATAAAAGCCGGCGTTGTAGAAATACAACGCCTTTTTTTGTATATATGAATTATTTCTTGTTATCAATAAACTTAAAAAGCTTGCTGATTGTTATAACACAGATGGTTAAAAACAATTTTTTCCATTTAATATTGACAGTAGATAAATGAATAAGGAAAAAACAAAAGATGGTGTAAATATTGATGCCTTGGATGAAAATGCTTTCAGGCAATATCTTACAAATTTCGAATCAAAACTGAAAACATTGTTTCACGAAGATAATGATATAAATAAAATTAGTATTACCAGAGGCCTACCAGCTCCAATTATTAGTACTTTAAAAGAATTCAATCCTTTGTCTATGGGTATATCTTCAGCCTATGGTGGAAAATCGGGGACTGTTAGGCAAAATCTAGCAATGATGACCGCTGCATCATACGAATCGTTAGCCTTATCGCTGGCTTATGGTATCAATTGGGCACTTTTTCTTCAGCCTTTTATAAAATATGGTGAAGAACCGGCTAAAAAGAAAGTTTTATCCGATTTTGTTTTGAACCGAAGACTTGGTGGATTGATGATTACCGAACCCGAATATGGGAGTGATGCATTACGTATGCAAACCTCGTTTACAAAGGAACCAAACCATTATCACATTAAAGGAATGAAGCACTGGGCCGGGCTAACAGGTCATGCAGATTATTGGTTGTTAACTGCACGACAAAAAAGTTCAGATGGAAACTTAATGCGCGATATTGATTTTTTTGTAAGTGATAACAATGCGCCGGAACAAAGAATTATTGTTGAAGAATATTACGAAAATCTTGGATTATATATGTTACCATATGGGTTGAACCGCGTTGATGTAAAGATACCCATTGGTTATAAATTAGTTCCGACTCAAAGTGGAGTATCAATGATGCTCGATACTTTGCATCGCAGCAGGATGGAATTTACAGGTATGGGTATGGGGTTTATTAAGCGCATGCTTGATGAGGCTCTTATTCATACAGATGGGCGTTTAATTGGTGGAAAAAAACTCAATACCTACGATCAGGTTCAGTTTCGATTAAGTAAAATGCAATCCAATTACACCGTATGTTCGGCAATGATTACACACGTTAGTCAGCGTTCTGATATCTCAAATGATCTTGCACCTCACAGTATCGAAGCAAATTCAATCAAAAGCGTTCTTTCCGATATGATGCAGGAATCGGCACAATACCTGTTACAACTGGTTGGGGGTAAGGGTTATCGGTTGAACCATATAGCTGGGCGGGCAATTGTAGACAGTAGGCCTTTTCAAATATTCGAAGGATCTAATGATATTTTATATAATCAAATTTCTGAAGCGTTTATTAAAAACATGAAAGCCGTAAGTTTACGTAATTTTGGAGATTACCTTACCTCTTTTGAACTTACACAAAAAGCCGCTGATTTTGTAAAGAAATTTACCAATTTTGAGATTGGCACCTCCATGTCTCAAAGAAAAATGGTGGATCTGGGCAAAGTTATTGGTCGAATTGTTTCAATGAATCTTTTGGTTACATTATCAGAAAAAAGCTTTCGAGCCGATCTAATAAATAATGCAATAGAGATACTGACCGAAGAAATAAATACGTTAATACATTCATATAGATATAATTGTTCTGTTGTAGCAGTAAATTATTATCACGAAAATAGCAACTGGGTTGATCTTTAGAAATAAAAAAAGAGGGTTTCAAAATATTACTGAAACCCTCTTTTTTCTATAGTTGAAATATTTAGTAACCCCAAACATAATAAGCAGCTCCCCATGTGAACCCCGCTCCAAAAGTTGCCATAATAATTTTGTCACCCTTTTTAAGTTGATTTTCCCACTCCCACAAGCAAAGAGGTAAAGTTGCAGCAGTTGTATTTCCATATCGCTGTATATTTATCATTACCTTTTCTTTGTCAAGATTCATATGGTGGGCCGTAGCTTCAATAATTCTCATGTTAGCCTGATGAGGTACAAACCATGCCAAATCATTGGATTCGATATTGTGTTTTTTCATCATATTAACAGACACTGCCGACATATTTGAAACAGCATATTTAAACACTTGTCTGCCTTCTTGATAAATGTAGTGCTCCCTGTTCTCAACAGTTTTAAAACTTGCAGGATTAGCCGAACCACCAGCTTTTAGTTGTAGTAACGGAAGCCCTACTCCATCTGTATGTAAATCAGAGTCAATCAGTCCAATGCCTTCTTCTTCTGTCCCCTCCAACAAAATTGCTGCACCGGCATCACCAAATAACGGACATGTGGTTCTATCGGTATAATCAGTTATAGCCGACATTTTTTCAGCAGCCACCAATATTACCTTTTTATGGCGTCCACTAACGATGAATTGTGATGCGACTTCGAGTCCGTATAGGAATCCGGAACAAGCCCCAACCACATCAAACGCCCATGCATTTTTAAGTTGTGTATTATAAGCTATTATGGAGGCATTCGAAGGAAAAATATGATCAGGCGTTGCCGTTGCACAAACCAACAACTCAACATCTTCTGGTTTTGTATTGGTTTTACGTAGCAAATCTTCCACAGCTTTGGTGCCAAGATAAGAAGAACCAAGATTAGGATCTTTAAGAATCCTACGTTCTTTAATACCTACTCTGGACATTATCCATTCGTCGGTAGTATCCACCATAGTACCTATTTCTTCATTGGTAAGACGATATTCCGGCACAAATGCACCAATGCCTTTTATAACTGCATTTAACTTTTTCATTTTTTATCTTCCAAGTTAATACATTGATAATAATTGTAAAATGTAATCTCTATGCTGCATTTTATCCAAAAAAATATAACCGGATACTTACACTTCAGTTAAGTAATCCGGCTAATTATTCTTTTCTTGCAATTCAAGTATTTTATGATATTTGATATCGCAAGAATGCATTTATGAAGATTAAGCTTCAACAGATTTTTCAACTGCTAAGCGACCTCTGTAATGACCGCACTCACCACATACAGTGTGGTATTTGTGAGTTGCACCACAGCTTGGACAAATTGCCAATGTTGGTAATGTTGCCTTATCGTGGGTTCTTCTTTTGTCTCTTCTGGTTTTTGAATGTCTGCGCTTTGGATGTGCCATTTTTTGTTATTTTACTAATTATTATTCAACAATTTTTTTAATTCGTCCCATCTTGAGTCTGATGATTCCTGTATATTGAAAGACGCCAATTTTTTAAGCATATCCGGATTACAAAATCCTTCATCGTGCAATACCCTGAGAGGAATAGAAATACAGATAAATTGATAAATAAATTCAGAAGTATCAAATTCACCAGATTCTTCAGGAATAATTACAATTTCATCATCGAGTTCCTTAAACTCTGTACCAAATTTTACAATCAGTAATCCTTTGTATTCGATTGGTTGCTGAACTGTCTCCAGACATCTGTCGCATTCCAAATTTACCGTACCTGTAATTTCGAAATCAAATTCCATCGTTATGGTGCTTTTTTTTAACACAACCTTAACGATTAAATCGCCCTCAGAAATTATCGACGTCTCAAAATGTTCAAAGAACTCATTCTTAATAACGTATTCATACTCATGAATCCCGTTTTTCAATCCCTTTAACGGGATGATATATTCGTTCAAACCTTTCATCCCCTGTGATAAAAACCCTGCAAAATTATAAAAAACCAGCATACAAAAGAAGTATTGGCATGTTTTTATTGCAAAAAAGTGGATTTATAAATGCAAGTATTTATGTATTAGTGATATAACGGGAGGGCAATTCTTATAATTGTACCTTTATTTATCTCAGAAGTCTTTACAAAAATGCGACCTTTGTGATAATTTACAACAATTCTTCGTGCCAGCGATAACCCTAGTCCCCATCCTCGTTGTTTTGTTGTATAGCCGGGATTGAAGATTGTTTTATACTTTTTCTTTGCAATGCCACGACCTGTATCTTCAAAATCAATGATACAGGATTCGTTGCGTAAGGTCATGCGAATGCTTATTTTTCCGGCATCATTGATAGCGTCTACCGAATTTTTTACTAAGTTTTCAATAACCCATTCAAAGAGTGAAATATTTAGAGGTACAATAACTATTGATTCCGGGGTATCCACTTTTATACATATTTTGTTTGACACCCTTTTTCTTAAATAGTTTACAGAATCTTCTACAACTATTCTCACATCTGTTGGCTCTAATATTGGCTGTGAACCAATTCTGGAAAATCTTTCGGCAATGGTTTTGAGTCTTTGGATATCCTTATCCATTTCCGGAATCAACGCCGGATCATTGTGACCCTCTTTCATAAGTTCGATCCAGGCCAAAAGCGAAGAAATGGGTGTGCCAAGCTGATGGGCTGTTTCTTTAGATAAGCCTACCCATACCTGATTTTCTTCAGCCTTTTTCGAATAACCAAAGGCGATAAAGGCGACTACAAAAAAGAGGATGATTATCGTAATTTGAACATATGGGAAATAGGCTAATTTGAGTAGAAGTGTCGAATCGTTATAATAAAGAAAATGTGAGTATTCCGGCGTAATGTTTATTTTAATCGGTTCTTGCTTTAACTTTAATTCCCGCACGATATTCGTGAGGTATTTGGCCGTATCTTTTTCTTTGAATTCAACATTTCTGTAAAAAATAACATTATCCAAAGAATCAGCAATAAATACAGGTATTGTGTTATTATTTGAAATGACCTTTAGAATAAGATTCAGGTTTATTGAATTATCTTCAATACCCATCATTCGGTATGCTTCGGCCCACAGTTCAATCTTTAATTTTTCCTCATCAGCCAGCTTTTTTGCCAGATTGTTGGTAAAAACCACCGACAAAATGATAATTAAACCGGCAATTCCAAGAAATACCAATTTAAATCGTTGTCTTAAATCGTAAAATTTTTGCATTGAACCTGATATTTACACTCAACAACGGTTAAACCCTGTATTTAGTATCTTCAGGATCATTTAAAATACTGACATAGCTTCTGTACCTTGAATAGCTTATTTTTCCTTCTTCCACCGCGCTTTTAACCGCACAGTCAGGTTCATTGATGTGGAGACAATTGTGAAATTTACATGCTGAGGCCGCAGCAAATATTTCCGGGAAAAAGTGATAAATTTCTTCACGCTCAAAGCCAATTGTACCGAATCCCCTGATTCCGGGTGTGTCTATAATGTAACCACCAAAAGGCAATTTATGCATTTCAGAGAAGGTGGTGGTATGTTTACCTGCATTGTTTGCATCAGAAATTTCTCCGATTTTTATTGAAAGTTCGGGTGCAACCAATTTTATCAGAGACGATTTTCCGACACCGCTATTCCCTGCAATAAGCGAAGTTTTGTTTTCGAGAAGCGGCTGAATAAAGTCCAGATTTATCTTTTTTCGAATTGAAATCGCTTCGAACCTATAGTTTATTGTTGCGTAAGTATCAGCCCATTCGGCAAGTAGATCCAAATCTTTGTCGCGATAACGGTCGAGTTTATTTACAATAATAATACATGGAATAGAATAAGCATGAGCAGCAGTCAGAAACCTGTCGATAAAAACCGATGAAGTCATTGGATAATTTGCTGTGGCCAATATAATTGCCTGGTCGATATTTGCGGCAATAATTTGAGTTTTACGCGAAAGGTTAACTGATTTTCGCTTTATAAGATTAATGCGGTCGTATATCGATTCTATAGCACCAATCCCATCCGAATCAACTTCATATTCAACCCAATCGCCAACAGTTACCGGATTGGTACTCTCATCGCCCAAAAGGCGTACCTTTCCTTTGATTCTGCTTTGTATCTCTTCATCGGCCGAACCAAGAACGGTATACCAACTGCCTGTTGCTTTTATTACTCTTCCCTTCGCCACAAAATATCATTTTTTTCAAAGATACATATAAATAAGAATAACAAAAATTTCGAAAAAAAAAGAGGTACTGCTGGACATTGAATTAACGATTTTATTTACCTGAAAATGATAGAATTGCTTATGAAATAAGGATTTCAGGTAAAAATATATTTGGTAAGAAAGATAAATTGGATTATCTTTGAAGTAGAAAAGCGTTCTAACCAAGATATTAAGATTTAGCCGCATCATCACAGATTGATAAACTCAACACGATACAATTTTACGAGAAAGCTTTGGAGAAATAAAGCGGGCCACACCTTCGGGATTCCAATTGCGGAACGGTGGATACTTGACAGCTTCGGCACTCAAAACCTGTTAACAAGGAGTTTATTCAGATCCTTGGATGCGGCTTTTTCTTTTTTTAGTTACTCTGTTTGTTTGAAATTCCTATATTTCTGTTATTTATGCATTTCAATAGTAGTCGTCTTGGGGATTGCCATGAATGATTTTAGATTAATTTGTATTTTTGTGCCATTATGAGTAAGATAGTTGTAGGAATTTCGGGTGGAGTTGATTCGAGCGTGGCAGCTTTGTTGCTGAAGCAACAAGGGCACGATGTGCATGGACTGTTTATGGTTAACTGGCATGATCGTACCGGTACAATTACCTCGAGTTGCACATGGGAAGATGACTGGGATTTGGCGCAATTGGTGGCAAAAAAAATTGATATCCCGATAAGTTTGGTCGATTTGTCGGAAAGTTATCGCACACGTGTTGTTGATTATTTATTTGATGAATATGCCAAAGGACGAACCCCCAATCCCGATGTATTATGCAATAGGGAAATTAAATTTGATGTTTTTTTGAATGAAGCACTAAAAAAAGGTGCTGATTTTGTCGCTACCGGACATTATTGTCAAAGAGGTGTGGATAAAAACGGTTTTTATAAATTGCTGGCTGGTGCGGATCCAAATAAGGATCAGAGTTACTTTTTATGCCAGTTAAACCAATACCAACTTTCAAAAGCATTGTTTCCAATTGGAGACCTTTTAAAACCAGAGGTGCGAAAAATTGCACTTGATAATAATTTACCAACTGCCCAGAGAAAAGATAGTCAGGGAATTTGTTTTGTTGGTAAAGTTGATCTTCCGGTTTTTTTGCAACAAAAATTGGCTTCAAAAAAGGGCGATATAATTGAAATAGAATCGCGTTATTTTGAAAATATAATTGAGAATACAGATTTAAAATCCCAATCGAAACCATACCGGTTCAGCCCAAAAGATGGGAAAAAAGTTGGAGAACACGGCGGTGCACACTTTTATACCATTGGGCAGAGAAAAGGCCTGAATGTAGGGGGCAAGTTGTTGCCTCTGTTTGTTGTAGGAACCGATGTTGAACAAAATGTGGTATATGTTGGTCAGGGGCACGAATTTAAAGGTATGATGCGCAAAGCTTTATTCATTGATATATCAGAAATACATTGGGTTAGACCCGATTTTGAATTAAGAATTGGAGAAGAACGACGTTTTTTAGTGAGAATCAGATACCGGCAACCGCTACAAAAGGCCATTTTAATTCGCAATGAAGAGGGGTTATATATTGTGTTTGATGAATATCAGCGAGCAATTACACCCGGACAGTTTGCTGCGTGGTACTTAAATGAAGAACTTATTGGATCCGGAGTTATTTTTGAGTAAACAAATTGGATCTGTTTCCTGATTTTTAACATTTAGTTTCGTAAAATATGGTGTCGACATTTACCATAAAATAGTTGTAACCATACTAAATTTATGTTGTTTAGCATGTATTTCGCGTCTTATGAAAATTATTGCACTTTTTTTTGGAATTAACTGATATTTTTTTTCATAAACATTTGCATTAATGCGATTTTGAGTTATTTTTGCTTGAAATCACAGTTTAACGTAATTATTAACTCAAAACCATTTTTTGTTATGAACAAGGCTCAACTGATAGATGGAATGGCTGAAAAAGCCGGTCTCAGCAAGGCAGATTCAAAAAAAGCACTCGAAGCTTTTGTTGCTACAGTAAGTGATGCACTTAAAGCAGGCGATCGTATTGGTTTAGTAGGATTCGGATCTTTTTCTATTACAGAACGCGGAGAAAGAACAGGTATTAATCCAAGAACAAAAGAATCTATTACGATTCCGGCAAAAAAGGTAGTAAAGTTTAAGCCAGGTGCAGAATTGGACGAAATAATAAAATAATCGTTCGGTTTGTACGGAAGAAATTTTGGGAGTACCTTTGTGGTGCTCCCATTTTTTTGTTTATGAGTATTACGTTAGCATCGTATTTAGAAGAGTTTATTACCGAAAACAGGAGGACCCTCCTGAAACGGGTTCTGAATAATCGAACACGCCACATTGCATTGGTTTTGGAGGACATTCATCATTCTCAAAATGCCAGTGCCATATTACGCACGGCCGAATGTTTTGGCATTCAGGATGTTCATATCATTGAAAAGCAGAACAAATTTGAAGTGAATCCAATGGTTGTTAAAGGTGCAACCAAATGGCTCACCATAAAAAAATATAAGCGAAGCGAAACAATTACTGTCGAAGCGGTAAAATCACTTAAACAAAACGGATATCGTATAGTAGCTACCAGTCCGCATACAAACAGTTGTAGTTTAACTGATTATAAAATATCATCAGAAAAAATTGCATTGGTTTTAGGTGCCGAAAAACGGGGTGTTTCCCAAGAGATGATGGACATGGCCGACGATTTTATTACGATTCCAATGTATGGTTTTACCGAGAGTTATAATGTATCGGTTTCTGCCGCCATGTGCCTCCAAAATTTAGTGGGAAAACTTCGCGAAAGTGATGTCTCCTGGTCATTACAAGAGAGTGAGCGCGAAGCATTGTATCTGGAATGGTTGAGAAAAAGTGTGCGATCGGTATCGGATATCGAAAAAGCATACGATATGCGATATGGTGCGATCCAATAACATTGAATTATGGTGTGAAAATATTAATTTTGCAGCCCACAATATAGAAATTTATATATAATGAACAATATAGAGCAAATTTTGAGTCATGCGGTAATTGAAGCGGTGAATGAACTTTACGGAGCTAAAGTAGATCTGTCGCAGGTTCAATTGCAAATTACACGCAAAGAGTTTGAAGGAGATTATACTTTGGTCGTATTTCCGTTAGTGAAAGTATCAAAAAAATCGCCCGAAATAACTGCCACCGAAATTGGCGACTATTTGTGCAATATTCAACGTGTGGCCGAAAAATACAATATTGTCAAGGGCTTTCTTAATTTAAGTCTGAATAGCACGACATGGGTCGGGAAACTCAATGAAATTGCAGCCGAACAAGAGGAATATGGTTTTGTTACAGCGACACCTGAATCGCCATTGGTGATGGTGGAATATTCGTCGCCAAATACCAATAAACCGCTGCATCTCGGACACATTCGCAATAACCTTTTGGGTTATGCATTGGGTGAAATAATAAAAGCGAATGGCAATCATGTGGTGAAAACCAATATTGTAAACGATCGCGGGATTCATATCTGTAAATCGATGTTGGCCTGGCAGAAATGGGGCAATGGCGAAACACCCGAAGCAACCGGAAAAAAGGGCGACCATTTGGTTGGCGAATACTATGTAAAATTCGACAAGGCTTATAAAGCCGAAATAGCCGAAAAAGTAGCCGCAGGCATCGAAAAGGAACGTGCCGAAGCCAATTCGGAATTGATGGCCGAAGCACGTGAAATGTTGTTGAAGTGGGAAGCCGGCGACGAGACTGTTGTATCGCTCTGGAAAATGATGAATAGCTGGGTTTATGCCGGTTTCGACGTGACCTACAAAACCATGGGCGTAGATTTCGACAAAATATATTACGAATCGGAAACCTACGCTATTGGGCGCGATGTGGTATTGGAAGGTGTAGAGAAAGGCGTGTTGAACCGCCGGGAAGATGGTTCGGTTTGGGCCGACCTTACAGCCGATGGGCTCGATGAAAAGCTGTTACTTCGTCGCGATGGTACATCGGTATATATGACTCAGGACATTGGCACGGCAAAAATGCGGTTCAACGATTATGCCATTGATAAAATGATTTATGTGGTTGGTAATGAACAGAATTACCATTTTCAGGTGCTTTCGCTTGTGTTGGACAAATTGGGGTTCAGTTGGGGTAAAGATCTGGTCCACTTTTCGTATGGCATGGTGGAATTACCCGAAGGTAAAATGAAATCGCGAGAAGGCACTGTGGTGGATGCCGACGATTTAATTGCCGATATGGTAAAAACAGCACGCGAGGTGTCGGAAGAACTCGGAAAACTGGATGGTTACTCGAAAGAGGAGGCCGAAAGGATATACCGGATTGTGGCACTTGGAGCCTTGAAATATTTTATACTTAAGGTTGATCCTAAAAAAACAATGACGTTCAATCCGCGCGAATCGATAGATTTTAACGGAAATACCGGTCCGTTTATTCAGTATACCTATGCACGGATTAACTCAGTGATGCGAAAGGCAGCGGAAAATGGGTACGAAATACCTGCTGCCATTGCGTCGAACCTGCAAATGAATGGAAAAGAGTTGGCGTTAATCAAAAATTTGTCGCGTTTCCCGGCTATTGTAGCCGAAGCCGGCAAGGCATACAGTCCGGCTGTAGTTGCGAATTACACTTACGAGCTGGTTAAAGAGTACAACCAGTTTTACCATGAATACTCGATTCTGAATGAGACCGATGCTGTAAAACGTGCGGCACGGTTGCTATTGAGTAAAACCACCGCTATTGTATTACGCAAAGGATTTAGTCTTTTAGGCATCGAAATGCCCGAAAGAATGTAGTCTAAATTGTAGAATGACTAATCTGCTGCAATACGTTCCATTAACGAACTAAAGTCGTGAATATCGACCGAAACCCCGCTCAATGCGGGGTTTTGTTTTAGCAGTTGCAGAAAGTTTTTGAAACCCGCCAAAGAGCCATACACAAAGTTTTCGCCATTAACAGCCACTGCCACACGTATTTTGTCAGGGCATTGTGCTATTTCGTATTGAGCCGCAGAGACAACCGATTCGGGTTGTTTTTTACCATAAATCATTAGCATTATACTACTACAGTTGTTTCCTAACTGCTCGTACCAGTATTGTTTGTAGTTATCAGATAACCAATTTATAAATGTATCGTTATCTACATTTGGGTGCAACGTTATGCTGAGTGGTAAATCGGGGGTTTCGGTGTTTCGTATATTTTGGTTGAACCAGATAATTTCGTTGAGTAGCCGGTTGTAACAAATGGTACGTTGTGCCGAATCTGATGCGTATTCTGCATCGCCCACCTGTGGTTCCCAATCGAGTACAATGCCGACAAAACGTTGAGATTCAGTACTTGCTGCATTGAACGTAGCGAGTTGTATGGTTTCGCGCACAACTTTATCGTGGTTCAGGTAATCGCCGGTGGCTACGTAGAGCGGTTCAATACCAGCTTGCATTAATTTAACGTTAAAATTGCGAATTGCAGTTGAGAGAGAACTTTCAAACAAATCGGCCCTGAGGAATACTTGCGTAATTCCCCACTCTTTCAGTACTGTAATGCACGAATCCTGTTTTGTCGCACTACGCAAAATGGCATTATACCCCCACTCGCGTGTTTTGTGTTGCCACATCCATATGCCGTGCGATGCAGTATGCGCCTGTTGTGCCATTGAAAACATGGTTAAAATAATGACTAAGATTGTTGTGTACTTTTTCATCCGAACATGCATTAATCTATTGGTTCTGCGGAATGCTCCAGTCTTTGGCATTGGGTTCAGCCCCAAACGGTAAAACTGATTGTTTTCGCTTAACAAATGTGCTACAATTATACGAAATGGACAACAAAAAACACACCGAACTTAAACAAAACAGGTTCAATAACCATTGTTACAATAAAAAACAGAATTATGTCACTTACATTTTCGCGCATGTTTGCATTGGGGCAACAAGCTCCCGACTTTCAACTTCCCGACGTGGTTTCGGGCAAGCAATATACATTTAACGACCTAAAAGGCGACAAGGCAACCGTGGTGATGTTTATCTGCAACCATTGTCCCTATGTGAAGCATATTAACGAAGCCATGGTTCAATTAGCCAACGACTATCTACCCCAAGGTGTGGCTTTTGTGGCTATTAGTGCCAACGATGCGGAGGCTTTTCCGGCCGATGGTCCCGAAATGATGAAGCAGAATGCGGTTGATTTGGGTTTTCCGTTTCCGTATTTGTACGACGAGAGTCAGTTGGTGGCCAAGGCGTATCAGGCAGCCTGCACGCCCGATTTTTATGTTTTTGATGGAACCGGAGGCTGCGTGTATCGCGGACAGTTTGATGATTCGCGTCCAAAAACCGACATCCCTGTAACCGGGAACGACATTCGTGCAGCTATTGATGGGGTTCTTGCAAACCAACCAGTATCCACCACTCAGAAGCCGGCTTCGGGATGTAACATTAAATGGAAACCCGGCATTTCGCCCTTTTAGTCGCTGTTACATGCGGTTGCGCAGTCCAAGATTCGATGCTTTGTGTACCGCAGTGTTTCCGTATCGTTTGCGGATGGTATCCATGGCTTTATAAAGGTTTATCTGTTCGGGGGTATCGTCGAACAGGTTGAGTTGTTGTGTGCCCGATACCAAGTGCGAAAAACGCACCCCAAGCAAACGAATAAGCATGCGGCGGTTATAGAGCCGTTGAAACAGGCTTTTGGCCACCGAAGTAAGTTGATGGTCGAGCGAGGTATAGGGCACGCGGCATTGCAGCGTGTGTGTATCGAAGTTGGCGTATTTAATTTTTACCACTACACACGAAGTAAGTTTTTGTTTGGCTCGCAATTCGAAACAAAGTTTTTCGACAATGGCCGAAATAAGGTCGTTAAGCATGGTAACGTCGGTGGTGTCGGTATTGAAAGTGGTTTCGCTGCCGATAGATTTTTGAACAGAATAGTTTTCGACCGGTGTAAAATCGATGCCGTTGGCTTTTTCCCATATTGTACGCCCGTTTTTACCGAGAACCTGTTCCATCATTTCGGGCGGCACAGAGCGTAGTGTGGCAATATCGGCCACACCCATCGAGCGCAGCAACATACAGGTTTTAGGTCCAAGCATGGGTATCTTTTTTATGGGCAACGGATCCATAAATGGTTGAACCAAGGCGCGGGGTACTTCGCGTTCGCCAGCGGGTTTCGCTTCGCCGGTCGCTATTTTCGAAACGGTTTTATTTACCGACAATCCCAATGAAATGGGCAACCCGCTTTCGTTTGTAATGCGCATACGCAGCTCGTGAGCCCACTTTTTACAACCAAAAAAACGGTCCATACCGGTAAGGTCGAGATAGTGCTCATCGATAGATGCCTTTTCGTATACTGGTGCATGTGAGGCAATAATATCGGTAACCATATCGGAATAGTAAATATACGAATCCATATCGCCACGAATAATTTGGGCATCGGCACACATCAATCGGGCCATACGCATAGGCATACCCGAACGTACGCCGAAATAGCGTGCCTCGTAGCTACATCCGGCCACCACTCCACGGTCCGATATGCCACCTATAATTACCGGAATACCAAATAGTTTACTGTTTTTCAGTCGCTCTACCGACACAAAAAACGTATCGAGGTCGATGTGCATAACGGTGCGTTCCATTGCTTATTGGTTATATATTAATCATTATTATGGATTATAATATAATCAAATTATGTCGGTTCAGCAACAAAATAACACGCGGTTCATTCACAAATAATACTAAAACGCACGGTGTAAGGGCGAAACAAATTGCAAAGTGCGCAATATTTTATACTTTTGCGTTTTACAAAATATTTACGAAAACTATGTCCGTATCTTCATTAATGGCTATTTCGCCCATCGACGGCCGTTACAACGACAAAACAGCTCTGTTATCGGGTTATTTCAGTGAATTTGCATTAATACAATACCGTGTATTGGTAGAAATAGAGTATTTTATTGCATTATGTCGTATACCCTTACCTCAATTAGTTGGCATTGACGAAGCGGCATTTACGCAATTACGCGAAATATACACCGCTTTTACACCCGAAGATGCTCAACGGGTAAAAGAGATAGAAAAAACCACCAATCACGACGTGAAAGCGGTGGAATACTTTATAAAGGAGGCTTTTGACCGTTTGGGATTGAGCCGGTATAAGGAGTTTATCCATTTCGGACTTACTTCGCAGGACATTAACAATACTTCGGTGCCGTTGTCGTTTAAGGAAGCTGTAAACGAAGTGCTTTTGCCCGAAATCGACAAAGCTATTGCCACACTCAACGGTTATGCCACCGAGTGGGCCAATATCGCACTTTTGGCCCGCACGCATGGTCAACCAGCTTCGCCAACCCGTTTGGGAAAAGAGATTATGGTATTTGTGAACCGCTTAAAGGTGCAACGTGCACAGTTGGTCGCATTAAAATATCCGGCCAAGTTTGGCGGGGCTACGGGCAATTTTAATGCCCATGCAGTGGCCTATCCGGCTATCGACTGGAAATCTTTTGGTAACAGATTTGTAAACGAGGTATTGGGGCTGGACCGCGAGCAGGTAACCACACAAATATCCAACTACGATAATCTGTCGGCCATTTTCGACAATCTGAAACGGATTAACGTGATATTGCTCGATCTTTGCCGCGATATGTGGACTTATATTTCGATGGAATACTTTAAGCAACGCATCAAAGCGGGCGAAATTGGTTCATCCGCTATGCCACATAAGGTAAACCCAATCGATTTTGAGAATGCCGAAGGTAACCTTGGTGTTGCCAACGTACTTTACGAACACTTGAGCGCAAAGTTGCCGGTATCGCGTTTACAGCGCGACCTTACCGACTCTACCGTATTGCGTAATGTGGGTGTACCGGTGGCTCATTCGCTTATTGCGTTACAAAGCCTGCAAAAAGGTTTGGGTAAATTATTGCTGAACCGCCCGGCTATTGATGCCGATCTTGAAGCGAACTGGAGCGTGGTGGCCGAAGGGATTCAAACCATTCTTCGTCGTGAGGCCTACCCCAACCCATACGAAGCACTAAAGGCACTTACACGCACCAACGAAGCCGTTACCGGCGAATCGATCCGTGCGTTTATCGAAACACTCGATGTTTCGGAGTTGGTAAAAGCGGAACTTCGCCAAATTACGCCGTTTAATTACACAGGCATCTGAAAAATTTATTAAAAATATTGTTCCCCCTCATAGTCAAGCATTATTGCATTGGTATGAGGGGGTTTTATTTCAAAAACAGCATCGAATGAAAGACGTTATTACTATCCTGCGACGATTTGTACCTAAGTATAAGCGGTTTATGGCAATGCATGTGATATTTATTACACTGTCGAATGTACTGGGTCTCTTTTCGTTTGCCATGCTTATGCCGGTATTGGGTATTCTGTTTCAAACCCAAAAGGCTGTAACTACACTCTATACATTCGATATGGTTCAAAACCATACCATTAATATTAAGGCGTTTGTCGAAAATCAGATGAACTACTATACCACACACATTATTAACACTTATGGTGCAGATAATGCTTTGCTGGTTATCGGTTTATTTCTCATTATAATGACCATGCTAAAGGTTGGATTTGCCTATTTGGCGGCCTATTCATTAGTTCCTTTACGTACAGGTGTTTCGCGCGATTTACGTAATATGGTGTTCCGCAAAATTACAATACTGCCATTGGGGTTTTTTACTACCGAACGTAAGGGGGATGTAATGAGCCGTATGACCAACGATGTCCAGGAAATTGAAAACTCGGTAATTTCGTCGCTCGATGTATTGTTTAAAGATCCCATTACCATTTTCGTAAATCTTGTAGCCATGTTTATTATGAGCTGGCAGCTTACGTTGTTTGTACTCACTATTTTACCCATAAGTGGTTTTATAATTGGGCGAATTGGCCGGTCGCTGAAGAAACCATCCACAAGTGCACAAATACAGTTAGGTGTTTTGTTAAGCCAAATAGAGGAAACACTAACCGGTTTACGCATTGTTAAAGCGTTTAATGCTGAGGCAAAAGTCGTTAATCGGTTTGGTAAAGCGAACGAGCTTCATCGCAAATTTAACCACCGTATTATGCGGAAACGCTTATTGGCTCATCCCATGAGCGAATTAATGGGTACATTGGTGATTGTAATAGTGCTTTGGTATGGTGGGAAACTGATTATAAAGGGCGAAGGATTTCTTACCGGCGAAGCTTTTATATACTACATCGTTTTGTTTTACAGTATTATTAATCCGGCAAAATCATTCACCACGGGTTTGTATTCAGTTCAGAAAGGGATGGCATCTATCGATAGGGTCGACGGTTTGCTGAATACCGAAAATCCGATTGTGGAGTCGCCCGATGCCATTCCGGTAAAACAGTTTGCCGAAAAGATAGAGGTTCGGGATCTTTGGTTCAGATATAAAGATGTAGATGTACTTAAAAACGTAAGTTTAGATATAGAAAAGGGCACAACTGTGGCATTAGTCGGTCAGTCGGGCTCAGGAAAATCGACACTGGTTGATTTAATTCCACGTTTTTACGACATTATAAAGGGTTCAATAAAAATTGATGGGATTGAAATTAAGGATATTAAAATTGCCGATTTACGCCATTTAATGGGTAATGTTAATCAGGAACCATTGCTGTTTAACGATAGTTTTTACAATAACATTACTTTCGGTGTTGAACATGCGAGTATGGACGAGGTAATATCGGCAGCAAAAGTAGCCAATGCACACGACTTTATTGTGGCTACGGCCGAAGGATACGACACCATGATTGGTGATCGGGGTTCACGGTTATCGGGCGGTCAGCGTCAGCGTATCAGTATTGCCCGTGCCATTTTGGCTAATCCACCGATTCTTATTCTCGACGAAGCCACTTCGGCTCTCGATACCGAATCGGAAAAATTAGTGCAGGATGCGATAGAAAAACTGATGAAAAACCGAACCACCATCGTCATTGCTCACCGTTTATCGACGGTTCGCAATGCCGATATGATTTGCGTATTGCACGAAGGTGAAATTGTGGAGCGTGGCCATCACGATGAGCTTTTAGCTCTTGGTGGCGTGTATCATAAATTGCATTCGTTGCAGACGAAGTAGCTTGAAAGAGCAAAGACAAAAGACTGACCGTGACCGCGTAATCTCAATACTTTGTACTTGATACTTTGTACTTTGCACCATCTTCTCAACAGATTTGTGCCGGTGCTCCTCAAACGGTATCGTCGATCCATTTACTATCCTCGCAAAATGGCAGCAGTCTGTTTTGCGCCATCGGGCGAAATGCCGATGGATGACCTGCCTGCCGGAAGGGCAAGCATATTAAATTCAACAGAATATACAATGTTTATACTACTACAATTCTACTGATCGGGATAAAATACACCTATCATGTTCGATGCGAAACTCCTATTTCTATAGCAAAAAATCATAGGCAATCGGTTGTTTAGTAACCGATGATAATTTTACCAGCAATAAAAAACCGCTGCTAATAGGAAAATATGACGCAAAAAAAATTTGCAAAGCAATTTGGTTTTGGGGAAAAGTACTGTGTATGTGGTTATATTTGGCAGTAAACGCCTATCTGAGAAATGCTCTTTAGAAAAATAGCAGTTTTAAAATTAGAATTGTATCTTTGTAGTGAAGATGTCATTATGGAACAGATTCAATTATATTCAAAGCTAAATTACTTACCGACTGATTTAAAATCAGAAGTAAATGATTTCATTGATTTCTTGTTAAGTAAAAGGAAAATGGCGATTAAGAAAAAGACACCAAAATTTGGCTGTGCAAAAGGACAGATTTATTTGTCTCCTGATTTTGATGAATCGTTAGATGATTTTAAAGATTATATGTAATGGATTTATTGCTTGATACACATTCGTTGATTTGGTTTCTAAATGGAGACGAAAAATTATCGGACAAGGCAAAATCTGTGATTGAAGATTCATCAAATTCTAAAATTGTTAGTATAGCTTCGATTTGGTAGATTGCAATTAAGATAAGTCTTGACAAATTTAGATTTCCAGCAGGATTTAAGCATTTTCTTGACATGGTTGAAGATAATGGTTTCGAAATATTGCCAATAACATTTGAACATACGTTAGAATTATCGACTTTGGAATTTATACATAGAGACCCATTTGATTGACTTTCGATTGCGCAAAGTAAGGCAAATAATTTAGTTATTGTGACAAAGGACGATAATATAAAACGATATAAAATTAACGCAATTTGGTAAAGACAGCCATCCCCCATCGCTGCCACGTATTTTCTACACGTTTCGCAGCATAAATTGGCACAACTTTAAACTTTGTGCCCTCGGGCGAAATGACGAAGATTTTGTCTAATCTTTTCAGGATTTTCGGCTTACTCCTAAAATACTTTTTATTTTACAAAACTCTTCCAAAGCATAAGTCTTTTGAAGAGTTTATTTTGTATACAAGCCATCCATGGCAGAATATAGCACACCGCTTGTCGACGGTTCGCAATGCCGATATGATTTGCGTATTGCACGATGGTGAAATTGTGGAGCGTGGCCATCACGATGAGCTTTTAGCTCTTAGTGGCGTGTATCATAAATTGCATCCGTTGCAGACGAAGTAGAAATTTGAAACGGCTGTTAAGACACCGGCCTAATGGTTACAAAAAACAATAGATTGTTAGATTTTAGATATTCGATAAAACTTATCAGGCTTATAAACAATATTCATTCTATAATTTAATTTTCTTATAATCAACACATTATAAAAGATTAACAAACTATTAAAAAAGATGGTATGTTCGAATTAGTGAATCGTAATTTTTGAAACGCCATTTTGTGTTGAAATAATGTAAATACCTGGTTTTAAATTCGAAATATTTATCCTTTGATTTGTAGTGGAGGTAATTTTTTTTCCTGATGCATCAAAAATCGTTACCATTTCGTTATTTAGCAAATTATTAATTGTAAGTATTTGGTGCATGTTATCCACCGATATTGATATTTTATTTAACCAATGTTTTTGTAAAGTGGTCGCAATATTGCATTGCATGTCGGTATATTTTACAATCGAATTTTTAGTTAAATCGTGGCTTGCCGATGCTAACCCAACATAAAATTCATTGCTCATCGGTATTGAAACGGTTCGTTCGAGTGTCCAGTTGATACCATTGGTTGAATAGTAACCAGAGAAATTATTACCAGCTCGAACTAATTTTAGCCAGTATGGTGCTTGTAGTACGGTAGTCGATAATGGTTTTTGATTGGTTGCGCCATCAGTTGCAATACGATCGCGCATAATTTTTCTTTTATCGCCGGAGAGAAACATGAACGCCATTTTTGATCCTGCATCGAGTGTCTCTCTAAACATGATACCGCCCTGGGTATAGGCTTGTACATTGTCTAATTGGGTTATTTTTACTATCATTTCGGCATTGCTACCGGTTGCCGGTTGATAAATATAATGAACACGGTCCGCAACATCCCATGCATCAAAATCTGCTGCATCGACAGTAATTGTATTTTCGATATATTCGGCATACGATTCCGAAGCGATTTTTCCAATATGCATCGAAGACCACGGTGCAGGAAGAAAATCTGTTTTTCCCACCCTTCGTGTAGCTACTGTATTGGAGAAATCGGACAAACTATCGGTAAATTTTGCATTTACACGGTAAAAATAGTAAATCATTGGTGATAAACCAGTGTTCACAAATTCTGATTCGTTTGTTGCGACAGAGTCTATTGTAATCCAGTGATTCGTATTTGATTCGGAACGCTGAATTAAAAATCCATTTTCGTTGTTCGAGTTGTCTTGCCAATTCAATGAAACACCATCGGTTTCATTTATTTGCGCCATTAAATCAGATGGCGAAGTTGTTGGTACTACCACCGTACCATTCCATGCCGGATTTGGTTTTGGAACCAAAGCTTTTGTTGCTACAAGCCAGCTGTTTAACATTGTTTTCATGGTAACAACTAATTCCGGAAGAAATTTTGCAGAATCTTTGGATTCGCTGATGTCTAAACGGATGTTATATAGTTCGTAACTATCACTTGCATCACTATTTAAGCCATACAATCTGCATAATTTATAGTCGCCCAACCTTATAAATGAACCACCCACATCGGCACCGATTTGACTTTTGCGAGGGAAATGACAATATAAAGGCCGATCAATTAATTTTCCTGATTTTTTTAATATTGGCAATATACTTACACCATCGTATACATCTTTGTTTGGCGATATACCTGCTCCGGTTAGTTCGCAGAGAGTAGGATAGAAGTCAATAATATGAACCGGTGTATTTTCAATTCGACCCGAATCGATCATTGCCGGATATTTAATTATAAGCGGAACCCTTACGCCACCTTCATAAAAACATGATTTACCTGCACGTAAAGGCGAGTTTGATGTGCAAGGGATAGAAGCATATAATGGATTATTATCATTAGCCCAATGCACGCCCCCATTATCGCCCATTACTATAATCATTGTTTTATCGGCTATACCCAGTTTATTTAGTTTGTCCATTACTTTACCAACACTGGCATCCAACGATTCGATCATGGCTGCCATTACCGGATTGCGATGCTTATTTGAAGGATCGGCAGCAATTTTTGTCTTATATTTCGATATCAGATCTGCTTTTGCCTCATAAGGCGAATGCACATTGTAATGAGCAAAGTAGATAAAGAATTTATCGTTCTTTACTTGTTCAATTTTATTACAAACCTCATCGGTTAATCTCTCGGTAAGGTATTCACCTGTTAACCCCTGTGGAATATCGTCGATTCCTGCATATGGTGCAAAGTAGCCACCCGTTCCACAACCAGCACCTCCCACTGCAAATTGAGAATCAAAACCTTGTTTAATGGGATAATAGGATTTATTCCCCAAATGCCATTTCCCGTATTGAAACGTTTTGTATCCGGCTCGTTTTAACTCTTCGGCAATGGTAATCTCTTCGTTGGCCAAATGATCACTCGATTCCGGAAATAATGTTTTTACATTTGCCGAAGCTGTTGACGGTAATATCGGATTTGGTTTACTGTCGCCCGTAATGGCCTGATGCATATGCAGCCGGGCACCGGGATATTTACCCGTTAACAATGCAGCACGCGATGGCGAACAGAGTGGTGTTGCATACGCTTGCGAAAAACTGACTCCTTCGCTTGCCAATTTATTCAAATTTGGTGTTTCGTACATGGTTGAACCCAAAGGTCCACCATTCATTTGCCAATCTGTCCAGCCCCAATCATCGGCCAGAATAAAAACAATATTTGGAGATGTTTGGGCCTGCAATAATAATGAAGAGAACAGCCCTGATAAGAGTAAAAGATTTCCGGTATTCATCGCAATACTTCAACTGAGTTCATATTACCGATAAAGATACTGTATCTCAATATCTTACAATTTATCTATTCTATCTATTCGTTTATATTTTCTGACACTAATGTTACAAAATATTCGAAGAAGTTCATCAACCCATAGTATGGTGACTGATTTATGTCCAAAACATTGTTGCCGGTTCAATGCTGGTTCAACCATAAGGTTCAAAACAAACAAATCTTTATCAAGTTAAGTATTTTGGTTCAGTGCAAACGCATAATTTATCTGCGATAGCGTCTAATCCCCACTCTGTTTTTTTAGTTCGCCTATTTCTTCGCGAATTTTTTTGATTTCCGCAAGGATTATTTCGTTGTGTGAGCTTACCGGTATTTCGTGCGAGATGTAACTCACAAATTTCCAAATTTCGGTAATCTCTTCAGCGGCAATATCAAAAGGCTGGTATAGAAGGTTAAGCGAATATAACCGCAGGCGCGAATCACTTTCCAAATCGTTTTGTATCGTTTTAAACACCACGCCATCGTTGAGTGTTACCACCACGCACAAATCGCCATATTTAAGGCTGAGCCAATCGGTTACAAATTCGCATATTACGGTAGAACCGTGTGGTATAGGCAACATGCTATCACCTTCGATTTGAAAAGCGCGGTATTTGCGGTCGTTCGAAAGAAACGGGAGTTGAAAAACCGGCAATGCGCCAATAAACTCCGGATCAGCGTAACCTAACGTATATCCGGCTTTGGCCTTTTGATTCACCAATTCGATATTTTCGCGGTTGTTGCTGTCGATAGTCGTGGAAATAACCCTCAGTTTCTCGCCCTTGACATAAGGCACATGGCTGTTTTCGAAATCCCACAACTGCTTTTCGGTAAAGGTTTCAAGGTCGGAACAGAGCAATGCATCGACGGGTATTTTAAAGAAGCGGCTAAATTCCACTAATTTTTCGAGTCCGGGATCGGCCACACGATTTTCGTAACCATTAAGAGTCGAACGCTTTAACTCCATAGCGGCGGCAAGTTGCTCCTGTGTAAGTTTGCGCCTTTTACGAAGCAATTTTAGATTCGATGCAAAGTAAATCGATACCATTTCAATGATTTACCGGCCCGATTTTTTCCTCTATCGAAGCTATTTTTTGTGTCATTCTACCCGGCTCACCCTTACGGATATCGAGTTTAATGGTCATATAAACCCTTGCACAATCGGGTTCGAGCACGTGATAACATTCGGCCACAATTACATTAAGTTCTTCGATTGTATTTGTTTCAATGGTTGTACCCATCGAGCTCAGTTTGTATTCGAATCCACTGTTTTTAATTACAGTGAGTACGCGGCTTACATAAGCACTAACGCCTCCGGCACCTTTGTCGGTAGGGAATATAGTTAAATCGGCTATTACACTCATTGTTTTCTTTTTTTAAGCTTTGTTAAATAACATTCAGGCCTTCCATACCTTTTAGCACACTATTTTCGGGATTAATACCTTTTTCGCCGCAACTTATAGTGGTACCGGTCGTATGGGATGAACCCGGTTCAAGCGTAATCATATCGTTATAGGCGTTTACCGCTTCGAGACATACGAACGAATGAAACCCGTCTTCGGGAATATCAGCGAAGTTGCCGCAAGTTTCGGCACCAGGATTCCAAAGTACAGTGACTTTACTACCGGTTTTTTCGACCAAAATAGTTCGCATAAATGCCGTATCGAGAATAGCACATGGCCCTTCGTGGTCGATATAACGGCTGTTAACATGTCCCCGAAGTGTACGTAGTGGCTCTTTAATGGCAAACAATTCGGTGCCAAACTCCTCGTAAAAGGCTACATTCTGCAATCCATCTATGCCGATATGCTCCACGGAAGAGACATTGAAATAGCTATGCAGGGCTGAACCATAGGTAAATGTCCTTTTGCCGGTGTTGGTTATAGTGAGCATAACAGTCAGTTTTGAACCGATTTGCACCGATAGCACCGCTTCGAATTCGAAAGGCCACATGGTTTTGGTTTCGTTGTTCGATTTCAGAATCAGTTTTACCAATGTTTCGCCGGCAGGTAACGACTTGGTTTCCAAAACATTCCAAACCATATTACGTGCAAAGCCGTGTGCCGGCAGGCTTTTATCTCCGGCTGGCCCAAACCACGGAAAACAGATAGGAATACCACCACGTATCGGTTTACCATTATCAAAGGTATTGTCGGGGCTCATCCAAAGCACATCCATGCCGTTTTGCGGGCGATAAGTGGTTATTTGTGCGCCTTGAAGACAGATATCTACATCGGCAAATTTGTTAAATATAGAAATAAACGGAAGTTCGCCTTCGAGTTCGGCAAAACCAACTTCACCTTCAATGGCAAATTGTTCTTCGAGATCGTCGATATTTATCATTTATTCGAACGTTTAATTATACCCTGCAAGATAAAAAAACTATTGGGTAATGTTTACCCCTGACAGGGTTTTTTATTCAAAAAACCCTGTCAGGGGTAAGGTTTGTAGTATTAAATATCATTATTTGAATCTACTTCGCAACAATGCGGCCTCCTTATCACTTATTTCAATAAACCCGCCATGCTTTGCTGTAATGTCGATCGAGAGTTTTTCGGTTACGTTAGTAAATGATTTAAAATTGCGAGTAAAAAGTGCACCCATGTGTTGCGGATTACTGTAACTATCGAAATAAATAAGGTAGCCATTGTCGATTTTCAACACTGTTGGACCTTCTGTCCATGTTGGTGTAATTGTATCGCTGAGGGCTTTCCACGGTCCATATGGCGACGCAGACATTGTGAAGCGTAATTGTTTATGCATTGGCCATCGGCGTTCGTCCTTGATTACCATAATCCATCGGCGATTTGTTTTAAACAACGTGGCATCTATAACCGGAAACCCCGGATTGTAAAATATTTCCGGTTTGGTAAACGACTTAAAATCAGTGGTATGACATGAAAATATTCGATGATTTTTTTCGTTTTCTACTTGTCCGGCTGTTTCCGGAAACAGGCCTTTAATGGTCGATGACCAAAAAATAGTCCAGCATTTTTTGTCGTAATCGTAAAACATCTCGGGAGCCCAAACATTAAGTACCAGCGTATCATTACCAAAAGGTTTGAATGTAGATTGAACCGACCAATCTATTAAATTTTTCGAAGTGGCATGTCCCAGTTTACCGCCGGCAGTCCATAAGCAATGGTAAATATTATCCGGACCCTTTATCAAAAACGGATCGCGCATAGTTGCCTTAGGGCTTTCGGGTTTAATAATCTTTTCACCGCCTTGTAGTGCGTGCCAGACATATCCATCGTGGCTCAACAAATACGAAAAACCACTGTTTCCCGGATCGGTAAAAGAGATAAATAAATAGTTTTTGGCTTGAACCGGCATGAACATAACCATAAGGATTATTACCACAATGCATTGAAATTTGCTTTTCATTCTTTTTTTCGGTGAAGATAATGCATGCCCGGCGATGTTTCTATTCACATTGTTCGCAATAGTGACATATTCTGTTCAACCCTCAATGGATGACTTGATTTCAGATGTTCGATATTCGATAATCGACAAAATTTAACAGGTTCACATACCGTAATTAAAAAAAACAAACCCTATTACGTAATATTCATTAAACTTTACCGTTACCTTACCCCTGACAGGGTTTTTTATTCAAAAAACCCTGTCAGGGGTAAGGTAACGGCTTCATTTTCAACGAACAAGTTTAACCAGTATGATGGGCGATAATTCGCGGTACTTCGCATTTTCGAAGGTGCGTTTCCCTTTTTTTACTATTTCGCCATTTACAGTACCAACCAGTGAGATGGGTAATTGCTGTCCGATAAATTTTTTGCCTTTAGGTAAGTCGTAGTGTATATTCACAATTTTTTCAGTTTCACCAGCCAAAAAAGTAACGGGTTCTATCGTAATCTTTTTCATTTTACGACCAAGATTTACCATCACAGGGTCTGTAAAACCCGGTTCCCGAATAATACGTACTTTTAATGGTAATACATTAGCTGAAGCCGAAGCAATTACCGGTACCGACAAAAAACGCTCTGTTTCGGGCGAAAAATGAACCGAAAAGGGTGCCTTAGGGGTAATGTGTGCTTCGAAATCGGCTGCCGGAATATGGTGTGTATAGTAAAATGCCTGCATCATTTCGTCGGTGGCTACGGCTGTTTTTGTCTCCGGTTCATTCTTTCCTCTTGCCACACTGCTAGCACTCACAGCGATTTTTACCTTACCGGGTTTGGCTTTTTCGGGAGCTGTAACCGAAATTTCCCAAACCTTAACACCCGGTGGAATGTTTAAGCTACTGACCTTGTACCCATCGGGTAGTCCGTCTATTTTTACAGTCATGGGTGTTGTTTTATTTTCGGCTGATGTTATTTGGAGTTTAAAAATTGCTGTTCCGGCTTGTGGTAGTGTAATTATTGCCGGTGAAACAAATACTTCGAACGAAGGTATGGTTTTAAGCCGTTGAATTACATAATTGTATTGCGGACCATAATGGCCTGTTACATCCTCTACTTCAATATGATACGTACCCGAACTCTTTATCTGGTATTTTAACAGTGGGTCGGCATGAAAGGTCATCAGCCCCTGCATATCATCTTCAACATCGTCCGAGCTGGCCAAAAGATTTCCATTGGCATCGGTTAAACGTAGTCTGGCATCGAGTAACGAGCCAAGTTTTCGGGCCGAAATAGCCACAATTACTTGCTCATTTTTCTTTGCTTCGATGGTGTACTTTTGAACCGGATGTGCCATTGACAGCGAATCGAACACTACCCTGCCCGTTTCGAGTGTCTCTATTGCCCCGGCTTTGGTAAATACTTTTAAATGGCGCGGTTCACTCAAAAACGGTACACTGTTGCTTATATAACCGCCTTTTCCTGTGGCGGTAACTGATATAATACCATCGGCTTTTGGTTTGAACCGTAATGATTCTTTGGGTAAGTTTATTCCTGAGAGTTGAACGGTGCTTGTTTTTCCGGTTCGGCCAATAAATGGTGTAACACTATTTAATAACGGAATTTCACCAAGGTCGATACGATAGTTAAAATCCTCACGGCCACGGAATATCGCATCGTGTATCTCCAGGGTGTAGGTATCTGTTTCGGGAATTTGAAAAGCAATAACAGGATCGGGCATATTGTGGTAGTCGTCGTTATAAGCCACCTCATGCCCGGCACTGTTGGTAATGGTTAACACTGCCTGAAACCATCCCGGCACAGCATCGGCAATGTAAGGCACCAAAGCCCTTGCCTTTGTATACGCCACTAACCGGGTTCCTTTTTCGGCTCTGAAGGTAAAATAGTCGCATTCGCCAGGCATAATCTGGCCACATAATGTAGCCGGAAGTTCGGACACCGGAGTCGG
Organism: Bacteroidota bacterium; assembly: GCA_003249935.1. GTDB lineage: Bacteria > Bacteroidota > Bacteroidia > Bacteroidales > UBA5342 > SZUA-561. Next base: position 160,967 of record QKHT01000212.1, read on the forward strand.
TGTTATTTTGGTTGAACCAAGCCGTTCGGTTATGTTAATATATTGACCCACATCGAATGGAAGTTTGTTAGAAACCCCACTGGTCGACAATAGGCGTAAATCGCGAAATCCGGGGACAGCATTGCGGGCTATTTCTACACGCACTTTTATCCGATCGGCTAACTGCGGACTAACCTGATCGTCGATTCTTTTGCCTTTATTTTTAAACTTTTTGTTGGTTGTGCCATCTGTTTCTGTTGGCAAGATAGTGGTTTTTACGCCATCGCCGCTAACCAATACACTTGTGGCATTACCAAGGTTCAATCCTCCGATTTCTATATCGAAAGATGTGCCACATTGGCCTCCTGCCGGATAGATATAACCGATGGTAAGCTTTTGCGCCCATACATTTACAACACATGTTAGGGCCATTATTGCCATTAAATATCGTTTCATTTTTCGGTAGATTTCTGTGTATTAATAAGTTCGTATAGCAAACCATTGCTTTGGTCCTTTTTTCCAAGCGAAGGCAAAAGCGGCAATGTTCCTTCCGACGGATGCGGTAGCGTGCCATTGGGGTCAATTCCCATTAACGTATAAACTGTACCAATTAAGTCGCAAGGATACACTTTGCGGTCCAGAATCTCCTCGCCGGTGGCATCGGTTCGACCCAGAATTTTGCCAGGCATCAATCCGCCGCCAGCCACTAAATAGCTAAAAGCTTTACCAAAATGCGACCGGCCACCATTCCATGGGGCTTCCCACAACACTTTTGGCGTGCGGCCAAACTCGCCACCACATAAAACAATGGTGCTATCGAGTAATCCTTTTTCGTCGAGGTCGGTAAGTAGTGCCCACAATGCCCGGTCCAATTCCGGTAACATCTCGTTCATGCGCTGAAAGTGCATTTTATGTGTATCCCAACCAGTGGTACGTACGTTTACAAATGGAACGCCGGCTTGCACTAATTTTCGGGCAACGAGACACGACTGACCCAACCGGTTCATACCATATTTATCGCGCATGGCTTTAGATTCGGTAGATAGGTCGAATATATTCTTTGCATCGCCGGTAATAAAATTCATATTTTTACGGTGATAATTATCAAAAAGTAGCTGTATGGCCGAGTCGGCTTTTACCGGCGAGCAACTGTTAATTTGGTCAAGCAGAGCCATTCGGTCTGCTAATTTTTGTGGTTTGACCCATGTATTAATAATCCCTTCGACTTCGAATTTACCTTTTTCGGGCGAACCACCTGTGTCGAACGATTTGTAGTTATTGCCCAAAAAACCACCCTCATTAAACCGGCTATTTGCACTTGTAAGTGAAATATACGGAGGCAAAATTCCCGAATATGAATGCTGTTTTTCGAAATTAATAACCGCCCCGAATGAAGGATAAACCACTGGTCCGCCGCTAAGATCGCCCGTAATCATGGCATAATGAGCCGATTCATGAGCATTAATACCATGTGTCATACTGCGAATAAGCGTATATTTATCGGCAATGGAAGCAAGCAGAGGAAGCTTTGCACCAATAAAAGTTCCGGGCACATTGGTTTCAATAGCGTCTTTGTACAAACCAAAATAATCGCGGCCGGCATCGGGTTTGGGGTCGAACGTATCGGTTTGTGCCGGTCCGCCATCGAGGTATATGAGTATTACCGATTTAGCTGTTTGTGCCTGAACCGACATGGAACTTATAAGAGCTAAAACAGCCAGACCTTTTGAATTGATATAATGACCTAAAATCATGGGTTCAAACATTAATGATTATATAAAAATTCGATACTGTTAATCTGTGTCCAAACAATATCGGTTGCAAAGTTGCGTAACGATTGTTTGTTTAAGTTGGCGTATGTTTTATAAATTTCGCGCTCTTTTGCTGTAGGCATACGCGAAAGTGTAAGGAGCGTAATTTGCTGCAGCAGTTGAACCTGATTTTTGTACGTTTTACACAACCCGTTGAGAACCGGACTCTGCCGTATTTTGTTTTCGAGTTCAGATGAGTTCATAAGATACAGCAATTGTTGTGCAGTGAGTTGGATATTATGCTGGTTTTCGAACGAAATATCACGGGAAGCACGGCCAAAGAGTTCGAGAACAGGGCTTGAGACAGTGGCATCACCTAATTCAATGGCAGGCGTTCCCAAGGGATAAAACGTAAAGGGTTCGGGCACACGACTAATATATTGGTCTGATATGCCGGTAATATCGGCAATCGCATCAACTACAACCTCGGCTAAAAGCCGTTGCGACACAAATCCGCCGGGAGTTCCGGCCGCACTTTGGTAAATGTCCGAATTAAGTATTTCCCGCATCAAAGCTTTTACATTGTAACCATTTTTAATAAAATGGGTTGTAAGGGCATTAAGTAATGATTCATTCGATGGCGGATTATCATCACGCCAATCGTCGGGTTCGTCCACAATACCCTTGCCCATAATCCAGTACCAGATACGATTGGCCATAACTGCTGCAAACTGTGTATTATTATTGGTGAGCCAGTTAACATAAGGAATACGCCAATCTGTTCCGGCATTAAGTTTAATATTTGTACTATCATTTATACGAATGGAAGAATTAAATATCGGAACATGCGTATCGATAAACACAATTTCCTCCTTCCATTCTTTAGTGTTTTTATAATTCAACTGTGCAAAGCAGGTGCTGCCATCGCCTCTTGTCGATCGGCTTCCCAAAAACAAAAGGTTTATGTTATTGTAAATAATGGCAGGGGTGCGTTTTGGAAAAGCCCGGTAGAAGTTAACAGCCGGTTGTCTGAAATTGCTGCCTTGCGAAAGCAGTAGTTCGCGAACCATCTGATGATAGGGCGTATTTTCAGCAATATGCTCGTGAAGCCAGCGGTTGTATGCCTGCACCCCGTTGGGCCATAGTTTAGATGGAAACTCCGATTTAATTCGCAGCATATCGCCCCATCGCATGGTGAGCATTGCATTACAACCTTCGGATGCCAATAAACTGTCGATAAGTTGAGCGCGTTTGCTTGGATTCTCGGATTTTAAAAAAGATTCGGCGAATGTTGGTTGGGGCAGGCGACCGGTAATAACTATAAATGTACGACGCAAAAATTCAGCATCCGAGATGCGTTTATCGTGTGGTGGCTTTTGCTTAATATAACTGTCGATAGAATGGCCAAATGACGTAACGGCGATTATCCATAACAATAATATGACTTGTAATTGGTTCATGCAGAAGATATTAAATTGTTGAAGTATATTTTGGTTGATTACATGGCACAAATATGCCCGAGGCAACACCCTCTATTTCTACCAATAGTTCGCGGCGACAGATACCGGCTTGTGTGTAGAGTGTTGGTATCTTTGGCCATATTTTATCAATTTCGGCTTTAACAGGCGCGAAATCGGCCGCATTTCTCACATAAACACGCACCGATTCCATTTGCATTTCGGCTTTTGGTTTATACCCCGGAATGTGAAGATTATCGGAGGCAATAAGTGCTTTAATATTGTTGATGGTTTCGATTGTTTGCCGAACAGCGTCGGTATTTTGTGAACTTTGTTCGCCATGTATGGCAGCAGTTCCCGAAATGTAACACACGGCCATTCCATTGCTGATGATTAGTTTGGCACGTTCGAATTTTGGCGTGGTATTAATATTTCGACCTACAAGAACCCGGGGCGAATATGCATGTGCGGCCAATTGCACCGGACTGTTCACTGAAAAAATGGATGTATTGCCGGTTGGATTGAATGCTATAAAACTTACTATTACACCGTGCATTTCCATCGAAATTCCTGTGGCTGCCGGGTAACCTTCGGGCCATTTGGCTTGACCGTAGAACCGGCTTCGTGAATCGTTAAAAGCCTGATAATTTTGTACTAACCCATCCATTTGAGTAATATGACCGATGTAGTTCCACTGTCTTATGATGTCTTTTACTTCAAAATTTTCGGCATGTAAAAGTGCCTTACAAGTAGCAAATACCTCATCACTTTGGATACCGACATTTTCGTGTGGATTGTTTGCAAATAGGCCATCGGCAAAAAAATATTTACCCTCTTTTGTCGATATGGTGAGGGTATTCACATGGTTCGAAACACGGTACACTTTGGGTATATTTCGCCAAACTTCCGGCAAACTGTATACCTCCACCGCCATTTCGTCTGCACAAGTACAGGGTTGAACCACAAAACTAACCAATGGTGTATTTTTTGAAAACTGTCCGGATACAGCCGATTTTATGCCCTCTAATATTTCGAAATAACTGATATTTGAACCGGTACCGAAAAACGTAAGTTTTATTACCAGCTCTTTTTCTTCAATCTGAAGTAAAAGTGCATCAATTGCCTGTAACAAGTTTTTATCCTTAGTAGTAAAGACTTTGCATAAAAATGGAATCATTTTGGATTTTTGTTTTAGCTAAAAGATTTTAAGTATAGACAACCTATTTTAAGGAAGGTTTAATTTTACTGCACAATAAATATTCCGGAACCGTTTTATCTTTAGCTTAATTTGTTCCGATATAGTTAACCCAATAATTCGTTAGATTTTCGACGTTCGACGTTCGACGTTCGACAAAATTTAAGAGGCTCATATACAATTATTTACAAATATTCACATTATTGTGTAATGTGCTTAATATCAATGTATTATAAAAGCTTAACGAACTATTATAACCATAGTGAGTTAGAAAAAAAAGAATAAAAGTTTAATTTATAACAGCTTACATTTTAAGAACTTGATAGGTATGATTAGATTTATCAAACAATAGTAAATATTTACCGAACTTTTCAGTTAAAGTATGCTCTGATTAATGGTTTTTATTGGCATTCAATACGTATGCAGTACAAAAATCGGGATTACAATCTGACATAAAAAGTATGGTAACAGATCGTATCATCGACAGTCACTTTACATTGGTTTATATTTAATTTTAAGCTCTTTTGCGGGATTTAATATGTTAAATGCAAAGTAGTACAAATTGAAAAAAAGTGGTAGTATAATAATCAAATTCTCTTGTTTTTGGCGTATTTTAAAGTCTGCTCATGTAAAATGCTTAAAATCATATTTGAAGACCATAACTGGCTGTTTTTTGAGGTTTTTCGGTTCAAATAATACAATAATATGGAAGTAATCCGTCGAAATACAACCGGAAACAGTAATTTAATACTCACTATTCTAATTATTTACACATTTTATTCAGAATAACTCTAAATCACTTTTACCCCATGATTGACAAAGCAATAAATACTATATTGCAACGATTTTTTGGAAAGGAGAGAAACCCCTTTTTGTGAGCAAAAAGGGGCAAAAGGAAAGAATATAAAATTTAGTTTTTAATAAGCAGAAAGATTAAAAGTCTAATACATTATGGGATTGAAGATTGTAGTTTTGGCTAAGCAGGTACCCGATACACGCAATGTGGGTAAAGATGCGATGAAAGCCGACGGAACAGTGAACAGGGCCGCTTTGCCGGCAATATTTAACCCTGAAGACCTGAATGCACTTGAACAAGCATTGAGATTAAAGGAAAAATATGAAGGTTCGACTGTGACCATACTTACGATGGGTCCGGGCAGAGCGGCCGAGATCATCAGAGAGGGCATGTACAGAGGTGCAGACAACGGTTTTTTACTTACAGACAGGGCATTTGCAGGTAGCGACACGCTGGCTACTTCGTATGCACTTTCGAAAGCAATTGAATACATTGGAAAGTTCGATGTTATTGTGTGTGGTCGCCAGGCTATTGATGGCGATACCGCGCAAGTTGGACCGCAAGTAGCAGAAAAACTTAATTTACCGCAAATTACCTATGCCGAAAATATTGTTTCGGCCGAAAATGGTAAGATTGTGGTTGTACGTCGTTTGGAAAGAGGTGTTGAAACGGTTAGCGGTCCAATGCCAATGGTTGTAACAGTAAATAGTACCGCACCCGAATGCCGTCCGCGTAATGCACGCAGATTAATGCAGTTTAAACATGCACGCACCATTACCGAACGTCAGGAATCGAACGACGATTATGTGGCCATGTATAGCGAACGTCCTTATCTTAACATACAGGAAATCACAGCATTGGACATAAAAGGTGATGCCGCTCAACTTGGACTTTCGGGTTCACCCACAAAAGTAAAGACCATCGAAAACATCGTTTTTCAAGCCAAAGAATCTAAAATATTGGGTACTTCGGACGACGAAATCGACGAATTGATGAAAGAGTTAATAACCAACCATACTATTGGTTAATTAAAAGGAATTGAGAAAATGAACAATGTATTTGTATATCTCGAGATTGAAGAGGGCATTGTAGCCGATGTGAGTCTCGAACTACTCACTAAAGGTCGCTCGCTGGCCAATCAACTGAATTGTAAACTCGAAGCTGTTGCCATTGGCCACAATTTAAAAGGACTTGAAAAACAGGTATTTCCCTATGGTGTGGATGTATTGCATACCGCCGATGATGCCCGATTGTATCCTTATACCACGCAACCACATGCCACAATTTTGATTAAACTTTTCGAAAAGGAAAAACCACAAATTGCACTCATGGGTGCCTCGAGTATTGGTCGCGATTTGGGTCCAAGGGTTTCGTCGGCGTTGCACAGTGGGTTAACAGCCGATTGTACTTCACTCGAAATTGGTGGTCACGAAGATAAAAAGGCAGGTAAAACGTATACCGATTTGCTTTACCAAATTCGTCCGGCATTTGGCGGTAACATTGTGGCTACAATTATTAACCCCGATTGTCGCCCACAAATGGCTACCGTACGTGAAGGTGTGATGAAAAAAGAGATTTTCGCGCAAAATCACGTTGGAAAAATTAAGCCGATTGAGGTTGCTGAATATGTGTCGGAAACAGATTTTGCAGTAAGCATTATTGAACGTCACATGGAAAAATCGAAAGTAAACATTAAAAACTCATCGATTATTGTAGCCGGTGGTTACGGTGTAGGTTCGCGCGAGAACTTTAAGTTACTTTTTGACCTGGCAGAAGTTATTGGAGGCGAAGTTGGTGCTTCGCGTGCCGCTATCGATGCAGGATATGCCGATAAAGACCGTCAGATTGGCCAAACCGGTATTACGGTTCGCCCAAAACTATATATCGCTTGCGGTATTTCGGGTCAAATTCAGCATGTGGCAGGTATGCAGGAAAGTGCTATCATTATTTCAATCAACAACGATGCCAATGCGCCAATTAATCAATTGGCCGATTATCGCATCAATGGTGAGTTAGAAGAGGTGCTTCCTAAAATGATTCAATTCTACAAAAAAAATACGAAGTAACAGTGGATAAGCGTAATAACGGTTAACCCAAAAAAATTTTGAACAATGGCAAATTTCTATTTGGATAATCCCGATTTGAGGTTTCACCTCAGTCATCCGCTGATGCAAAAGATTGTAGCATTAAAAGAGCGGAATTTTAGTGAAAAAGATAACTTCGATTATGCCCCCATGGATTTTGAAGATGCCATGGACAGCTATAATCAGGTATTAGAAATAGTAGGCGAAATTTGTGGTGATATTATTTCGCCAAACGCCGAAAGTGTGGACCACGATGGCCCGGCACTTATCGATGGCCGTGTGGAGTATGCCGCAGGCACAAAAGTAAACATCGATGCGTTGGTTAAAGCCGGTTTGATGGGTATTACCTTGCCCCGCAAATATAACGGCCTTAATTTCCCGATTGTACCATATATTATGGCTGCCGATTTGGTTAGCCGTGCCGATTGTGGTTTTGTAAACATTTGGGGGTTACAGGATTGTGCCGAAACCATTCATGAATTTGCAAACGAAGAACAAAAAGCACACTATCTTACCCGTGTGTCGGGTGGCGAAACCATGGCCATGGACCTTACCGAACCCGATGCAGGTTCAGACTTGCAAGCGGTAATGTTGAAGGCGACTTACAGTGAAGCAGATGGCATTTGGTATTTGAACGGTGTTAAACGATTTATTACCAACGGTGATGGCGATATTTCACTGGTATTGGCACGTTCTGAATCGGGCACCCTCGACGGCCGTGGTTTGTCGATGTTTATCTACGACAAACAAAAAGGTGGTGTAACCGTTCGTCGTATCGAAAATAAAATGGGTATTAAAGGTTCGCCTACATGCGAACTTGTGTTCAAAAATGCACCTGCTGAGTTGGTTGGTGACCGTAAAATGGGTCTTATTAAATATGTAATGGCATTGATGAATGGTGCACGATTGGGTATTGCCGCGCAAAGCGTGGGCGTTTCGGAATCGGCCTACCGCGAATCGTTGTCGTATGCAAAAGAACGTAAACAGTTTGGTAAAGCTATTATCGAATTCCCCGGAGTGTACGAAATGCTTACAAAAATGAAAGCAAAACTCGATGCATCACGCACTTTGCTTTACGAAACCAGTCGCTTTGTGGACATGTATAAAACTTACATGCACATTGCCGAAGAGCGTACGCTAACGAAAGACGAACGTGAGGAGATGAAAAAATACCAAAAATTGGCCGACATCTATACCCCACTTGCCAAAGGTCTCTCCAGCGAATATTGCAACCAGAATGCTTACGATGCTGTTCAAATCCATGGTGGTTCGGGCTTTATGAAAGATTATCCGGTTGAACGGATCTATCGCGATGCGCGTATTACGTCAATTTACGAAGGCACCACTCAGCTTCAGGTTGTTGCTGCAATCCGTGGCGTAACCACTGGTGGCTATCTCGCTCAAATGCGCGAATATGAAATGATGGAAATTAAACCCGAGTTGTTACCTATTCGACGCAAACTCATCGTAATGACCGAGGAGTACGATCACATTGTACAGCGCATTATAAAAACCAAAGACAACGAACTTATTGATTTCCATGCACGTAGATTAGTTGAAATGGCTGGAAACATCATTATGGGTTACTTGCTTATGCTCGACACTAACCGCGACGAGCGCTTCCGTCGTTCGACAGAGGTATTTGTTAGCCAGGGCAAATCAGAAAACCATCAGCGTTTCGAATTCATCGAAAACTTCTCGATCGATGAATTAAGCAACTACAAATGGGTTTAAAATAATTGTATAAAACCTTAGTAAACACTTTATATTACCCCAAAAGTTGATAAAAAACTTTTGGGGTATTTTTTTTTCGTCCAAGAATGTGCAATATTCCTATTTTAGTATTTGGCTTATTTTGGACTATTAGGACTTTCGCACTTTAAAAATTACAAATACTTTAACAAATTACCGAACATCCGAATTCACATCATTTTTTTTATACCGTTATTAAGCGACTGCTAATTAAATTAATTTACGAAGCTCGAAGTGATGTAGTGACACTAATTTTTGATGGTGTCATCAATAGGTTCGGGATATTCAAAGTGGGAATTTTTTAGTTTAATTTTTCCTTGGTCGTCTAAATGCGTTTGTCCCGGAAGTAACGAGCGAACGTATCGAACCTTTCGCAAAGTTTTTGTACTTTTGGCTAAATTTTATTTCAATGGACTTTTTAAGGTTGATCCGTTTTGGCAATTTGGTTTTTATTGCAATTATACAGTGGTTAATATACCGTTGTGTGGTGGTGCCGGTAATACTAACCGAAAACTATCAACCTGCTATGCCAAAATTGATGTTGTGGTTATTAATCGCCAGTACAACTCTTATTACCGCTGCCGGTTATATTATTAACGATTATTTTGATGTAAAGATAGATGAGATAAACAAGCCCGATAGAGTGATCGTGGGCAAAAGCATTAGTCGACGATTGGCAATGGGTTTACATCAGTATTTTTCTGTTGCAGGAGCACTTATTGGCCTGTATGTATCGTACGAAGCAAAAAGCAGTCTGGTTGCAATTATTATTGTGATAACACCGGGAGCCTTATGGTTTTATTCTTCAGTTTACAAACGTATGTTGTTAATTGGCAACATTGTGGTGGCATTTTTAGCGGCTACTGTACCATTAATATTAATTGCCGTTGCCGAAAACGGGTTTCAACACAAACTAAATAGCGAAGCCATGATGCAGAGTAGTTTAACACATCACATCATTGCTATTGTGGGTGTTTTTGCTCTGTTTTCATTTATTACCACACTGATGCGCGAAATTATTAAGGACACAGAAGATGCCGATGGCGACCGCGAATTGGAATGTGCCACACTACCAATAGTCTATGGTACCACTGTGGCAAAATATAGTGTAATAGGTTTGGCTGTACTTACGCTTGTTTTGGTCAGTTATATTTATTACAGTTTTTTGGCATATCCCGACAATGACATTACCTTTAAGTATTTGCTGTTTATGGTAGTTATGCCATTAATCATTTTAATTGTGCGCATTGCCACAGCAAATGTAAAGGACCATTATACCCAAGCCAGCAAACTACTTAAATATATTATGTTGGCCGGAACCTTATATGCTGTGGTATTTTACTTTTATTTGGCCAAATCTTCCGGTATTTTATTTTTTAACTATTTAATTCAATGAGTGCTCCATTAATAAATCTCGAAAAGTATTCTATCATTTTAGCTTCACAGTCGCCACGCCGTAAACAACTTCTAAAAGACTTAGGTATAATATTTACAACCAAAACACGCGATATAGACGAAAGTTATCCCGCAGAAATGCCGGGCGAGGATGTTGCCGCATTTTTAGCCGATAAAAAAGCCGCCGTTTGGATGCCACAACTGGCTTCCAATGAGCTAATTATAACTGCCGATACGGTAGTTTGCTACAAACATCATGTTTTGGGAAAACCCGAAACGCGGGAAGAAGCAATTGAAATGATTGCAATTCTTTCGGGCAATGTTCACCAGGTTTATACCGGTGTTTGTGTGGCTACTACGGCCCGAAAGGAGGTTTTTTCGGTATGTACCGATGTGACATTTGCCACTTTAAGTCCATCAGAAATTGCTTTTTATGTCGATAACTATCGTCCATTTGATAAAGCCGGAGCCTATGGCATTCAGGAGTGGATTGGATACATTGGTGTTGAGCGTATTAATGGCTCATATTTTAATGTGATGGGACTACCGGTACAGCGATTGTATACCATACTTAAAACTTTTTGATATATGCTTTTACAAAATAACCTGCCTCTTTTTTCGTTATCGTTTTATTTTGTTTGAATGAAATATACAAAATATTTATATCTTCTGATTTTCGTGCTGTGTGCAGTGGTATCTTCTTTTGGGCAAAATCAGGTGCGCTCAACCCGTATTATATATGGTAAAGTGATAGATAACGAAGGAAAACCACTCGATTTGGTTTCTGTTTTTGTAAAAAATTCGCCACGTGGTACAACAACCGATTCTAATGGCAACTTCGAACTAAAACCCGATGGACGAGATTCTTTGGTGGTCACTTTTTCACGTATTGGATGTATTACCAAAGATGTATTAGTAAGCCATAATTCGGGAAAAACCGAACTAATTGTTACGCTACAATACAGTGCCACTGTTATGCAGGAAGTTTCGGTTAAAGAACAACGTCATGCCGATTATAACCTGTCGCGACTCGATTCGAAACTTGCACGTATTGTTCCCGATGCCTCCGGTGGTGGCGTAGAGGCTTTGGTAATGACCCAACCCGGTGTATCGACCAATAGTGAGCTTAGCTCGCAATATATGGTTCGAGGCGGCAATTTCGATGAAAATTTAGTGTATGTTAATGATGTGGAAATACACCGGCCGTTTTTAGTTCGAACGGGACAACAGGAAGGTCTCTCTTTTGTGAACCCCTGGATGGTACAATCTGTCGGTTTTTCGGCAGGGGGGTTCGATGCTAAATATGGTGATAAAATGTCGTCGGTACTGGATATTCGTTATCGAAAACCAACCCGCTTTGGTGGCAATATAAGCGCAGGTCTGCTTGGTGGAAATATCAATATCGAAACAGTAGCCGACAGTAACAGGTTTACTATGCTACACAGTTTAAGGTACAAAAGCAATAGTTATCTGTTAGGCACCCTCGATACCAAGGGCGAATACAACCCAAGTTTTGTGGATTATCAAACCTATATGACATACAAAATAAACGAAACATCATCGTTCGAATTTCTGGGTAACTTTTCGCGCAATCGTTACGAATTTGTGCCTCAGAGCCGCGAAACAAAGTTTGGCACCTTTAATACAGCTCTGGCTCTTAAAGTATATTTTGATGGCTGGGAAAATGATCTTTTTCAAACATCTACTGCGGCATTAACATACAACTACCGCCCAAATGGCAACAAATTATATAAAATTATTGGAGGTATATTCAATACAGTTGAAACCGAAAATTATGACATTCTTGGTGAATACTGGATTAACCAACTCGATAATAATCAGGGTAGCAGTACTTTGGGCGATAGCATACAAAATATAGGTGTGGGTGGTTATATGCAACATGCCCGAAATCAGTTGAATGCCACAGTTACTTTTGCTGAATTTAAAGCGGCAGAGAATTTTAAAAATCATGCACTGTTGTGGGGATTGAAACTCCAAAGGGAAATGATTCATGACCGTATTAGCGCGTGGGAATTACGCGATTCGGCAGGTTACTCATTGCCTTATGATGGCATGAAAACGAACCTCTACGATGTATCGCGTGCTACGGCCGATTATACAGCCTATACTTTTTCGGGTTATGTTCAGAGTAACTTTCGGTCGGTTTTTAATGTAAAAGGACTTAGCTGTTCAATGGGTGTTCGACTCAATTATTGGTCTTTTAATCAGCAAGGCATCGTTAGCCCACGTATTAATCTCTTTTATGAACCCGGAACCTCAAGACAGTGGGTTTACCGGATGGCTATGGGCGTATATCAGCAACCGCCATTTTATAAGGAGATTCGTAACAGTAAAGGCGATTTAAACGAAAACATTTTGGCTCAACGTTCGTATCAGATTTTGGGCGGTATAGATCGGTACTTTATCCAATGGGGTCGTCCGTTTAAATTTACGGTTGAGAGTTACTATAAACAAATGGACCGGTTAATACCCTATGATGTGGATAATGTACAAATTAAATATTACGGCAAAAACTTGTCGAAAGGTTTTTCAACCGGCATCGATATGCGGCTCTATGGCGAATTTGTGCCCGGTATCGACTCGTGGTTAAGCCTATCGGTTATGCGAACAATGGAAGATCTTTACAACGATCAGGTTACGCTTTACGACGAAAAAAACAATGTGACAGGCACACTTTATCCGGGATTTCTGCCCCGCCCTACCGACCAGCGCGTTAACTTCTCTATGTTTTTTCAGGATTATTTACCGGGAAAGCCACAATACAGGGTTCATCTTCGAACAATTTTTGGTACCGGATTGCCTTTTGGTCCGCCAAATGGCGAAAAATATCTTATGAAATTCCGCATGCCACCTTACCAGCGGGTAGACCTTGGATTTTCGCGACAGATTGCATCCAAAACACCTGCATGGTATAAAAATATTTGGTTGGAATGCGAAATATTCAACCTTTTTGATATTAATAATGTAAATTCGTACTTTTGGATTAATGATATATATGGCCATATGTTTGCCATACCTAACTACCTGACAGGTAGAAGATTGAATATAAAAGTATCGATAGATTTCTGATATGCAACTATTTTATTCCGAAGATATACAAAGTACAACACTTACGCTCGATGAAGCCGAAAGTAAACATGCGAGACAGGTTTTACGTTTGAAAGAGGGCGATAACATAACCGTAGTCGATGGTAACGGCAATCTGTACCATTGTGTCATCACAGCTTTTACAAAGCATAATGCCATCGCACGGATAAACAAAACAGAAATAAAGTTCGGCAAACGACCCTACACATTGCATGTTGCATTAGCACCCACAAAAAACATCGACCGCTACGAATGGTTTCTCGAGAAGGCAGTTGAAATAGGTGTCGACGAAATTACGCCGATCATTTCCGCACACAGTGAACGTAAATTGGTAAAGACCGAACGCTCCTTAAAGATTCTGATTTCTGCGATGAAACAATCGGTAAAGGCAACTTTACCAAAACTAAACGAACCAACCCTATTTGGCGAGTTCATTAAAATGACGCATCAAAATTTGTTCATTGCTCATTGCAGCGAAGATAATCAAAAGCAACCATTGCATCTATTGGTCGAACCAGATACAAACCATACCATTCTTATCGGACCGGAAGGCGATTTTACTGATGATGAAATTACGATGGCACGAATGGCGGGTGCAAGGGCTATTTCGCTTGGTTCCGAAAGACTGCGAACCGAAACAGCCGGTGTTGTGGCGGTTCATACAGTAAATCTAATAACAAATATTAAAAAACAACATATTTAATGCCCCGGATACTTTCTATAGATTATGGCCGTAAACGGGTTGGTATTGCGGTAACCGATCCGGCTATGATTGTAGCTCAGGGATTAACAACGCTAACCCCCGACAAGGTAAATGCATTTTTGAGAGAATACATACCCCGCGAACAGGTTAACACGATCGTATTGGGCTGGCCTACCCGACTCGACAACTCAATGTCGGAGACAACATTAATGGTAGAACGGTTTTATGTAAGTCTGCGATCGATTTTTCCAAAAGTACTTATCGTAAAACAGGATGAACGATACACATCAATTATGGCACAGCAGGCCATGATTGATGGCGGCATGAAAAAGAAAGACCGGCAAAATAAGGCGATGGTCGACCAGATCGCTGCGACGATTATTTTACAGGAGTATTTAGAACAACAACGTAATAATTTAAACAGATAATGATATATCCAATTTCGGTTTTCGGAAACCCCGTTTTAAGAAAAGAGACAAAAGAGATTGATGCTAACTATGAAGGCCTCAATGAATTGATTGAAAACATGTTTGAAACCATGTATAAAACCAGCGATGGTATTGGACTTGCTGCCCCACAAATAGGTTTGCCCATACGATTGTTTGTTATGGATTTGGACCCGTTTGGTGATGATATTCCGGAACTTAAAGGATTTAAAAAAGCATTTATCAATGCCAGAATAACAAACTTTTATGGCGATAAAGTATCCGAAGAAGAAGGTTGCCTTAGTTTGCCCGGAATCCACGAGAACGTGCCGCGCCATAACGATATTGACATTACTTATTACGATGAAAACTTTGTTTTGCACAACGAAAGTTATTCGGGCTGGGCGGCAAGAGTTATTCAGCATGAATATGACCATATCGAAGGGAAATTATTTATTGACTATATCTCTCCTATTCGTCGTCGTTTAATCAAGAGCAAATTAGAAGCAATACAAAAAGGTAAAGCAAGTGTAAAATATAAGATTAAACTATAATACAGAAATACAGTCACATAGACTGTATTTCTTTTTAATACTCTATAAATTATGAAATATCCATTTTTAATGCTGTTAAGTTTGCTGCCGTTGATAACGGGAGCAAAGGAGAAAAACGTTGGAGATGTACTTACACAATTCAACATCAAGTATCAACCTCAAAAAATTTATGTCGAAACCGACCGAAATTATTATCTGCCAGGTGAAACAATTTTTTTAAGCTCGTGGATCTTAAATTCCATAACTGGTATTGTGGAAAACCGCGACCTATGGGTTAATGCCGAACTTATTGCACCCGACAAGTCTTTAGTAAAAAGATATTTGCTTTTGGTAAAAAAGGGCAGAGTCGAAGGTAGTATTACATTGGGACTCGATGTTTTACCCGGACAATATCAGTTAAATTTATACACCGGTTGGAGTTATAATTTGGGAAATGATTTTGTTACCACCAAACCGTTGTTTGTATTAAGCGAATCGAGCAAATTGCCCGATTATAAACTTACAAAAACCATTAAAACAGGTACAAAGGGTGATTCGCTCATGCTCACTCTCGACTTCCCTGTCGACGATAACACACCCAACTATGGTTCGTATAAAATTAATCTTGGAAAAACATCTGCCGAAGGCTTCTTTTCGGTAAGAAATCGGGTGGCTCAAATAGCCATTCCAATTAAAGAGAGTGCTCCGGATAAACTTGAAATTTTTTGGGATTTTAACACGCCGGCCGGAAAAGCTATTAAGCGTCAGATTATCTCGAAATCAGAAGCCCCGGATATTAAATTCTATCCCGAAAGTGGATGGCTGTTGGCCGATAAAAACTGCAAAGTGGCCATGGAAGCCATTAAAATTTCTAATGGCTTACCATTACAGCTCGACGGCGAAATCACAGAGGTTCAATCCGGAAAAAAAATTACGACAGTTTCAACGGGCAATGATGGGATGGGAGCTTTTAGCTTTACCCCTGTTGCCAATACAAAGTATCAATTTACCACAGGTGGTTCAACCAAATATACTTATGAACTGCCCGAAGTTAAGAGTAATGGTGCTATAATTAAAGTGTTGTCGCAAACGGCAACAACCATTACACTCGAAGCAGCACAAAATGGAATGGATGGCGATTTTACCCTACTTGGGTACAACTCGAAAAAGGAGTTGCTGAATAAAAAACTTAGTGCCGAAGCGTTACAGAAAATAGAAATTCCCGTATCGGGGTGGCCTGCAGGAATTATTCGTTTTGCACTGTTCGACAAATCGCAAAATCCGATTTGCGAAAGGGCCGTATTTATTCAGCCTAAAACCAATGCCTGCCTCTCTGCTTCAATTGTGCCCGATTCGGTTAATGCACGAAATAAATTAGATGTAAAATTAAATCTGAAGTCGGCTAATGGAGCTACAATTGGCGGTTCACTTGCCGTTTCGGTTGTCGACGAATCGCAGATAAATGGACAAGGTAGCGACCAAAGTACACCCCTTTCGTGGTTATTGCTTGGCAGTGAGCTTCCGGGTTTTGTGCGCAATAGTGCCCAATATATTGTTGGTAATAAATACTATTCGCCGGAAAAAACAGATCTGTTAATGCTGGTTAAAGGCTGGTCGCAGTACGAATGGATGAAAAAAATGTTGGATGACAACATCACAACAGCTTCGCACGATACCATATTTTATATTAAGGGAAAAGTATTAAATCCACTGTTTAAAAGACCAATATCGGGATATAATGTTAAGATGAGTTTTTCGTTACGTGGTCAAGCCAGCAGTGGAATGGATGTAACGGATAAAAATGGTGAATTTGTGTTTAGATTTCCACCATTTGTAGATACATTAACTGCTTTTATGCAGGTGGCAAATAAAAACAAAGAACTTACCAACACTTTGTTATGGATAGACCAACCATGGGAAAGAGTTAATATTGACATGTTTTCGGCAGCGGAAGTAAAATCGAGGGATGAAAAAATTGTTGGTAGTCTCAATCGCCCCGATTATTATGTAACTGCATCCGAACAGTTTGTAAAGAGCGATTTAACTGAGTATTCCCGTATTTTTAATATTCGGAATCACAAAAGAAACGACGATTTCAGTATACCGGGTGGTGATACCATAACGCTTACCGAAGTGGAAATTGTTTCGCAAAAACCGCTTTCTACACGTATGCGTAAGGCTGCTGAATTTGGAAATCCGGATTATGTACTCGAAAAAGAAGAGATTACAGCCACAGCATCCGAATTAAAATCATACACCAGTATTTTTGACATCATTCTGGCCCAAATTCCACAAATCAGTTACGAGTGGTTCGACCCCGAAGCGTATCCGGAAGGTGCACTAAGTAAGAAAATTGGTTCCAATAAGTATATTTTTGTACCTGGAGCCAATGTAATTCTTAAAAATGTAAATTCTATTTACATTGACGGACAAGCCGTTGTACGCACATTTGATGATAATGGAGATGCAGCCGATACCGAACAAACGGCCAGAGGAAACCTTGCAGATGTAGCCTTGATGCCAGTAAAGAATTTAAAATCGGTTGAATTTTATGAAAATCCCAACAGCAACATTTCAAACGACGAATTGCTAACCATAGCTCCGCAGTCTCAGCTTAGCTTTAACACAGGAAAACTCGTTATAACCACAGTAAGTGGTGGTGGAATACACGGTGAAGCACGTGCGGGATCGCAAATGTTTAAGATGCCTGGCATTACACTTGCCCGCAAAATTTATCAGCCAAATTATGCAGTGGTCGACGAGGCAAAGAAAATTCTTGCAGACAAACGCAAAACCATTTTCTGGAATCCAAATCTCACAGTCAATGAGAATGGTGAGGCGTTATGTTCATTCTTTTTAACCGATGGTGGCAGTGCATTGCATTTAAAAGCAAGTGGTTTCGGCTCAAATGGTGAAGCACTAATCGTTGATACCATTTTCGATGTTAGCTGGGGGCAAGCAAAAGCCGATCTACAGGCTTTAACAAATCTTAAAATTGAAAACGACAAAAAAATGGCTGCCCGTGTACTTGAGTTTAAAAACTGTACCGAAATGGCCGATGATATAGTAACCCTCTGTTTTACTGATAAAACCTCTAAAAATGTATTACCATTTGTAAATGTTCGCAATGCTGGATTTGGCTCTGTAACCAATGTGGATGGTGAAGCAAACATAGTGTTGAACCGGTTAAATAACAATGCAGTAACAGCCTTTTGCCCGGGATATAAAGATGTAACCATACCATTTGCGAAACTTTCTAAAAGCAAAATTCTGGTTGAAATGGAACCGGTTAAGATTACCAATACTAAAAATGAAGATGGTTTAAAATTGGTGCAGAAGATGATGGGCGATTTTTCTAAAAATCATACAGACAAAGCTGTTCACTGGAATTTTTATACCGAAAACATTTACCTAAATGGCGCAATTTGGGGTATTGGCGAAAAACAGTTCCGCTATATGTGGCAAAGTTATGGCATTCCCGATCAATCGTACCGTTGCGACTATCAAAAAACACGTACTTTTAAAACATTCAATTACAACGAACAAGTTGGTTTTGATATTAACCGTCATAATAGTTACTATCCGCTTAATGCCGATCTTACCGTAAATTATGCGCCATTTGCAGCCACAGAAACATACAAGTTTTACAACTTTATTTATCTTGGCAAAACGGTGTTAGATCATCGGACATGTTATATTGTTTCGTTTGAACCAAAACCCGAAGAGTATCGTACCGGTTTTGTTGGCACAATGTATATCGACAGTGCCAGCAATGCATTAACGTATGCTAAGTGGAAACTTGATCCGGCAACAAAAAAATATGCCACATTCCAGTTTTTTGTCCACGAGAATCCACGTGAAGACCTGATCGCTCCATTGACATTAGAAAACGAAGTTAGCTACTTTTACACCCCAAATGGATGGAAAATGGCGGCATGTCGCGAAATAACATCATTTTTGGTAAACAGAAACAGCACTTATAAGTTTGAGAAAACTAGTGTTAACTATTTAGTAATGGACGACTCCCGATTATCAGTAATACAAAAAGACGAAAAACAATTGGAACGCAAAACCATGTTGGTTAAAAAACCGGTATACAATAATGATTATTGGTCGGGTATACCATTTATATCGCCTACCGTTGATAATAATATGCAAATACCGTATCTGCATGAAATTACGCTTCGATATTAAAAACAGATAAATAAGTTTTAATCCCCCTGATGCAATAAATCAGGGGGATTTTTTTTTTGAATAAAGGGCTATTTTATAGTTCCTTAATGGGTATTTATAGTATATATTCGATCCATTTTTCTATTTTTGCACAAAATTTTTCCGAAAGATGTTTGAAAATTTAAGCGAAAAGCTCGAACGTTCGTTTCAGTTATTGAAAGGACAAGGCACAATTACCGAAATTAATGTGGCCGAAACGTTGAAAGATGTGCGTAAAGCACTTCTCGATGCCGACGTAAACTATAAAATTGCGAAACAATTTACCGACACTGTTAAGGTAAAAGCACTGGGACAGAATGTACTTACCTCACTCAAACCCGGGCAGGTAATGGTAAAAATTGTTCATGATGAACTAACTGAATTAATGGGTGGAACCTCTTTTGATATCAATATCAAAGGAAATCCGGCTGTAATTCTGATGTCGGGTTTGCAGGGATCGGGTAAAACTACTTTCTCGGGAAAGCTGGCATCGATGCTTAAAAACAAAAAGAGTAAAAATCCCATGTTTATCGCATGCGACGTTTACCGTCCGGCTGCAATCGAACAGTTAAAAGTACTGGGTTCACAAATAAATGTGCCGGTTTACAGCGAAGAAGGAAACAAAAATCCGGTGGACATTGCATTAAAGGGAATAAAGGAAGCGAAAGCAAAAGGTTACGATATTGTAATTATAGATACTGCCGGCCGTTTGGCAATAGACGAAGAGATGATGCGCGAAATAGAGGCCATTAAAAAGGCTGTATCGCCATCGGAAACACTTTTTGTAGTTGATGCCATGACCGGACAGGATGCGGTGAACACAGCGAAGGAGTTTAACTTACGCCTTGGTTTCGATGGTGTAGTTTTAACCAAACTCGATGGTGATACACGTGGTGGAGCTGCACTCTCCATTCGTTCAATAGTAGATAAACCGATCAAGTTTGTTGGAACAGGCGAAAAATTAGAAGCAATTGATGTATTTCACCCGGCACGTATGGCCGATCGTATTTTGGGCATGGGTGATATTGTATCACTTGTTGAGCGGGCACAGGAAAATTACGATGTAGAAGCAGCCCGTAAACTACAGGCAAAAATTGCAAAAAATCAGTTCAATTTTAACGACTTCCTGAGCCAGATTCATCAAATAAAAAAGATGGGAAATATAAAAGATTTGGCATCAATGATTCCGGGCATGGGAAAAATGTTGAAGAATGTGGAAATTGAAGATGATGCATTTAAACATGTAGAGGCCATCATCTATTCAATGACACCGACCGAACGTGAAAAACCTGAACTGATTAATGGTAACAGAAGAAAACGAATTGCGGCAGGAAGCGGCACATCGGTTCCCGAGGTTAACAAACTTTTAAAACAGTTTGAAGAAACACGTAAAATGATGAAAATGGTAACGACTAACGGTGGCAATATGAAAAATATGATGCGCAACATGCCACGTCGCTAATAATAAAAACAAAAAATGATGATATTAATAGACGGAAATGCTACGGCAAAACAGATAAAAGCTGAGATTGCATCTGAAGTGGCCGAAATGGTTGCTAATGGCAAACAGGCACCACATTTGGCCGCTGTTTTGGTTGGCCACGATGGTGGCAGCGAATCTTATGTTGCTTTTAAAATAAAGGATTGTGCAGAAGTAGGATTTAAATCGACATTAGTACGGTTCGAAGACGATGTAACCGAAGAAGTACTTTTAGCCAAGGTACACGAATTAAATAACGATCCCAACCTTACGGGTTTTATCGTACAATTGCCTTTGCCAAAGCATATCAGCGAAGAAAAGATCATCGAAGCCATTGATCCGTCGAAAGATGTAGATGGATTTCATCCGGCCAATGTTGGGCGAACCGTAATTGGTTTGCCAAGTTTTGTTTCGGCTACTCCTTATGGTATTGTCGAATTATTGAAACGATATAACATAGAAACCAAAGGGAAAAACTGTGTTGTAATTGGCCGCAGTAACATTGTTGGCCGTCCAATGAGTGTTCTTATGTCACAAAAAGGCATAGATGCTACTGTAACCGTAGCACATAGTCGCACAAAAAACATAAAGGAATTGTGTCTTAGTGCCGATATTATTATTGCAGCAATTGGAATGCCGGGTTTTGTAACCGCAGAAATGGTACGTCCCGGAGCTGTGGTTATCGACGTTGGTACCACACGAATACCTGCACCCGAAACGAAATCGGGGTTTAAATTAAAAGGTGATGTGGTTTTTGATGAAGTTGCACCAAAATGTTCATACATCACGCCTGTTCCCGGCGGCGTTGGCCCCATGACAAGGGTTTCGCTACTAATCAACACCCTTAAAGCCGCGAAACTTCGGTAATTACGGTTCAAACAAAACATAAAAAAACAGGCTGCTCCAAATTAGAGCAGCCTGTTTTTGCTTATGTCTTTTGGTCTTAAACCTCAAAAGTAAGAGCCTGACCACGATAACTGTCATCGACAACACCGTTGTCGAACACCAATTCGCCGTTTACCCATGTTTTTTCTACCGAAGCCGAAAATGTTGTGCCTTCGAATGGCGACCAACCGCATTTGTACAAAATGTTCTCTTGCGATACAGTGTATGGCTTGTTTGGGTTCACCAATACCAAATCGGCAAAATAACCTTCACGAACAAATCCTCTTTCTTTTATCCTGTACACGGTTGCCGGGGCATGACACATTTTCTGAACCACTGCCTCGGGCGAAATAAAACCTTGTGCTGCTTTAGTAAACATAGCCATCACAGCATGTTGCACCATTGGTCCTCCCGAAGCTGCGTTCAATGCCCCGCCTTCTTTCTCTCGGGGTAAATGTGGTGCATGATCTGTTGCAATAATATCGAGTCTGTCTTCCTTTAAAGCTATCCACAATGCATCGCGGTCGGCAGCCGATTTTACCGAAGGATTCCATTTTATGTTTGAACCGTAATTTGCATAGTCTTCGTCCGAAAACCAAAGATGGTGAATACAAACTTCTCCGGTGATAAGTTTGTTACTAATGAATGCCGCATTGCTAAACAAACTCATCTCTTTTGCCGATGAAAGATGTAAGACATGCAACCGGGTATTATATTTTCGTGCAAGGCTTACTGCAAGAGATGAAGATAAATAACAAGCTTCGGCGTTGCGAATAACCGGATGCATTTCTATGGGAACTTCTTCGCCAAATTTTGCTTTGGCTTTTTCAGTATTTTCTCTTATTGTGGCTTCATCTTCGCAATGAACCGCAACCAAAAGTTTTGTTTCCGAAAATATTTTTTCTAATGTTTCACGATTATCCACGAGCATATTTCCGGTTGAGGACCCCATAAAAATTTTCAGGCCACAGGTTCGAGTTGGATCAGCTTTCCGTATTTCTTCAATATTGTCGTTAGTGGCACCGAGATAAAAAGCGTAGTTCACCACCGATTTTTCGCTGCCGAGTTTATTTTTTTCTTCCCATGCCTCAATCGTGGTGGTTTGTGGTTTTGTATTGGGCATTTCCATAAAAGATGTAATACCACCTGCTGCTGCTGCACGCGATTCGGTAAAGATATCGCCTTTATGTGTTAATCCCGGTTCGCGAAAATGCACCTGATCGTCAATGGCACCCGGCATAAGATACATGCCTGTGGCATCAATTATTTCAGCATTGGTGTATACTTCTCCGGGAACTGCACTTCTGTATATACCGGTTATGCGACCATTTTCGATAAGTACAGAACCAGGCACCCTTTTTTGCTCGTTTAGTATCTCGGCATTGTGTATTAGAACTTTATGTGAAGCCATGTTGATTTTCTTTCTAAAACAATTGATTAAGTACTTTGTTTCGGGTATTTTCTGAAGAAACTGCGTAAGCGCATTTTTATTACCCCCCAAACAGCTTCATTAAAAATACCTCCACTCATTTTTGAAGTTCCCAATTCCCGGTTAACAAAAACAATGGGTACTTCTTCGATTCTGAATCCACACATATATGCTGTGAATTTCATTTCTATCTGAAAAGCGTACCCTTTGAAGCGGATTTTATCGAGTTCGATGGTTTCGAGCACTCTGCGGCGGTAACATTTAAATCCGGCAGTGGTGTCGAACACCTTCATGCCAGTTACTATTTTAACATATTTGGAGGCAAAGTAGCTCATTAACACACGACCAATTGGCCAGTTAACCACATTTACGCCACTAACATAACGCGATCCAATTGTTAAATCGGCTCCCTGATATTTGCACATGGCATAAAGCTTCGTTAAATCGCTTGGGTTGTGACTAAAATCGGCATCCATTTCAAATATGTATTGGTACTTGTTAGCCAGTGCGTATTTGAATCCTGCAATATAAGCTGTACCCAGTCCCTGTTTACCCGATCGCTCAAGGATATATAATCTGTTGCGGTAACGTTCGGCCATGAGGGACTTTACGACATCGGCTGTGCCGTCGGGCGAACCATCGTCGATAATAAGTAAATCGAATCCTTCGGATAACCCCATTACCGCATCGATAATTTTTTCAATATTTTCTATTTCGTTGTAAGTTGGAATCAGTACTAATCCGTCTGCCATTTCCTTATATTTTTGCGGCTAAGATAGCCAAAATAAAACTGAATTTAAATCCTTTTTTCTAAAAGAACAACTGCATAGGCCGCCATTCCGTCTTCGCGTCCTACAAATCCCATTTTTTCGTTAGTCGTAGCTTTGAGTCCAATATCATCAGGTTCAATTTTAAGAACAGCAGCTAACACTGTTTTCATTTCTTCAATTTTTGGATTTATTTTAGGTTGTTCAGCCACAAGCGTTGCATCGATATTCCCTATATCAAAACCCTTTTGGTTCACAAGATCTGCTACTTTAGCCAACAGATGGGAACTATTAATGCCTTTAAACGCGTTGTCTGTATCCGGAAAATAAAAACCAATATCACGAAGTCCTGCTGCACCAAGTAATGCATCACAAATCGCATGTATAAGTACATCGCCATCGGAATGAGCCACAGTTCCAAGATGATAATCAAATGACACACCACCAAGTATTAGCGATTCACCGGTAGCCAGTTGATGTACATCATATCCAAAGCCCACCTTAAATTTTGCCATAACCATATATTATTAAAAACAAAAACAGCCGGCAATACCGGCTGCTTAAAAAATATTTATACTAACTATTTGGTTCCAAGAATGTTTCCCAATCCATTTACACCAAACAAGAGCGAAAAGCGCAATGTATTTGCCAAAGGACTCTGATTGTCTGTTGGGATGAGGTACGAGAAGTCGATACCAAATGCATTCATATGCAAACCAGCACCTACCGAAAAGAATTTACGATTCCCTTTACTTGCATCTTCGTGAAAATAACCGCCCCGTAAAAAGAACATTTTATCATATATATACTCAGCACCTACCGAATACATTACCTCTTTCAACTCTTCGGAAGACCCACCCGGAGCATCACTGAATGATTTGAAGATCGCTTTGATAGGCGACATTTCGTCCCTTATCTTCCGGTCTTCTGTTGCATCGGTAGCATAACCACCGGGCGTTGGCACCAACAATTTACTCATTTCGAACACCGGTGCAATAGCATTGTAATCGTCGATATTGTAAACATACGAAGCACCTAAACGCATTGTGGCAGGTAAAAACATGCTCGTTGCATTTTCATCATACGAAATTTTTGAACCAATATTCGAAAAGTTTAAACCAATATTTAACAACCCTTCACTGCCATTCATATATATTGGCCGGCTATAATAAGTGGCTACATCTGCAGCAAACGCTTTGCCGGGATACATAAACTCATTACTACCACCAGTGGCGCGCACACCTCCAGATAAATCGGAACGAATGTAGCGAAATGCAACTGCCCCACTCCAATAATCCGAAAATTTACGACTATATGCTGCATCGATAGCAAATTCGTTTGGCGAAATAGTACCTTGTTCATTACCTGTTACATCGGTCCAGGTAATATCACCCAATGAAAAATATTTAATAGAGGCACTTACTGCCGACATATCATCAAGCTTGTAGAACCCGGTTGCATAAAAAAGACCAATATCGTTCACCAATTGTCGTAACCAAGGTGTGTAAGAAAAAGAAACACCAAAAGACTCGCCGTAAAAAGGAAATTTTGCCGGATTCCAGAATTGTGAGTTTAAGTCGGGTGTTGTTGCCACCCCGGCATCACCCAATGCGCTCGAACGCGAATCGGGTGAAATGGTTAAGAATGGTGTAGCAGTTGGTACTACATTATAATCGGTATTTTGACCAATTGCATTAAATATTGTGGCCATACTTCCTGTTAATACAGCAAACAAAAGCGTTTTTCTCGAGTGAAATATCATAATCAATTTATTTTTATTCTAAAAAATGAACGGTTAAAAATACGATTTCGTATTATAGTATCAAAAAAAATAGTCAAAAATCATTCAATTACCATTTTTTGCGTTTCGCTGTAGGTCGATTTACCTGATTTTTCAGTAATAATACGATAAAAATAGAGTCCCGAATCGGCTCTTCTACCAGAAATTGTACGAAAATCCCAAACTAAAGTTGGTAATGAAGCCTGCCCGTTATTAGTCTGATTAATTCGTGCAACAATATTGCCTTCTGAGTCAAAAACTTCGGCTGTTACTTTGCTAATTTCGGAACCTGAAGCAGAATCGAATTTAAAAATAACATTTTTATTATTAACTTCCGGATAGGTAATAATCTCTGCGTTTGTTGGTTTATAAACGTCGTTAACTGTAAAATTAAGTGTTTTGGCACCAACATTATTAAAAATATCCCATGCTTTTAATGTAAGAGAATGATTTCCTTTTGATAATCCATATAATTTATATACAATACTACCCTTCTCACCAATTTCTGTTGGTTGCGAAAAATAATATGGATTCAGCACGATTACATCTTTAGAGCTATTATCTAAGGTAAGGGTAATGTCATGCCCCAAACCATTGGAACTTGAAAGAATACCACTAGAATCGGACAAAACTACATTTAGAACCGGATTTGAATCAAAAATTAACAAAGGATCCTGTTTTGGTTCATTCAAAAACAGGTTGATTACAGGTGCTAAGGTATCGGCAATCATATAACCATTTATTCCACCAATCTGAATGGTGCGGTCATCGCCATTTGCTTCATCTCCGGTTGAATCGTTATAAGCATAGTACGAAATCCGACCCTTCCCAACCGAATAGTTTATATTTTTAGGGATCTGAAAAGTGAAGCTGAATTTCCCGTTTTTGATTTCACTTTTACCAGAATAAATGATATTTTCCCATGTATTAAATTTAAAAGGGTTTGAAATACCACCCTGTGGCGGGTCGTTTTCGAGGCAGGTTTTTGCTACTTCTTTATCGAAAACAGTGGCCACAATATAGCCATTAAAATTATTTTGCAAATTGCCTTTAAAATCGGCAGTAAATCCGTCTATAGTTACTTTATCAAGTGCTTTAAGCGTATCGGTTGAGTAGTCGGATTTGCCATTTACCGTAGAAGTTTTTACTTTCATTTTCGGATAAATAATTTCAAGTGCCGGATCGCAAAGGAGGGCAAATTTACGTTTATTATCACCAGCAGCTGCTGCTGTTTTTGTAGCCTTAAAAATATCGCCAATACGTAATCTTTCGCCATTCGAATCATAATTGAACATATAATCCAGAAAACGATTAACAAAATCTTTGTTTGCGCTGGCATAAACAATACGGGTTGTGGTAATTAATCCGATTCCTCCGCCATTTTTATTCAATAGCACATATTCACCAGCTGTAACCATGGTGTGCAAATCGTACCTGCTAAACTCGCAACTGGCCGTAATCCACAATGGTAAATTCTTCAGATTACTATAATTTACAACGTCATTGTAAGTAATTACACGCTCGCCGGTAAGTGCATTTTCGCCCCCATGACCGGTATAATTTACCATAATTGCACCATCATTTAACTGTTTGTCAAAATCTTTTTTTGCATCGGGATAAGTTGCACCACTGCCAAGTTTAAGTTGCTTAAAGGCATCCAGATATATTTTATGAATAACGTACTCCGGATGAATTGATTCAACTTTTTTTGTCAGATCATTACTGTCACGCATGTGTAAATTGCCATCTTCATCGTCGGCCAAAAAAACAACATTATTTTTCCAATTTCCTTTCTTTATATTCTGATGGTAGAAAATGATTTTATCTACAATATTTTTAGCATCAGTATTTGAATTTAAAGGCAAACGGCCTACTGCAATATCTTCAAAGTCGTTCACACCGGCAGGGCCTTCATTATCATCCAATTCACCATAGAAATCGTCGGACGTATACGTTGCAGATTGTCCAATACTATTTTCGCATTCGAAAGCCGGTATTTTTGAGACTTCATTTGTTTCATTCCCTTTGTTATCGTACGATCCATCTCCAAAAAGCAACAAATATTTTAGTTTTTGACCTTTATCGTAAAAGTTTTTCGCGCAAAAACGAATAGCAGAAGCGTCTATTGTACCTGAACTATATTCGTTGTAAACTTCCTCTGTAGTTAAAACTGCGGTTTTTAAACCATCATCCTGATGCATTTTTGCGAGCCTAAGGGCTTCACTTTTAAGTTCTGAGGGTGTAATTATAAGATAATCAACGGCTTCCTGTCCGTGAATGTTTTGGTTTGGAACAATACCACAATGGGTTGGAGATTGGAAATTGCCATTGGGATTAAAAGCAATATAGGTTCTTACACTATTCGAATAATCGGTAAATACAAGTTTTGAACCCGAAAGCATTGCCGGTAAAAACTGGGCATTATTGATATCTGTAATATCCATGACCAACGTTTTTGAATTCGCATTTTCTACTTCAAATGTAGCGGTATTATCAACATTAGCCACCAAAGGATCAGAAAAAACAAGATAATCATTCGTAAGCTTTATCGTACGTCGGCAGTTTAACGTAATGTAATCCAACCATCCCAACGAAGCAGCATCAGCCGCACTGAATTTGATTTCGATCGTTGCATCAGATGTCGGATTTGAAATTGTACTAATAAACGTACCCTCTTTTGCAAAGTCGCTTGTAGAAGAGTTTGGACTGTTTGCAATATTTAGATTACCTAAAGGGTTGCCATTATACAAAATTGAAAAAGTATTGCCTAAACTCATAGAACGGCCCAAAACTTTAACGGTAATATTTGCTACCGAACCTGTTGCAATATTAGGAAATGAAAAATTATATTTTTTTGAGTTCCCCGGTAACAGTTGTTCCCCATACCACTCCGAACCCGAATGCAACAAATTCTCGACTTCCGGTTCAATAAACTGCATATCGGTAAATGTACGGGTGATATTGGCACTATTTTCTAATACGGGTTTTGTGGCAATATTTTTACGAGGGCTATCATTTTCGGTAATAAAATAGTATGCATTGCGGTCATACAGGTGTATTACCTGAGAATATGTATGCGTGTTATCATCAAATTTTTGCCCGGTAACGGCTTTGCCATAAAAAAGCAAAAAATCACCTGAATTGAATACACCATCGTTTCCGGTTTCCAAATAATAGGGTACCTCCTGCAAATCATCGGTTGTTCTGCTTGAAAAAACCGGAGACAGCATAATGCCACCATTACCATAAATTTTTATTTTGTTAGGGTTGAACCCCATTCGAACAAGCTCATCAAAACTGATTTTATAGATACCATCGTTTGAAATACTAATTTTTTGCCATCGCCCTTGTGCCAAAATAGACTGTGCGGTAAAGCCGGTTACACTAACACTTTTTTTGGTTATCGACGATATCGGTTTGTAAATAATAGTAAAAGAATTCAGACGTTCGATATGGCCATTCCGTTTTCTTAACGGTAATACAGAAGTTATACAAACAATTTTGCCCCGGTCGGTACCACAGTTAGAGTTACACAAAAAATCGTTAGACAGATATTCCAAATCTTTAATGTCTTCGATGCTGTTATCCTTGATAATTTCCCAGGACACAGGGTTTAATACAGCTTCGGAAGGTGTTTTTAACAGACTATTAACAACAGAATACCAGGGTAATAGGTGTTGGTCTCTATATTCTGCACCTTCAAAATTCAAAACCTTAACGGCTTCCATTTCAAAATTTTCAATTTTGGGTTCGAGCCAAACCAATTTGGTAACAGATTCCTGAGCGGCAAATGAACTAACAAAGATTGAAAACCACAAAAAAAAGATAATTCCTGATTTTAACATACTCTAAAATAATACGATGCGGCGAATTTAAGCAAGATTATGTTACGCACGAAATAAACGTAACAAATTATTTCAATTCTAATTCCACTTTAAATATGGATTACTTGACGATTAGTTTTTGAACTTTACCCATCAGTTTCTGATTGCCCCTTAACACCCAAATTCGATAAAAATATATTCCGGGAGCCACTTTCTGATTATTGGCTGATTTAAGGTTCCATTGAATAAAACGATCAAAGTCCGATCCAATTGAAGCTGATACTAAGCTTTCGATTTTTGTCCCCTGCATATTGTAAATTTCGGCACCAAACTGAGATCCATCTTCGGGTTGGTTAAATAATAATCTGAAAGTAACCCTTTCGTGGGCCGGATTTGGGTAACAATCGACTTTTACAATATCATTAGTAGAATTTTTATCCACTTTAAAATTAAATGTATAAACACTCGAATTATTATAAATATCCCAAACCCTAAGCATTAAAGTATGATTTCCTTCTGTAAGATTGGAAAGTTGGAATTTCACAATTCCTTTACTCCCTTCAGAAGTGGTTTCGGGATTAAAAAAAGCATTGAGTTTATAATATTGCTGAGGATCGTTATCTATAATGGCAACTATATCGTGGCCTATGCTGTTGCCCGAAGTATTTATTCCACTTTCGTCGAAAATATGTGCTATAAGTAAAGGATTTGCATCAACAATTGCACCGTTGGTAAAGGCCGAAGTGTTGAGATAACCGGTTATTTGAGGGCCGCTTTTATCAACATCTGCATTGGCATTAAAATTACCTACAAAAAACTTTCGGGTAAATCCATTTGCCTCATAACTTCCATCGCTCGAAGTAGCATAGTACAAAATCTGACCTTCGCCCATTTGATAATTAATGTCCTTGGGAACCTGAAACTTGTATGTAAATTTGCCGTTTCTAACTTCTGATTTGCCGGTAAACAGTACATTTTCCCACTCCGAGAAGGTAAATGGGCGGGCATATTCGCCGGAATAATCGTTCATAAGGGTAGTTTTATTCGATATTTTATCAAAAACTGTAGGGTAAACATAGCCATTAAAATTAAATGCCGTATCACCATTACTGGTATAAACATAGCCATCCACCACCACGTTATCCAAGGCTTTTAGTGTATCTTTTACCAAACCTTCCGGCGAGTAAATTCCTTCAGTTTTTACACTATAGGTCGGAGATAGTATTTCCATTGCCGGATCACCCAACAATACAAATTTCCGCTTATTTTCATCCGATGTTGTGTTTCTTTTTGAAATTCGAAAAAAGTCGCCAAGACGCAACCGTTGGCCCGATTTATCTATCGCAAGTATTGAGTCGGTTAGGGCACTTACATATGTTTTATTCTGCCCGGCATATACGAGTCTTGTAGTGGTAATAAGCGCAATTCCACCACCCTTGGGGTTCAGCAATACATTTTCGCCTGCCGAAAGTTTTTCTTCATTGTCGAACCGGCTGAATTCGCAAGTTGCAGTAATCCACAACGGCAATTTTTTTCCGTTATTGTAGCGGAGTACGTCGTTATTGGTAATGACTTTTTCTGCGGTTAATCCATCTTCACCGCCATGACCCGAGTAATTGATGAACAAAGTACCATTGGATAGAGTCTCTTCAAAATCTTTTTTTGCATCGGGATAAAACTGGCCATTGGTTAATGAAACCTGCTTATAGGCATCTAAAAATATCTTTTTTACATAATACTGCGGATGTAAACGGGCAAATTTATCGGCCAAATCATTTCCATCCTGCATATGAAGGTTACCATCTTCATCGTCTGCCATAAATGTGACGGTATTTTTCCATTTATCCTGTGTTTTGTTTTCACAATAATGAATTATTTTATCCACCACGGTTTTGGCTTCTGTCAATGAAGAAATTGGCAGACGGCCCACGGCAATATCTTCGTTATCTGTATACCCTGCCGAACCCTCGTTGATGTCGAAGAAAGTAAAGTAGTCGTCAGAAACATAAGTATCACTTTGATCTATACTATTTTCACTTTCATACGTTAAAATGAGTTTTCCATTTGCAGCGACTTGTTTGTTATTGTACGAACCGTCGCCGAAAAGCAACAAATACCGTAGTTTATAGGGGCGATCGTAAAACGATTTGGCGCACCAACGAATGGCCGTAACATCCGGTACTCCAGAGCTAAATTCGTTGTATATCTCCTGATTTGTAAAGACACCCACTTTTAGGCCTTTGCTTTTGTGCAATTCAGCCAATCGAAGAGCCTCCGGTTTAAATTCATCAGAAGTTACTATCATTAAATCAATATCTTGTGAACCATGGATGTTTTGATTGTTAACTTCTCCAATAATTTTGGGTTTTGGAAATGAACCATCGGTATTAAAAGCTACATAATTTACCAAGGCCGAATGATTATCAACAAATGAGAGCGTACTCCCGGATAAATTAGTTGCTACTTTCTGTGGCCGGGTATGGTCGGTAATATCCCAAACGACAGTATTATTTGTAGCATTATCGATTTTATATTTAGCAGTAATACCGCTACCAATACCATATGTATCGGCGAATATCAGTGCACTGTTTCCAAGAATTGTTTTTCTTCGGTAATTGAGAGTAACATAATCGACGTACCCGGTAGCATCCTGTTCATATGCATTGAATGTAAGGTTTATTTTTACATCATTGTTTGCAGAAGGTGTTACATTTGAAGCAAAAGTGCCTAAATTTACATAGTTGTATGTTGAACTCAAAGACACGTTGGATATATATATATTACCAATTGAAACACCATTATTAGCGACATTAAATGAATTACTCCGCTGAATGGATCGTCCTGCAACCTTAATCTCTAAACGTGCCGACCCTGGAAGAATATCCGGTGTTTTAAAAGAATATTCATTATTCATACCGGGTAACATTTGGCTGCTAAACCATTCCGCTCCCGATTTTAGTATATTGACTTGTTCCGGTTCATAAAACTGAAAATCGGTGTAATAATCGGCATTGTAGTTTGTGGCTGAACCGGGTATCTCTTTTATTGGGATAGTTACCGGCAAGTTGTCGTTTGCCGTTATAAAATAGGTCGACTCATCGGAAAAACGATTGATAAGTTGTCTGAAACCAACTGTTTGTGAAATAAACTCCCGTCCTGTGGTGCCTTGGGCGTAAAAAAGAATGTAATCGCCCGAATTAAATACGCCATCGCTGCCAACTACTCTTAATACACCATTTTCGACTAAATCGTCGTAATTACGATTATAAAAATATGGCGAAAGCATTAATCCGCCATTTCCATATATTTTTACTTTAGAAGGTTCAAACCCCATCCCTTTCAGGTCGTCGTAGGTGAGTTTATATATACCACTCTCTTTAATACTTATTTTTTGCCATTTCCCTTCGGATAACACCGATTTGGCTGCAAAGGGTACAACACCAAGATTCAATGATTTTGCTTTTGGTTCAGACAAAATATTTTTAACCAGAGTAAATGATTGAAGTCGTTCAATTAGTTTTCCGTTTT
This sequence comes from Bacteroidota bacterium, assembly GCA_003249935.1. Classification (GTDB taxonomy): domain Bacteria; phylum Bacteroidota; class Bacteroidia; order Bacteroidales; family UBA5342; genus SZUA-561. The sequence goes on from QKHT01000212.1 coordinate 194,050, forward strand.
TGCGCAATGGGATTACATCTACGTAGGTAACTGTTTGGCCTGCGGCATATCCAAGTGCCGATTTGCAGACAAATTGCTCAGTTATTTCGTCGAGTCCATTGATTTCTGCCAGAGATTGTTGTGGAATGGTGTCGTAAATCAGATTCTTTAGGGTATAAGTAATGCCGGATTGTATCCCATTTTCAGTTTTACTGAAAAAATACTCCGGCAAATGGCTTTTTGGCAATTTGTAATGTGCGCCAATAAATGATAGCAACCGGAATGTGTCGGTTGAAACGACTTCATAGATTGTCGGTTGCCACTTCAGCGATACATCTAACGTATTGGCTTTAATGGAATTAACACACAAAAACAATGCAGCCGTAATGGCTGTTTTTGTATTATATATTGCTTTGAAAATCAATTTATTCTTCATCTAATATTTAAAATGCACGAGAAACAAAAATATCAAAAACTTAACGAACTCCACACCCTTATATTGTGAATTATTCGATACAAACCGATTGTATTGTTAATTATTATCCCTTAAATGGTTTTTTGGAGCCGGGCATTGGCTCAATTTTGTAATTTTGCAAGCAGTATAAATGTACATCAAAAGTGTACTTAAAACAAATTCTTTAGATAATGTTAATACTTTTAGGACTTTTACTTTTGGGCGGAGTGATAGCTGCCATTATTTCATTGGTTCAAAAGGATAGCAAAAGTACAGCATCTTCGGAGCAATTGGATGAAAATGCATTGCATGCAAACTTAGCTGAGGATGAATGTTGTGGTGCTCACGAGATTTGCGATAAGGATCTCGAAAAGTTGTTATCAGATAAGCCAATATATTTCGACGATGAGGAACTTGACCGGTTTCGTGGGGTGAATCCATTAGCGTATAACGAGGAAGAGATTGAAGAATTTCGCGATATATTATTGACGTTGAAGGATTCTGAAATTCAATCGTGGTTTATTAGCCTCGATAAACGGGGTGTAATTCCTCCATCAATAGTCCGTGAAGAAGGCGTTGTTATTGTCCGCGAATACTACGATAACCGCAACAAATTGACAGTTTGAATTAAAAGATAAAAGGGCCGGCAATTTATTGCCGGCCCTTTTCATTAGAAAATGAATGTTGAATATGAATTACTTTTTGAAAATCTTATCGTAGTTACGGTAGCCTTTAAGATCTTTGTACCAGTCGGTGTATACTTTGCCGCCGGAAACAGCCCATTCGGCCATGTGTAGATGTGCATCGGTAATTATTGCACGTTCAACAGGGTAATCGAATGGTTCAAAAATAAGAATAGCCCAAGGTAAACCGGCTTTGCTTCTATAATATTTGCCTTTATCGGCGGCCGAGGCATCGTCATCTGTACCTAGAGTTGCAGCGTCTGCTAACATAGTGGGTGCAAAATCGGGTAAATGAATCTCCTTTTTACGGTTTTGGTTAACAACCATGAAAGGGTTAAAATTATCTGCATTGATTAGCTCTGTGCTAACTGGTTCAGCAAATACGATATGTAGTTTCACTGCATCTGAAGTACCACGTTCTTTGTCGTTTTCTGTATTAAAATAAGCTCCCGGCATGCGATGAATTAACTTAGACGGACTATCGAAAACTACGAAAACGGCTTCTTTTTGCTCTGCTTCTGTACCGTTATCGTTAAGTTTGAACAACTCTTTTGAGAGAACAGCTCCTTCAACGTACTTAATCTGATCGGCCATTACATTATTGAAACTAAATGCAAAACCGTTATCCATTGAAGCACCGATCGCTTTTATCTCAAAAACCACTGTCATTTCCTGAACCATATTGTCGGCATTAACAAGCATTTCGCCCGAGAAGTCGACCACTAAATCGTTAAAGTCGTAGTCGCCCTGACTTGGCCATAAATCTTCGAAAGCCAAACTGCCATTGCTGCCCTTAGCCGGGAAATATGAAGTATAGGCCAAATTCGGATCTGCCGGAAATTCGTCCATATCGTCTTCAACCCCATCGAGGTCGGTATCCGAAATTTCGAGTTTGCCGAAACCGCCTTCATTACATGCACTTTTAGGAATAAATGCCTTAGGTTGATCGGGTGTGGTTGTATAAGCACCATTAAGTAAATGATTGCTGATATTATTGGTATAGAAAACAAATTTTGGTGTCGAAACCTCCACGAGTCCGTTTACGGTCTCTTTTCCGTTTATTGTAAATACATTTGATGCCAAAACCACATTGGTACTACTTTCGCCAACGATTGATGCGTTAGAATTGAGTGTTACGTTATTGGCTCTTACCATAGCGATATCAGTAAGAATTAATTTACGGCTGTTATTAACCGTAAAATCGTTGCCAGATACCATATAACCTTGTTTTACAGCTACATCACCACCGTTTATTGTAATGTTTTTTGTTGCAGTCATTTTGCAATAGTCGATGCACATTTTGGAACTGTTGAACTCAATAGAACCATCGACACTTACAGAGCCGCTGTTATTAAATTCAGCTTTATTATTTACCTGAAACATCCCAGATTTTACCTCTATTAAACCATAGTTGTGCAAATAACCTGAAGTGCTAATCTGTAAAGATTTTCCGGTAGTGATTGAACCATAATTTTCGGCACTGACAGTGCCATTAAGCTGTAACTGACCTGTAAGATTGATTGTACCGTTGTTTACAAAAGTTGAATTCAAATTCTGAAGATTGAGGTCCGAACCTGTTATTGTGCCATCATTAACTAAATATCCAAAAGTAGAGAATGTATTTTTCAGAGCCAAAATACCGGTACCATACGTTTTCACCATCGAATTTTTACCATAAACCTCTAATGTTCCAACTTCAAGTTTACCACCATTAAGTACAATAATGTTACAATTATCACCCAATGACAGTGACCCTATAACGGCTGAGCCACAAACCTGAAGTGTGCCGCCGCCATTCCATGCCTGCATATCAATTTTGCCGGTAAAAGAAGAGGTGACGCAATAAGTTGCACCCTTTGCAATGGTCACATCTTTGTCTCCTGAAATCACATTTACGCACGATTCGCAGGTTGGAATGGCTACAGTGGCCGATTTGGAACGCATATCGGCCGATTTTGCCGATGCACCAAAAGTATAATCCACCCTGGAGCCAACAATTGGTGTGGCAATGAGATCGGATATGCCATAAGGCGATTCATACTTAATAAAAAGCTGTTTTACTGCTGCCGGCATCGAAAGTTTGGTGCTGAATGGTTTGCCTGCTGCGGCAGACCCGCTGGCTACAATTTCGCCCTCGAGATTCGGGTCGGCATTATAAACCGTTATTTTTGATTTCAATGTGTACGACTTACTTTCAAGTACGCTTACATTTAAATCGAAAGTCTGAGTTGTTTTCCAATCGAAATTCTCATTAACCTTTAACTGGTTAAATTTCGTTTGGCTTACATCACCTTCGGGCGATTCGATACAAGCAAACATGGTTCCTGTTAGAACCGTAATTAATGCTAAATTAATCTTTCTGATAGACATGTTTTTGAGTTATTTGAGTTCTTATTAAAATGATGTTCCTTCTTAATCAATCATTATGCCAAAATTGTAACCATCACAAAGACAATATATTAAAATACATAATAATTTTGTTGACAAATGAATATCTTCGAAAATGAAGTTATAAAAATAAATTCGAACAAACAAATTAAATGTTACTATAATGTTGTTTAATTGTTAAAACAAACAGAAAGCTCCGAAGCTACCCTATCGAATGATTGATTGACAATAAAAAATCAGCTACAACAAACGTACTTCCTCCAATAAAAATCAGGTCATTTGTTTTCGAATGTTTAATGGCTGCGTCGAAGGCCAATGCAACACGATAAAAAGCCGAACCTGTCAACCCAATTTCTTTGGCT
>QKHT01000076.1 GCA_003249935.1 Bacteroidota bacterium
TTTTCAACTGCTTTTCAACTCTTTCCAACTGCTTTTCCCACTGCCTTTCCAACTCTTTCCAACTGCTTTCAACTGCCTTTCAACTCTTTCCAACTGCCTTTCCCTTTAAACCCCCGATTTGGCTCCAAAAAGTGCTACATGCAACCGCGGGCTGTATCGCCATCCATGACGTATGGCCGCGTTAACCACCGGCATGCGGGTTTGTTCCAGCTCTTTGTTGGTTCCACCCACAGGCATTAGTACCACGTCGGATGGTTTCCATCCCGAGAGTTTTTGGAGAAATTCGGTTTGCAATTCGGCAATATCTTCTTCGCCTTTTACCACAAATTTAAGCTGGAAATCTTTATCCGCATTGGCGTTGCAATGGTCTATAATTTGCTGAATGGCCGGAATATTTATTCTTTTCCGATTGTATTTTGCCCCATCTTCGTGAAGTTGATAGTTCGAAATCGTTTGTTTGTTTTTTGTGGGAACCGAGGTCGAAAGTTTGGGCGATAGGCTGAAAAAATCGATAGCCTCGACCAACGGTTTATGAAAAGCGGTGCCATTGGTTTCGACCGAAATATGCAAACCCAGTTCTTCGCGCAACCGATGCAATACCGGCGCAAGATTCCCGGCCTGAATAAACGGTTCACCCCCCGTAATAATAATATGACGAATAGGGCCAATGTTTTGCCTGATGGTTTCGAACACTTCGTAACCATTGCTTTTTACCGCCCCCGAAGTGTCGAACGAGGCGTATGGGGTGTCGCAACGGCTTACGCTACCATCGGGCAACCACCACATGCATCGCAAGTTACAACCTGCGGTACGAATAAATAGTGCGGGTATTCCTGCAAGTTTTCCTTCGCCTTGTATGGTTCCGGCAAAATCGAAACCTGTTGCCGGTTGCATGGGGTACGGTTCGCCGTTAGCCATTTTGGTAATTGGAAAGATGCCGTTGGGCGCAAGCATAATGGTTGAATTCATGTAATGCGAATTAAAGTGAAAGTGATGGATCGGCGCATCCGGCTTCGGCAAAGGCTTTTGCTCGCAACAGGCAACTGTCGCAGGTGCCGCATGGTTTGGCTTCGCCACGATAGCACGACCATGTATTGGCGAAATTTACGCCAAGTTGGTTGCCAAGCACAATTTCTTCGGCTTTGGTTTTATGAATAAACGGGGCATGAACCGTAATGGGCAGTCCTTTTTCGGCACCCATTACCGTACCTTTGTTTATGGCTGCTTCCATGGCTTCGATAAATTCGGCACGGCAATCCACATAACCCGAATAATCGACCTGACTCACACCTAAAAATATATCCTGTGCGCCAAGTGCTTCGGCATACGATGCTGCAACCGACAAGAACACCATGTTGCGTGCCGGAACATAGGTTACGGGAATGTCGGTGCGGGTAACATCGCCATCTTCGAGTGCCATGCTTTTGTCTGTAAGCGAGCTGCCGCCCCAATTACTCAGCATAAGGCTTACTACCTGATGGTCTTTTGCTCCGGCCTGGAGCGCGGTGGCTCTGGCGCAATCCAATTCGCGCGCATGCCGCTGACCGTAATCGAACGAAAGTGCATAAACTTCAAAGCCCTGCGATTTTGCAAGGTATAATGCGACGGCCGAATCGAGGCCACCCGATACTAAAACTACTGCCTTCTTCATTGCTATTGTTTTGCAGCCTGCGAATAAACATCTTTTCGGAATTGTATGCACGATACGGCACAAGGTATTGCACCCACAGAATCCCTAGTTTTGTTTATAGACAGGATGGTTACGAACTGTCTGTAATAAAATATTAGCGCAAAAATAGGGCTTTTTGTTTAAATATTATGGATGTATTTCATGTTTGTGGTTGTGTGACTCATTTTTATGTCGGTAAAGGTATTGTTGCTTTTATGGTTGGCATCTTTTTTCGTCGGATTCCTATTTTTTTTTTATTTTGTAAAATATAAGTTAAGTTCATTGCGGTCTAAAGTTAATTGTGCGTTAAGTGTTTTAAGTGCTATTTGCGTGTTATTTAATCAATGGCTTTATTTAATGAAAATGAAGTATGTTTAAGTGGTTATATTACAATTAGATACGAATTTGTTTTTTGAAATTTATAGAATATATGTTATTGTGAATAAGATAAAAAAAAACTATATTTGGTTTATAAAACAATTGTGACGTGAAGGCGAAAATAAAAGATCCCGACAAAGAAAATTTTGATAGCGATTTAGGTAAAACCATTCTCAATTTCCCGGTTGTGGGTATTGGCGCGTCGGCAGGCGGACTCGAAGCATTACAGGAGTTTTTCAAAAATATGACACCAACACCCGATGCGGCTTTTGTAGTTATTCAGCACCTATCGCCCGATTATAAAAGCTATATGAACGAGCTTCTTTCGCGCTACACATCAATTAAAATTGAGATTGTAACCGACGGAATGGCTTTAAAACCGAATCACATCTATTTGATTCCGCCAAAAATGAATATGACCATTTTTCATGGAGTCTTGTATTTGAATGAGTTAAGCGCCACCCGGACATTAAATCTACCCATTGATATCTTTTTCCGTTCGTTGGCCAAAGACCAGGAAAAAAACGCAGTTGGGATAATTCTTTCGGGTGCAGGTAGCGATGGTACATTGGGCATAAAAGCCATTAAAGAGTTTGGTGGTATGACTATGGCCCAGGACGATGAGTCGGCCAAATTCGAAAGTATGCCACACAGCTCCATATCTACGGGTATGGTCGATATTATCATGCCTCCCAAGCAATTGGCCGAAGAGCTGATTAACTACATCAAACACCCTTTTGTAAAGGAAAAACGCAGAATCGAAACGATTTTGGCTGGCGAACAGAGTCAACTCTCGAAGGTGATTTCCATTTTGAGGGAAACCAAAAATGTCGATTTTTCGTGTTACAAAGAAAACACCATTATTCGCCGGTTGGAGAAACGAATTAGCATTAATCGGTTCGAAAAAATTGAAGATTATATCAGGTTTTTACTCAACAACAGCAAGGAAATCAATATATTATTCAATGAGTTGTTGATTGGTGTAACCCGTTTCTTTCGGGACGAATCGGCATTTACCAGCCTTAAAAGTCTGGTTATTTCAAAAATCATCGAATCGGCATCAGCCAATAAAGAAATACGCGTATGGGTGGCGGCATGTTCAACAGGCGAGGAAGCTTATTCGTTGGCCATTCTGTTTAAAGAGTGTATGGCCGAATACAACATGAACAGAGAGATAAAAATATTTGCAACCGATTTGGACAAAAACTCACTGGAATTTGCCTCAGCAGGCTTTTACCCCGACAACATTGTGTCTGATGTATCGCCGGAGCGGCTTGCCAAGTATTTCAACAAAAAAGAGGGCGGCTACCAAATCAACGAAAATATACGATCGATGATCGTTTTTGCCCGACAAAATATTATTAACGACCCTCCATTTTCGAAATTAGACCTTGTTTCGTGTCGCAATTTTCTGATTTATGTAAATCCAGTTACCCAGCAGAAAATATTCTCTTTGTTTAGCATGGCGTTAAACGACAATGCTCATCTGTTTTTGGGCTCAAGCGAATCGCTGGGAAACATGTCGCCGGGGTTCAAAGCAATAGATACTAAATCGAAAATTTTCCAAAAACAATCGAACTACAAACCGGTGGTTCAACAGGGATTAAGAAGATCGTCGGAGTACAAAAACTACTCCGAATTGTTGCATGCCACTTCTTTGATGAAAACTCCAAAGGGGAAAAATCGTTTTTTAGAGGTCTTGTTCGACCAGATTATGATCGATTACCTGCCACCATCGGTGGTTATCGACGAAAATCACGATATTTTACACACGATTAACGATGTAAACAGCTACTTAAGCATCCCGCCAGGACAAATTACTATTAACCTGCTCAAAATGCTTTCGAAAGAGAACGCGGTATTTGTGAGCAGTTTGATTCGCAGGGCAGCTAAAAGTAACGACGAACTGATTATTGAAAACATTGAATCGAAAATCATCGGAAAACAACTTTGCTTGTCGTGTAAAAAAATTGTCGATAAGCTCAATAACAGTAGCTATTACCTTATTTCGTTCAAAGAAAAAGATATTGAAACACCGGTAAAAAAATCGGCAAAATCGAGCAAACTTAATGTCGAAATGCACTACAACGAGCGCATTGACGAACTGGAAAAAGAGTTGCAGATAAAGAGTGAGACCCTTCAAGCTACCGTTGAGGAGTTAGAAACAAGTAACGAAGAGTTACAATCGTCGAATGAGGAGCTGATTGCCTCGAACGAAGAGTTGCAAAGCACCAACGAAGAGCTGCAATCGGTAAACGAAGAGTTGTACACCGTTAATTCCGAGCATATTCGAAAAATTGAGGAGCTTACCGAGTTAACTTCGGATGTCGAAAACTTACTCAAAAATACACAAATTGGCACTTTATATCTCGATCAGAAATTGATAATCAGGAAAGTGAATGATGTGGCAAGCCAACTTACCAATATTATTTCCACCGATGTGGGGCGTCCGTTAACGCATTTGTCGCTTAGTAATTTTGAGGTTGATTTATTAGCCGAAATCCAAAGTGTGTATGCCCATTTGCAACCATTTGAGAAAGAGATACAGGACAAAAAAGGGAAATGGCACTTAATGAGTATTATTCCTTACCGCACGGTGGATAATGCGGTGGAAGGTATTATTGTAACGTTTGTAAATATTACCAGACTCAAGCGCGAAGAAGAGTTGAAGCTTGCCAGCGAAAAACGCTATCGGTCGTATATCGAAGTCACAGGACAAATTGGCTGGGTAACCAATGCCAAAGGCGAAATTACCGAAGATGTTCCTTCGTTAAGGAATTTCACAGGACAGACTTATAACGAGGTGAAAGGTGCCGGCTGGGTGGATGCATTACATCCCGATGATAAGGAAATGACGCTGATTGCTTGGAACAATGCCATAAAACACAAAATTCCATACGAAACAGAATTACGCATGCGCCGACACGATGGTGTTTATCGGTATTTTTTGGCTCGTGGTTTCCCGGTATTTAATAACGACAAAAGTATTCAGGAATGGGTGGGAACCTGTATCGACATTACGGAACGAAAAATGAATGAAGAGAAGCTGATTCGAGGTGAACAAGAAATTAAAAAAGCGCAGCAGATTACACATATAGGCAGTTGGTACCTCGATATAGCCACCAACGAAGTGGTTTGGACCGAAGAACTTTACAATATGTATGGTTTGGACCCATCGCTTCCACCACCACCATACACCGAACACCGGAAGTTGTTTACCCCCGAAAGTTGGGAGCTACTCTCTTCTGCAATGACCAATACGCGCGAAACCGGCATTCCGTATGAGCTTGAATTAAAAACACGACGCATCGATGGTAGTAATGGATGGATGTGGGTACGTGGAGAAGTGGTAAAAGACAAAGACGGGAAAATAGCCGGTCTTTGGGGGGCTGCTCAGGATATTACCGAACGCAAACGGGTAGAAACCGCGTTGGAAATGGGGGGTATGTCGTGGTGGGAATGGGATGTGGAGCTGAATACCGTGAGAACAGGAGAAGCAAAACACACCATGCTCGGCTATACCAAAGATGAAATAGCTAACGGCTATCAGGGCTACACCAGCCTCATCCATCCCGATGATTATCCAAAAGCAATGAAAGCCATGATGGATCATTTGGAAGGGAAAGCTCAGCATTATGTGGTTAAATACCGGATCAGACACAAAAACGGAAACTACCTCTGGTACATGGATAAAGGTGGAATTGTGTCGCGAACCGAAAGTGGCAAACCCAAATTGCTTGTCGGCATTGTGATGAACATTACGAATGAAGAAATTGATGAATTGGCCTGATTAAAATGAAGTGTTATGGACGACAATTCGGAAAAACTAAGAGCCAAAGCCAAAGAAGAGCTTAGGCAGGGAAAAACGATCGACACATCGTTGTACGAAACCGATATGAAAGTATTGGTCGAAGAGCTATCGATCTATCAAATAGAGTTGGAGCATCAGAACCATGAGCTCATTCAATCGCAAGTGCTTTTGCAGCAAAGCAACGACCGCTACCTCGATTTGTTCGATAACGCTCCGATTGGCTACATGATTGTTGATATAAATGGCTTAATAAAAAACATTAACCAAACAGCTGCTAACCTGCTCGCTTTAAGTAAAAACGAATTTGTCGGTACTAAAATAACCAAATTTATCCATCCCGATTATCAGGACATCTATTACTTATACTTCCAAACATTAATTCATCATAAACAGCACCAGCCCTGCGATATTAAACTACGCAAAGCCAATAATAGTTTTTTTTATGCGCGGATTCAAGGCGTTTGTCAAACCGGGAAAATTGATCACGAAGCTGAATTTAGATTAGCCATAAGCGATATTTCCATTCAAAAAGAGATGGAAATAAAACTACTGGCTGCAAAAGAACAAAGCGAACAAAGCGAAGAACGCTATAAATTATTGGCCGACAATGTTCCCGACATTATTTATTCGCTAAATGGAGAGGGGTATATTATGGCCATCAATAATTCTGCTTTCAATCGTTATGGTTATACCGAACAAGATGCCAGGGGCATGCCATTCCTGAGTTTTGTTTTTCCCGATGACCTTGAGACAGTTCAAAACTCATTTAACAGGGCACGACAGGAACAACGCAAGTACACACAGGGGCTTCAATTTCGCATGGCGGCAAAAAATGGCGAAATTCATTGGTTGGAACTCAATTCAAAAGCCAGATTCGACCTTAATGGTGCATATTTGGGCGAAGATGGCGTTTTGCGCGATATTACCGATCGGAAGAAAGCCGAAGAGGCACTCCAACAAAGCGAATTGCGATTTAAAGTCTTATTCGACGAAGCTCCCGATGCCATGTTGTTGGCCGATCCTGATACCGGTAAGATTATTGCTGTCAACAATAATGCTTGCAGTTTATTTAAAAGGGAGAAGCACGAACTTATTGGCTTATTCCAATACGAACTTCACCCGCCACAAAGCGATGATTATACCAAAAACACCTTTAAACAACAATTCGAAAACGCGAAAGCATTACATGATAATGAACCCGTTGAAAATAGAATCGTTTGTTCGGATGGAACCGAAATAACGGTGGAAATTGTAGGACAAGCCATTCATTTAGACGGCAAAATGCTCATGTTGGGTACTTTTAGAGATATTACTGAACGCAAAAAGGCCGAAGAAGCAATAAAAAAAATAGGACAACACTATCAGGCACTTATCGAAAAAGCTCCCGATGGAATCGCCCTCATAGATGCCCAAGGGAATTTCACATACGTAAGCCCCTCAGCAAAGAAAATGTTTGGTTATTTACCAACAGATGAAGTACTTGGCAATCCGGCCGTACATACCCATCCCGATGATTTACAAAGAGTCGTATCCGAATTGGGGAAAATATTTGCTGATCCTGCCTACATCCCAATAATCGAATATCGGTTTATTGACAAACAAGGCCAATGGCTTTGGGTAGAAACAACCTTCAGTAATTTGCTTGCAAACGAGAGTGTGGAGGCTATTGTGTTAAACTTTAGAGATATTACCGAGCGCAAAAAAGTAGAACTTTCACTGAAACAGAGCGAAGCACGCTATGCGCTTGTTATAGATGCATCGGAACAAGGCATTTGGGATTGGAACGTGGAAACCAACGAAGTCTACTTTTCTGAGCAATGGAAAAAACAAATTGGGTACGAAAACAATGAATTGAAAAACGATTTTACTACATGGATTGAACACCTTCATCCCGATGAAAAGGAATATTGTCAGAATGCAGTTAATGCATATCTCGAACAACCGGTCGAGCATTTTATACTGCAATTTAGGTTTCGCCACAAAGATGGAAGGTATCGGTGGATCCATAACAAAGCCGCTTCGTTAAAAAATTCCGAGGGCAAAGTTATTCGGATGTTTGGTGCCCACACCGATATAACCGAGCCTAAACAAGCAGAAGAAGCATTGCGGAAAAGCAGGGAAATGATGGTTAGCTCACAATCGGTAGCGCATATCTGCTCTTATTCAACAAATTTAAATGTTAATGATTTGAGTAAAAGTGCGTGGGAGTGTTCTCCCGAGTTTTATAAAATTTTTGGAATCGACGAATCCTATCCGCATACCATTGAAGGCTGGGCCGCTTTCATACATCCTGATCATCGCGATGAAATTGTAGCGTACCACGAAGAGGTTGTTAGAAAGCGTCTGTCGTTTAATCAAGAATATCGAATAATTCGTTTTAACGATGGAGTAGAACGTTGGGTTCATGGAACCGGAGTGCTTGAGTATGACAAACTTGGAACACCGATTAGAATGTATGGTGCAATTCAGGATATTACCGAACAAAAACAGATTGAACAAGAACTTATAAAAGCCAAGGATCAAGCCGAAGAGAGCGATCGGCTAAAATCTGCTTTCCTGGCCAATATGAGTCACGAAATCCGCACGCCGATGAATGGCATTCTGGGCTTTGCCGATCTGCTAAAAGATAAAGAGTTAACCGGCGAAGAGCAGCAAGAATACATTGCCATTATTGAAAAGAGTGGCGTGCGAATGCTTAATATTATTAACGAAATCATTGATATTTCCAAAATCGAAGCCGGCTTGATGAAATTGGACTTGGAGGAAACCAATATCAACGAACAAATCGAATACATTTTTACCTTTTTTAAACCCGAAGTTGAGACTAAAGGTTTGGTTATTAGTTACAATGCACCACTTACCGCTCAAGAGGCAACCATCACTGCCGACCGCGAAAAGGTGTATGCTATTCTTACCAATTTAGTTAAAAATGCGATTAAGTACACCAACAATGGTTCAATCGAATTTGGGTACAATCTTGTTGAGGCAGACGGCCGGCAGTCTCTAAGATTTTACGTCAAAGACACCGGAATCGGAATCCCCAAAGAGAGACAGCAAGCTATATTCGAGCGGTTTATTCAGGCCGATATTTCCGATATTCTGGCTCGGCAGGGTGCCGGGTTAGGCTTAAGTATTACCAAAGCCTATGTGGAAATGCTTGGTGGTACAATTTGGGTCGAAAGCGAGGAAGGCGTTGGCTCAACATTTTATTTTACATTACCATTTCAAAATGATTTGTTAAATGAAACAGTTAATCCGCAAGTTTTACCATCGGTCGAAACCAAAACAATAAAAAAACTGAAAATACTTATTGCCGAGGACGACGATATATCGGCACAATTAATGGAGAGAACGATCCGTTCGTATAGCAAAGAATTACTAAAAGTCCGAACCGGAACAGAGGCGGTAGCAACATGTCGACAGCACCCTGATATCGATTTGGTATTGATGGATATTCGCATGCCCGAAATGAACGGGTACGAAGCCACCCGCCAAATTCGCGAATACAACCAACAGGTTGTAATTATAGCCCAAACGGCTTATGGCTTATCGGGCGACCGCGAAAAAGCCATTGAAGCCGGTTGTACCGATTATGTTGCAAAGCCAATAAATAAAGCGTTGCTGTCGGCGTTGATTCTCAAATATTGTACTAAATAGTCGGGCGAAATCGGGTCGTTATAAAAAAAACAATCTCAATAGGTGAAAATATCGACTCAATAGAATTTGTCGATGGCAAAAAATATTATTTAAGATGTTCGACAGAATAGAACTGGCATCTATACTGTAATACAGATATAAATGCATTTAAAAATATTATATTCACATAAACAATATGTCGCGAAAATTTAATTAATTATGATTATCCGGAACCCCTTCGCAACAGATTTTAAATTATTGCCCATGTTATTCTTTATCTTTGATGGTGCTTGGGTCATGCAAAATGATAAAGCTAACACACATTGCATGCCATTTTCAAATTTGCAGGACCCAATGCCCAAACCAAAGGCTTTCAAATGAACTCCAATCCAGCCTGCGCATTTAGCTTCGGTTATAGGTTCACTTAAACCAAAAAGCTACATTAACTAACCCAATCATAACCGGTACTTCAACCAATGGACCGATTACTGCGGCAAAGGCTTCGCCCGAATTAATTCCGAAAACGGCAATTGCTACCGCAATCGCCAGTTCGAAATTGTTGCTTGCAGCGGTAAACGATAAGGTTGTTGCTTGTTCGTAAGTTGCTCCAACTTTTTTGCTCATAAAAAATGAAACTACAAACATGATAACAAAGTAGATGACCAACGGGATTGCTATTCGGATAACATCCAACGGGATTTTTACAATGTATTCGCCTTTGAGCGAAAACATTACCACAATTGTAAATAACAAGGCAATCAATGTTAACGGACTGATTTTAGGTACAAACTTCGTGTGATACCATGCTTTACTTTTTACACGAATGAAGATATACCGGGTTAGAAACCCTGCAATAAAGGGTATTCCAAGATAGATAAACACACTTTCGGCAATCTGAGCAATGGTTATTTTCGATACCGCATCGTTTACCGGCAATCCGAACCAACCTGGTAATATTGCAATAAAAACATAAGCATACACCGAGAAAAACAAAACCTGAAAGATTGAGTTAAACGCCACCAATCCTGCCGCATATTGCGTATCGCCTTTGGCGAGGTCGTTCCAAACAATGACCATTGCAATACATCGGGCAAGACCAATAAGGATAAGTCCGTACATATAATCAATATTGAACTGTACGAACACGATAGCCAATACAAACATCAGGATTGGCCCGATAATCCAGTTTTGTACCAGCGATAAACCAAGGATTTTGGTGTTTCGGAATACATCGCCCAATTCTTCATATTTCACCTTTGCAAGGGGTGGATACATCATTACAATTAATCCAATTGCAATAGGTATATTGGTGGTTCCCATTGACAGGCTGTTCCAAAAATTGGCAACATTGGGACTGAACCAACCCATGAAAACGCCTGCAAACATGGCAAGGAAAATCCAAAGGGTTAAATAGCGGTCGAGAAATTTTAAACGTTTCTGTGACGGCATAGTTGTCATACTTTTAGTGTTTGTAACCCGATACTGTAATACTGAAAATTCCGGTTTCGCCATTCTGAAAACTTTCAATTTCTGCATCAGTAAGATAATTGGCAAGTATATTATCAGGTATTGTAATGTCCTTCTGTTTGTGAATAGTGATATTTTTAAAGCCTTGCTTTTCAATGATTTCAAGATATTCAGATATATCTATGGCTCCCGAAACACAGCCGGCATACATTTCGGCATCTTTACGTAGTTTTTCGGGCATATTGCCTTTAATGACTACATCGGAAACGCAGAAATGACCTTCAGGCTTTAAAACTCTAAGCATTTGGGCAAATGCTTTGTTTTTGTCGGGTACAAGGTTCAATACACAATTCGAAACAATGACATCAAACGCATTGTCGGGTAATGGCATTTCTTCAATATCGCCTTTTACAAATTCAACATTATTAAAGCCTAACTTTATGGCGTTTTCATGAGCTTTTGCAAGCATCGCTTCGGTAAAATCCAAACCTGTAACTTTGCCTGTTTCGCCAACAATAGAACGGGCTACAAAACAGTCGTTACCCGCACCGCTACCTAAGTCGAGTACATGGTCACCCTTTTTTATCCCTGCAAATTGTGTTGGAATACCACAACCCAAACCCAAATCGGCATCAGGGTTGTAGCCTTCGAGTTTGTCGTAACTCTCGCTAAATATGGTATAATCGACCGTTGAGCAACAGCCTGTTGCTCCGCAACAAGACGCTTCGTTTTGCAGCTTCGATTGTTGAGCAATTTGACCGTATTTTTCTTTAACAACTAATTTTAAATCGTTCGGGTTCATTATTGAGGTTTTATTTGTTCAACATAAAACTTATAAAACCCTTCTTTTATCTCGTCACGCACCCTGATAAATTCGCTCCAAATATATTCATCGGTGCCTGTAACGTGCGAGGGGTCGTCAAAACCAATATGCAAACGGTGTTTTACTTTACCAATGAATGCAGGACAAGCCTCGTTTGCCCCACCGCAAACGGTAATCACGTAATCCCATTCTTCGCCCAAGTATTTATCAACCGAATCGGACGTGTGATGACTAATGTCAATTCCTGCTTCCTTCATCACTCTAACGGCTTTCTCATTTAGTTTGCCCGAAGCCTCTGTTCCGGCCGAACAAACGGTAAGGTTTTTGTCGAAACTTTGTAAAAAACCGTGAGCCATTTGGCTACGGCAACTGTTTCCGGTACATAAGATTAAAACTTTCATATTTGCTTTTTTAGTGTTACTGATACAATTGATTTCTGTTGTTTCTATGTTGTTAAAAAAAGTATTAAAAATTGCTTTGTACTTTTCAATGGTCGAACCACACAAGCAATAATTTACTTTTAAGCCATCAATTTCGCCATGGATCAACCCAAGCGATTTTAATTCGTTCAGGTGTTGCGAAACGGTACTTCTGCTTAACGGCAGAAAGTCCGAAATATCGCCCGAAATACACGTTTTGGTTTCAGCTAAATATTGAAGGATTGCCAACCGTGCAGGGTGCGAAATTGCTTTTGCAAACTTCGAAATATCCTGTAATTCGTTATCAAACTTTTCCTTTTTTATCATATCATTCAATCGATTAATACACTTTATCAACTCTAACAAAACAGGTTGAAACCTTTGAAGTCGCTCCTGCTTGCACACCTTCAAGAAACAAGTTCAGTAAATTTTACTCGTTTTCTTACAGTCTTTTTTGGTAGCTTTTTTATAGCTGGTTTTGTTTTTATGTTTTATGTCGTAAAAATACGACATAAATAGATTAAAAATCAATTTTGGATATTAATTTTTTGTTACAATTTTATTCAGGTCTATTCCGGGGTAATATCCGTTGTATATCTAAAACGCTTTATATTAAATGTTTAATAGCCCTTTTGCAGGTGTATCAGTTTACAATAATAATACACCAAATGGTGGTTCTTGGGCAGCCGGCTATTAACAAACTACTTTCACTCTAAATAGGTATCACAAAAGTCTGAGACTATGCGGTCGGTTTTTCTTTCGGTTGAACCGGTATTTGAAGCGGCCGAATATAGCAAGTGATTAGTCGTTATTTCAATTCTTTTGAATGCTGAATTGAGCTATCTTCAAGTCTTTATTGCGAATCAATGATTCACTTATGGCAGGCATCGATGCATCATTTTGCCTATGGCAATGGCCGTTCGCCCCTATCAATGATTGGAAAATTGGTTCTACGGTTCTAAAAATGGATAAGCGCAATGGTCAAATTAGCTCTTCGGGAAGTTATATCATCGTTTTTTGATCAGTATTCGATTATTTGGATCTGTTGTTTTGTATACAATTTGCAGGTTGCCCCTCTAATCGAAACTAACGGGCAAATCGGGCTAAGTTGTTTTGTATACAATTTGCAGGTTGCCCCTGCTTTTACAGTCTGTTTGTACCCCTTAATAAAGGTTATGTCAGTTATTTTTGTGCATCGTGCCACTGAATTTCAATATCCCAATATCCGTTTTTCTATGGCATGGTTGTTTTGAAATAGCTAATATATAATCGAACTACAATGAAACAAGTCTACGTTTTCCTAAGTGCTTTGGTACTGTTTAGTGTACCAGTTTTGGTAAAACTCCACGCGCAACCTACACCGCCAACCGGTAAAGTCTGGACCATGGTCAGTGAGATTTCCGACGAATTTGATGGTACTGCACTTAACAGTGCTAAATGGATGAATTACCACCCGTACTGGAGTGGTCGCAATCCAAGCCTTTATCTTCGCGAAAATGTGTCGGTAGCCGATGGCTATCTAAAACTAAAATCGACAGTAAAAAGTAGTACGCAAACCGGCGACTGGGTTTGGTCATCGTGCGTTACTTCCAACACCCAACAGATGAAACCAGGATTTTATTCCGAAGCAAGTATTAAGTGTTCGTTGTTGGGCATGACCAGTGCTTATTGGTTTCAGGGCAAATACAGCGAAATAGATGTCATCGAAAATTTTGGTGCTCCTACTGCGGCAAAATATCAGGGACACGAGACACATTACAAATCGAATCTGCACTATTTTGCAGCCGGCTGGAATAACGATCAATCCACACCATGGGAATCTGCTATTCTTAAACCAGCCTGTGGTACAAAGTTTTACACTTATGGTGTATGGTGGGAAAACGCAACCACTATCCGTTTTTATCTCGACGGCAAATTGGTGCATACCTCCATTGCTAAAGGTAATTTCGACGAACCCATGTACATGTTTTTCGATACCGAAGTGTTTTCGTGGGGTATTGGCTTGCCAACTTTGGCTTCGTTAATGGACGATACCAAAAATACAATGCTGGTCGATTGGGTGCATACCTACAAACTTACCGATGCGCCGACGAATGTGGGCATGCCACGCACCGAGGTTCAACCCGATATAAAAACCAAAGTAAAAGTAACGCAAAGCGCAGGTGTTCTGAGTATTATGGCTAAAGAGGTCAGCGGAATGGTGAATGTTTCGTTGTTCGATTGTACCGGCCGATGGTTGTTGTCGCAAAAGTGCGCCGGGCAAAATACCGCCATCGATACCAAGTTGTTTAAAGGGGTCTGTTTTGTACACATCGAAGCTGAAAATCAGCGGTTCACCCAAAAAATTACAATGAATAACTAATTAAACACAATGCAAATCGCCACATTTTGGAATTTAAATTCCAATCTATGGCGATTTTTTGTTTCGTGACCTGTCTGTTTAAATGCTGTTCAATTTGCGTTTAAATACAAATTTGTTGCTGTATAATTGTTGGTCGCAAAGGCAATTAACTAAATAGATACCTTCGGGCAAATTCTCCAGTTTAACCGATACCTTGTTTGTTTTGTCGTTTTTCTGCATCAATACTTTCATTCCATTCACCGCGTATACTTCGGTGAGAATATTGGTGAATGATTGCGGCAAATTAATCTTTAACCCGTTAGAATCCGGATAAACCGTCATTTTATCATTGGCCGCTTTGGGGTTTTTTATGGCCGAGGGTGTTAAATTACGCACCAACCGCACGTAGTTGTAAATGCGTATGGCATCGCCTTGCGGGCCAAATCCGGTGGGATAGTTGGCCGGGTCGCCGGTTCTTGGATCGCTGCGTTGTGCGCCGGCACCATGTACATCTATCCATCCGCCCAAATTGGTCATGTAGCCCATGGCTCTGCCAAACGATACGTAGCATGCCGCTTTGCCGTTGGTGGGGGTTTGCGAACAAAAAGTGGT
>QKHT01000284.1 GCA_003249935.1 Bacteroidota bacterium
GCGTGGTATAACCACAAGAAAAAACCCATTAGAGTTAACGTAAAATATCACGGTTACAAAAAAGCAGAAGTTCCACATCCCCCCTGCACCGCGCCTTCGGGCCAAGCGCATATAAGATTACAAACCGTTTTGCATTCTACTCATACCCTCATTGTGCACTAAAAACAAAAAAATTAATACCTATTGCCGCAATTCATTCGGCCGCCGGACAGGCCGCCGTCAATATGCAGCAACCCAAACGGCCGCCGGACGGGCTGCCGTAAATATGCAGCGACCCAAACGGCCGCCGGACGGGCCGCCGTAAATATGCAGCTCCCGAAACGGCCGCCGGACGGGCCGCCGTAAATATGCAGCGACCCAAACGGCCGCCGTCCAAAGCTTCTGCACAATCATTCTAAATAGCAACTAAGTTTTTTTGGGCTGAACCGGCTTGGCTTGTTGATGAAAGGGCTACCGCATATAAAACGACTAACCACTTAAATGTCTAAACACACAAAATAAAGATTTCTATTCCAAATGTCATTCAAAACCTAACCACACTGTGCCGGAATCATATCGATGCCATACAAATACTTGTGCAATAGAGACCATAGAATTTTCCACACGTGTTTAAGTGTGCTTTATTGTGCATATTGTAGTAAAATAAAATACTTTAGCCACTTAAAAAAGGTAAATAGTGTGGCCATAAACTTCGTCTTTTTATTTACAAACACAGCCAACTCCCTTTGCATATCTATTACCCCCCAATTACGAAAGAAATTACACCCAACTCACCATATTTGTTTCGTTACATTTGGACACAAAAAAAAATAATTATAAAACGTATCTGATGAATTTAAAAAAATCCCTACAAATTGCGGTTGCAATGGCACTTGCGGGAACCGGGTTTACGCCGGTAATAGCACAGGATTACAATTTTAACGATGCCTGGTTGTTTCACCTTGGCGAAGCCAAAGGTGCCGATGCTGCCACATACAACGATGCAACATGGCGCAAGCTCAGTCTTCCGCACGACTGGGCCATCGAAGGAAAGTTTTCGAAAGAGAACGACTTACGTACAGGTGGTTTGCCGGTACACGGCACGGGTTGGTATCGCAAACATTTTGTGGTGAACCCCGATATGAAAGGCAAGCAGGTGGCCATGGCATTCGATGGAGCAATGAACAATGCGCACGTTTGGGTCAACGGTCAGTTTGTTGGTAACCGACCTTACGGATATATCGGCTTTGAGTTCGATATTACACCATTTGTAAAATTCGGCGAAGAAAACACCATTGCGGTTCGGTTGAACCCCGAAGAGCTATCGGCTCGGTGGTATCCGGGAGCGGGCATTTATCGCAATGTATTTATAAAGTACAACGCCCCGGTCCACATTCCGCAATGGGGAACAAAAATAACCACGCCGTCGGTATCCGACTACGAAGCTACAATAACCATTCAAACCAAAATTACAAATGCCACCAATGCCAACGGGGTGGTTCAGCTAAAAACCACCATTAAAAATCCACAGGGTAAAACGGTAAATGTGGCCGTAACCGATGTCAACGTGGCCAATGGTTCAACCGAAACAACCGCACAAACCGTAAAGGTAACAACACCGCAACGGTGGGATGTGTCTGCACCCCGACTCTATACGGCATTATCGCAGGTTATACAAAACGGCAAAGTAATAGACGAATACACCACCGACTTTGGCATTCGCACCATAGAATTTACGCCAAACAATGGTTTTTTACTCAATGGCAAACGATTGCAATTGAACGGCGTTTGTATGCACCACGACCTTGGCCCCCTTGGTTCGGCCGTAAACTACCGCGCCCGCGAACGCCAAATGCAAATAATGAAAAGCATGGGGGTAAATGCACTGCGTACCAGTCATAACCCGCCGGATCCGGATTGGATGAATATTTGCGACCGACTGGGCTTTGTCGTGCTGGTTGAAGCCTTTGACGAATGGAAAATGGGCAAAGTAAAAAACGGATATAACAAATATTTCGACGAATGGCACGAAAAAGATCTTCGCGATATGATTCGCTGCAACTACAATCACCCTTCGGTGATTATGTGGAGTATTGGCAACGAAATACTGGAGCAAAGTAAGTCCGACGGTTGGGAAATAACCAAAGAACTTACCGCCATTTGCCACAGCGAAGATGCCACACGCCCAACTACTGCGGGCTTCAACTACTACCCGGCACCATTTAAAAACAAGCTCGCTAACGAAATAGATGTGGTAGGTATGAACTATTGGCCACTAAATTATGGCGAAATTAAAACTGCAAACCCCAATATGGTCATCTATGGTTCCGAAACATCGTCGCAAACCAGTAGCCGTGGTGTATACCATTTGCCTATTGAGTCAAATGAGCGCCACGAAACCAACCAGGTGAGCAGCTACGATGCCATCGTGGGTCCGCCATGGGCCTACCCACCGGATGTAGAATTCGAGGCTCAAACCAATAACCCCGCCAGTTTGGGCGAATTTATATGGACCGGATTCGATTATTTGGGTGAACCTACACCGTATGCCGGCAGAGACAATTCCACAAACGGCGCATGGAATCAGGACTGGCCTTCGCGCTCGTCGTACTTTGCACCGGTAGATTTAGCCGGATTTCCAAAAGACCGTTACTTCCTTTATCAGAGTCAATGGACCACAAAACCAATGGTACACGTACTACCACACTGGAACTGGCAAGGCAAAGAGGGCGATACCATTCCGGTATTTGCGTACACCAATTGCGACTCGGTAGAACTGTTCGTCAATGGCGTTTCGAAAGGATTTAAAGTCAAAGGCCGCGATTTAACCGGCATACCGGCCGAATTTCATTTTTTCGATTTTGGCACTTACAAAACCAAATACCGCCTCTCGTGGTACGTAACTTATGCTGCGGGTTCACTCAAAACAGTGGCGTACAAAAACGGCAAAATTGCCGCTACCGATATGGTTAAAACGGCAGGCGAACCGGCTCAAATCCGTTTAATTGCCGACCGCACCAAGCTTAACACCTCGGGCAACGACCTTTCGTTTATCAGGGTTCAGATCGAAGATAAAGAGGGTAATATCTGCCCGTTGGCCAACAATCTGGTACAATTTTCGGTGGAAGGTGCAGGCGTACTTACAGCCGTTGAAAACGGCGATGCGACGGCCATCACCTCCTATCAGGCCAAAGAGCGCGTGGCTTTTAACGGCCTTTGTCTTGCGGTGGTAAAAGCAGGTACAAGCAAAGGCTCCATTAAATTCACCGCCACCGCGGCCGGATTAAAAAGTGCTTCGCTGAAATTAAACGCAAAAAACTAATCCATCATATGGGGTGCCATGCGACGATCATCGCATGGCACTTTTTTTTAAATCCTTAAAAACACAACAAAACATGATGAACAGGATTTTACTCATCACCGGCATACTTATCCTCACAATTAAAACGCACGCACAACCACTTTTGCCGCAAGGTTTAAGCTGGGAACCAGTGGCAGCACTGACCGACGAATTCAATTCCGACGCATTAGACCGAACCAAATGGGACAACTTTCACCCGACATGGAAAGGCCGTAGCCCCAGTTTTTTTGTAAAAGAAAACGTATGGGTGGCCAATGGCAATTTATGTCTTAAATCGACCGTTGCCAGAGCCGACCAAAAAGGAAACTGGGTGGCGGCATCCTGTGTTACATCGACCACCAAAGCCATGAAAGCCGGCTATTACTCCGAAGCCCGCATTCTGTGCCCTACCCTTTCGATGACCGGCGCATACTGGTTTCAGGGCAACTATAGCGAAATAGACGTTATCGAAAACTTTGGCGCACCCACAGGTCCAAAATATCAGGGTCACGAAACGCATTACAAAAGCAATTTGCACTACTTTAAAAACGGTTGGAAGCAGGATATATCGATGCCTTGGGAAGCCGATATTATACATCCGGCCTGCAACTTAGCCTATCATGTGTATGGCGTTTGGTGGAAAGATGAGCGAACCATTGTATTTTATCTCGATGGCAAAGCGGTACATACCTCACTTGCCGGAGGCGATTTTAGCGAACCAATGTACATGTTTTTCGACATGGAAGTTTTTGATTGGGGTGTTGGCA
>QKHT01000226.1 GCA_003249935.1 Bacteroidota bacterium
GTCGGCCACGTTGGAACTTTCGTTCATTGCCATCATTTTAATCAACGACTGTACATTCTCGGCTATCCCACAATATTCGTATCCCAGCGAACCAGATCCGGCATTTTTATTAACGCTTTCGGCGCATACCATGGCGCCACTTGGGGTAAGATGGTATTTCAATTTGGGTATGACACGGTCTGCCGCTCTATCGTACTTTTCGTCATTTGTAATCGATGCAATAAAAGCTGGTACAAATAATCCTTCGGCAACATGTGCACCATGTTTTTCATATTTAGCGTCGCTCAACAGGATATCGGTTTTTAAATCGTAGTCGCGCACCGTTGAGTTATTGAAATCATCATAAAGTTTAACGGCAAAATCGGCATACTTTTGTTCGCCTGTTCTGTTTGTGAATACATATACCAAATGGCATCGAAAAACCCGATACCGTGAGATACGCCTCCAAAGTTTTTTTTCTCGGGGTTGAAATAGTTACCCGGATCGTGAGTTATGGTATTATCCACAGCTTTTTTCAACGCGATAAACCATTTTTCGTTTCCGGTAAATTCGTATCCAGCCATGAGTACCTGGAAAATACGACTTTGTGTCCACAATTCACCATTTTCGCCCATGTGATGATAACGACAGTTGTCTTTACCACAATCGCCGTATATGCCAATATATCCATCAGAGCCTTGTGCAGCCACAATTTCGTCGAGCCATGCAATTGCTTTACTTTTTAATGCCTCATTGCCCGAAAGAAATGCCATGCGCAATACGCCATCTTTCCAATAACCTTCGTGTTCGCCACTCCACCAGCATTGCAAACCGTCGTAAGAACCACCGCTTGTCCTATCTTGCTTTACAAACAGATTGTGCGTTACGGTATGGTTAATCTTATCGAACTTCGAAAGATAGCCATCTTCTAAATCTAACCGAATTTGTTCCTTCATCCAACCTTGCGGCATTACCTCGCCAGATTTAAGAAATTTGCCGGACTGCGCGGTCATCGTCGCATTAACACTCAACAAAGTGCAGATAACGAGTGAAATTCTAAATGCAAATTTTTTCATCATACAATATTTATTTTATTATTTCATTTTGAAGTAAGTTCTAATTCATAACTATATCACTGAATAACAATATTTTGTTTAAATATTTTGTTTCCGGCTCGAACACTTAATATATAGTATCCCGATTTAATGCCTTTAAGGTTGATTCTGTTTATGTTTCCAATCTCAGAAAGCATCTGTTTTCCAGCTAAATCAACCAATGTCACTTTCGTAATCGGTTCAGCCAAAGAAATATAGACAAAATCACTTGCCGGATTCGGAAAAATTTTGATCTCAACACTTTTTGCTACAACCATGCCTGATGGTATTGCCCCGCCGTTTTTATCGGACCAAACAATGGAGTCGATTGTACAAGCATTATCGCCGGTTAGTTGAATGCGCAACGAGGTTGAATCGTTTATATTTAGGTTGTTGAGATAAAATGAACCAACTGTTTGCGTTATGCCGCTTATTATTGAAGTAGTATCGCCAACTGTAACTTTTAAGGCAGTAGGATTTGTGATAGCCGCCGATTGAGTGTAGAAAAACTTCAATGCATGCACTCCATTCACCAAAGGCAATTCCAACCAGCCCTTTTTTCCATTGTTATTCCTCATTATCATGGCATTACTGCCATTGATTAGCGAAGAGGAACTCGAAAATGTTGCTTTTGTTGCATCGCCTTGAATAAAAGTTATACCGGATGAACCTTTCACTTTTTGTTGGGGATCGAGCCCTGGTATAGAAAGTCGCAAATCGGAAAATGTTTCGATGTAAGGCGTTTTTGCACCTCTTAAATACTTACTCATAAGCCTGTACCCCAAATCATTGACATTGCCATTATTTAGATCTACAGCTTTCCAGCAATCGTACATAACAATACCATTTACGCCATATTCAAGTGCAGCGTCCATCCGGGGTTGGTTGCCATCCTTTGCGTTATCGGTACATTCCGAATCCCATACAGGCAGTCCTTTTGCTCTCGACAGTTGTATAAATTCGCGCCACGAGCTGTGATCGAACCCTAAGTTATGTGTAGTGGAAACGGAAACATAATTGAGGATATTTGTATTTTTTATTACTTCGATACCGGCAGGAACGCCCCAACTACAGTGCCCTATCAATTCTGCACCATTTAAATTTCCTTTTAACGATGCATAAATTGTGTTTATCTGAGCTGCACTCCACGATCCGCCCGGTTTCCCATCCTCGTTAAAAGGGCTAATCCATTTACATTGAAATTCCTGAGCATAGGCTTTTAAAACACCAATATAATACGCTGTTTTAGCCTGATTATTTAATACCGAAACATTTTTAGGATCGTCATCGCCATAGGCATTATTCGCAGTTCTTTGTGCTCCAGAAGTGCCCACTGGGTTGGCAAACAGAGCAAACCCTTGTTCGTTAGCCCTTGTGATAAATTTTTTCAGGATGGCTTTGTTGGGGTAATAACTTTCAGCAAAGATGGGTACCCTAATTCCATTTACTTTCATTTTTTTTAATCCTTTCAACAGGTTCTCAACCTGCGCATCGGTTGAAATTTTATCTTGAATAAACGCCTGTTTTACGTCCGCAATCATATAATCCATATCATTTACATAAGGATTTTCTGCAATTTGAGCATAGAGTGAGATAAAGCCAAACGAAATATAAAGCCATATTGTAAGCATTGTTTTACTCAATTGTATCATTTTATACTTTTTTATTTTTACCATTTAAAATTACGAACCTTACACTACAATATCGTTCGAAGCATTTTTGTAAATATTCGTCTTGTGGAATGAATTATTGAATATAATACAATCATGAACCATTCAAATTTGCACTTTTTTGCTTTTATGAAGGTTGTAACCTTTGTAATTTTACTGTTATTTTCGATAAGAGCAGTTAGAATACGGAAAAACTACATTTTGATACTATTTTTGTGTGAACTAACATGTTTATTTGATAGCCTCATATGAGCGAAGTTGAATTATTGCAAACTTGGTTGAGCAATGTAGCTGAATTAAAAAAATGGCCCCCGGCAAACGAATGGTCTAACCATGAATTTCAGGTATTAAGTGATGAGATTAGTCAAAAATCGGGAATACTCATTAGCCGCAATACTTTGCGTAAACTTGCAACTCATTTAAGTCAGGGCCGGAATCATACGCCCCGCATGACAACAAAAGATGCACTTGCCGTTTACATTGGGTTTACTGATTGGAAACAATATAAAAACAGCTTTGAACAATTTAGTCCTACGCCTCGTAAAAAAAAATATTTACCTTGGTTTATTGCCGTTATTTCCACAATAGTACTTGCCACTGTCATTGTTTTATACTTAGCACACAACAGGGATTCAAATACGGACTACAATTTCGAAATTTTGAACCCGATAGGGAATGTCCCTCATACAATTGAATGCAAGTACAATTTCAGAAATATAAAGTCTGATGATATTAAAGTAGATTTTGGTCACATTGACCCAACAGGGAAATATCTTCTTGTAGACCTTAGTAAAAATGACTCCATTCACAAAGCGTGCTTTCATTATCCGGGTTCATACAATATACGACTATTTATAGATAAGAAAACGGTTAAGGAGGAAAAAGTATGGATAAACTCTGAGGGATGGTTTACTTATGTGGTTGATATAAGGCCAAACAGGTTGAAAGACAATGTACCCGATTGGTTACGAAAAGCAGGCGTTCAACTGGAACATATTCCTTTCGACGCGATTATTAAACCCGAAATTACCAACGAAGGTTACATCCACATTCCCGAAAATGCTATCGAAAAGCTTGGATCTATCTCAAACAATTTCCATACTCATTATAAATACTACAAAGATTTTGGAACTGAAATGAATCATTGTGAATTAAGCATACGGTTCAAAGACAGCCGGTTTGGGTCAGGCACCTATTGCCACGAAGCTGCATTGTACCTCGAGGGAAATAACGGTAAAATTGGGTTTAAATTTGCCGAAGAAGGTTGCAACAGGTATACCCAACAACGTATTGGAGACAAATATCTTTCGGGCGAAAACAACGATCTTGACTATTTAAATCTAACTTACAAAGAATTTACCACGGTTAATATTAAAAATACGGCAGATTCGATCTATCTCTCAGTCGATGGGAACAAAAGAAAGGCATTTCCGATGCCAAAGAACTTAGGTCGCTTAAGAGGATTGCATTTCTGGTTTAAAGAGTCGCCATACATCGATTTTGTAAGAGTAACCGATTTAAATGGGAATGTTGTTTTTAACGATGAATTTGAATCGAAACAATAATCGTTTTTTAGAGGTTTA
>QKHT01000187.1 GCA_003249935.1 Bacteroidota bacterium
GCAATAATTAAATATGTAGATATTTTGCCGGTAAATATGCTAATTTTTTACTTGCATTTGCATTTCGCAGGGCTAATTATTTTGGTTGAACCGCATCGAGGTAAAATGAAATTTCGACAAAGCCTTTGATTTGGCCATTTTCGCGCCATGCCGACTGATGGATGAGTTTGGTGCGCCCTTCGGGTTTTGGCAGCATATAAATATTGTCGCGGCCGGTTTCCATAAGCTCTTTCAGCACTTCGCGCGAGTGAGGGTTGTGGCAGTCGAGCAGGTTTTGACCAATGAGGTTTTTGCCGCCATATTTTTCGAATTCCTCTTTCGACCGTTGGTTCATATATATTATGGTAAAGTCTGTATCGCAAATGGTTACTGCGCCCGGAAATTCATCGTACCAATTCATCAGTTCTCTTTTTTTTGTAAAAATAGCACTTTCTGTTAACTATTGCGACGGTAACACCCCCAAAGGTTTTAAATGGACGCAACGATAGGATGCTTTGTAAAGGTGATTGACCATCTAATATTTTCGACGTTCGACAAAATTTAAGAGACGCATATCCGGTTATTTAAAAATACTTATGTTATTATGTAATGTTCTTAATGTCAATGTATTATAAAATTTTAACGAACTATGATACACGGAATTAGGGGACATTAATACTTTAGCAATCATTGTATAGGCCAAGTACAAATGCCCGTACAAAAGTTGGTGGTTCAACCATTAAAAACATTAGCGTTTGTTAAAGAAATGTGGGCTGAGCGAAATAATACAATGTGAACTCCACGGCTAAAATTGGCACACAAATCATATCGCACAAATTATGTGAGTATTACATTATTTTCGGACGTGATTATCCCTAAATTTTCCTGAAAAAAGTTTGTCATATTTTATAAATATTTACAATTAATAGCAAACTGTGTTTTAATTTTGGCTTAATCAGCTTGCCGGTAATCTCAAAACCAAAGAAATATTGGCAACAACCAGCATGGCTTAATGCACGGAAGTAAACTAATTTTTAAAAACAAATAACATGAAAACAACACTACAAATACCATTGACATTAGCAATTTGTGCATTACCGTTTAATTTCCTAAAGGCCGAAACAAGGAGTGTGTTAGATAGTACCATAACCCGCAATCTGAACGAACAGATTACTGAACGCAAAGCGTATAAATACGATGCAAATTTCAACACCACATCAGAAGAAGGGTATTGGTGGAATGCCCAGATCCAAAAATTTTCGGGATTATCGAAGTACAATAAACAATACGATCAGGCCAACAGAGAAATTTACAGCGAATCGTTCACATGGAACACCAATACTTTTAGCTGGATGCCGTTGTTAAAAACCATTACTGCTTATAATGCGAGCAACAATCCCACACTTAATGAGCAATATACATGGGATAACGCTTTAAACATTTGGGTAGGAAGCTATAACAAAACAGAGTATACATACAATGCCGCTAATAAAATTACGCAGGCCATATACTACTACTGGAACTCTGACACAAAAAACTGGACCCGGCAAATGAAATCAGTAATTGACTATGATGCAGCAAACAATCCAAATAAGAGTTATTCTTATTCATGGAATCAGAATACAAACGATTGGTCGCTCATCGGGCAATCGAAAGTTGATGTAACAGGCAATACTCAAATTGAAAGTACATGGCAAGCCGAAACGAATACCTGGGTTGAGAACAAAAAATGGATTAAGGAATATAATACCAATAATTTACCCACAAAAAATGAATATTATGAAATGGACATTAACGGCAATTGGGTTCTTAACTTCCGCGAAATAAACGAATACGATGCTGCGGGCAATAATACTTTTTTCCAAAAGGATATGATTTATACCCCTACAAATACCTTTCAACCACAAATAAAAATGATTAAGGCTTACGATGCCAATAAAAATATTACCCTCGACGAGAGCTATGTATGGGATGCATCGACCAATACTTGGCGTGGAAATATAAAAGCAATTAAAAGTTATACTGCACTTGGCAAGGTCATAAATGATGAAAGTTATAGCTGGAATACGTCGTCAGCAAGCTGGACCGGCGGCAAAAAATCGGTTACAAATTACAATGCCGATGGTACATTTTCCGATTATACCCAATACTATTGGGACCCCATAACTTCTGACTGGGTAAATTCGATGCAAATGGTGTACACCTATAATGCCAACAAACTAATTACCTTGATTAACACCAAAACCCGGGATATTACAAAAAATGTTTGGGTCGACGCTTCAAAACAAACCACCACATACAATTCATTTAACAAGAAAGTATTAGTAGAAATACAAATGTGGAATAATACAACATCTCAATGGGTAAATTCGTCGAAAAGCGAATATACTTACGACGCAAATCAAAATCCTAAAATGGATATTGCCTATACCTGGAATACTTCTGCCAATACATACAAAAAAGGCAATTCTATCGAGTATTTCTATTCGGTATATCATACGGCCATTGGAAAGGTTACTGACCCAATCAAAAGCTGCAAAATATTTCAAATCGGAAAAACGCTGAATATTGTATTTATGGCTGAACCCAAACCGCTATCGGTTTATTCAATGAGCGGCAAATGTATATACTTGAGTAAAGGGAACGAAACCAATTTGGCATTATCGCTCGACAAGGGCATTTACATTGTTCGCATCGAAAACGAAGCTAAAAAAGTAGTAATCCGTTAATTTAAAATCAATTATTTCAAACTCTCCCTCCATTTCTTAAAGGAATCTATCCAACCGATAGGTTCCTTTTTTCATTGTCGCTGATATATTGTGTGGGCGATTGATTGGCAAACCGACGAAATGCCGCATAAAAACTGGTTCGGTTATTAAAACCACAATCGTAAGCAACCGATTCGATGGTGCTGTTGTTCTTTTTCATTTTCAACAACAACGCTTTTGCATATTCCACCCGGTATTTGTTTATCAAATCGGGAAAAGTGAATCCCAACTTACTGTTTATAACCATCGATACGGTATTGGAGGTTATACCAAGTGCATTCGCCAAATCAGAAAGCGCATAATCCGGCATCAAATACGGTTTCCGGTCGGTCATTATCCTGATAATTTGATTTTGAATGTCCAATATTTTATCTTCGGGTAATTTGATGGTGGCATATTTGGCCTGTAAGCTGCCCGAGCCCAGCTTTTGGAGCATTGAGTCCGCCGATTCGGTTTGACCCAACGACCAAATGCGTACAAACAGATACAAATAGTATAATTGGCCAAAAACAGGCATATATAAAATAATATACTTCAAATCGGCCTTGAGTACAAACGGAACAAAGGCCATGAGTTGCAGCACCAGCATTACAGCCAGTATTTCCCGTCGCCGTTTTTGCGCGTGTTTATTTATCCCGTTGTCGGCAGCAACCCACTCCCCAACCAGTAAGTAGATGTTTGTGCCTACCGAATAAAATACAATGGTCAGATTGTAAAAGGTAGAGAAAATAGTCATTTTACCCTCCCGTGCCAGATTTATGGTATCGATAGCCCATTGGGGTTCAACCCAACAATAAATAATAAATGGAACATATAATATGGAAGGTGCAAAAAGTGCGATTTTTTTGAACCGGCTCAAAGGGGGGCTCATTTTGTGGCGACCAATGAAAAGGATTAGGTAGGCCCCAAAACTTAAATTGGTACCAAGAGCCAAATGATAGAACCAAATGTGGCCATAACCCAAAAAAATATGCAGGTTGTTGAGCATGGCCAACGCTGCAGAAAAAATTAGCCAGCCCAACCAAAAATAAAAGCGTTGATGTTTCGATTTAAACCAACAAACAACAGCAGTTAACAATAAATTGATAATTGCAACCGACGATATTATTGATACAACCCTCTCTCCCATGACGCGATGGCATTAGTCATTACAAAACATAAGAATTACACGAATATATAATCTTTTATGTAAATTTAAAAACCGGGACTTCATCCTAAAAAAAGTAAAATCTTTTTAGATTCTTGTAACGATGGAATGTTTGTTTTGCCGGTTCAGCAATAAAACAAACCGTACGGTGTAGAAAT
>QKHT01000251.1 GCA_003249935.1 Bacteroidota bacterium
TTGTCGAGTACATAAATCAGCCGTGGGTTATCCTCGCCTACAATTGCCGAATCGAGTACAGCAACCGGCACATCGTTTACCGGTAATACGCTGATAATGAGTTTAGCCGTTGCAGCGTCGTTTTGTGCATCCGTTATGGTATAAACCAATGAATCGCTACCGTTAAAATCGGGCGAAGGAATATATTCAATCTTATTTTGTTTAATGGTTACCAGGCCATGAACCGGTTTTCCGGCCGAAATAAGTGTCAGGCCGCCCTTATCGCGGTCGTTATCGTTGGCCAGTACATCGAACAGCGCGGTTTCATCTTCGTTTACGCTTAACGTATCGTTAATGGCTACCGGCAATTCGTTAATGGCAATTACCGTAATAAAAACAGTTGCCGTATCTTTGTCGCCCTGCGCATCGGTAATCGCATATTGCAGCGAATCGGAGCCGAAATAATCTGTTTCAGGCGTGTACACTAACTTATTGGCCACAACGGTCACCGCCCCATGCAATGCGTTTTTAACCACAGAAAGCAACAATCCGCCGCCATCCGGATCAATATCGTTGGCCAATACATCAATAGTTGTCGAAAAATCCTCGTTAACCGAAACTTTATCGTTTACGGCCACCGGTACATCGTTAACCGAAAGTATGGTGATATAAACGGTCGCTGTATCGCGATCGCCATCACCATCCCGAATCACATATCGCATAGAATCGCGCCCGAAGTAGTTTGCCTTTGGCGTGTAAACCACCTTACCTGCAACCACTTGTGCGGTGCCTGTTCCCGGTAAAAGAACCGACAGCAGCGTTAAACCGTTTCGGTCAATATCTTTATCGTTGGCCAATACATCAATGGCCGACACAATATCTTCGTTAATCGTTACGCTATCTGCCACGGCCACCGGTTCATCCGAAACAGGCGTAACCGTTATATATACCACGCTACGGGCTGTATCACCCTGTGCATCGCGAATGGTATAGTAGACCGAATCGGATCCAAAAAAATCTTTATTGGGTTTGTAGTTTATTTTATTGGACTGAACCGTTACGAAACCATTAAAACTTTGTGTAAAAATTATGGACAGTCCGCCTTTGTCGGGGTCGTATGCTTTCGCAAGCACATCAACAGGCGTTAGCGGAGCGTCTTCGGGCACGGTTAAAGTTACGGTACCGGGCACAGGCACATCGTTAACAGGGGTTACAATAAGACGCACTCTTACGGCCTGCGAAATGCCGCCTTCGTTATCCTGCGCTTTATAGGTCAGCGAATCGATGCCAAAATAGTCCTTGTTCGGCGTATAAAACAGTAAATTGCCCACAAATTCCAGCGACCCGTTTTTGGGTTGTGTTTGAACCAATATCTTTTCTAAGGTACCATCTGAGTCGAAATCGTTGGCCAACAAATTAAGTTGTGTGCGTGTATCCTCCACAATCTGAACCGTATCGGCCACGGCTATTGGTGCGTTATTAACCATCAAAACCGTAATGTATATTATGGCAGTGGCCAAATCGCCTTGCCCGTCGGCAATGGTGTAGGTAACACTGTCGCGGCCGAAAAAGCCAAAAGCCGGTGTATACAGCACTTTACCGGCCACAATTGCGGCCAAACCGTTGGATGGCACGCCCACTGCGGTTACCGACAAAACGCCTGCATCGTAATTAATATCGTTGGCCAGCACATCAATCATCACCGGCACATCTTCGTTGGTGGTAATGGTGTCGATATTGGCTAAAGGGATCTCATTTACATCGTTGATGGTAATAAAAATAAATGCCGAACTCCGGTCACCATCTTTATCCTGAATGGTGTACGAAAGCTTTTCTGTTCCCGAAATACCCGCATTCGGAATATATTTTATGTATGAACCAAGGTTTTGTACCACGCCAAGTTTTGCGCCGGTTACATCGTCTACAATCAAGCCCTGTCGATCCACGTCCACATCGTTTTTCAACACCATAATGTCCAATGTATTGTCCTCATCAACCTGAACCGTATCGTTTACAGCAATTGGCACATCGTTAACAGCGGTGACATTTATAAGTACCGTAGCCGTCGATTTATCGCCGCTTTTATCGGTAACAGTGTAAGAAAACTGGTCGGCACCAAAATAGTTAGCAAAAGGGGTATATCTGAACACGCCTTTTGTAGTCGTGTTGCTTAATACGCCATTTGCAGGTGGCGTAAAAACAACCACTACCGGCGTATCGCCCTTAATATCATCGTTAAGCGTTACATTACCTGTTACAAAAGCGTCTTCAACACACACAAATACATCGTTAACCGCCTTAGGCTCAAAATCATTATCTATAATTGTACCATTGGCAATGGTATCGCATTTTTCGGCTTCGGTAGTATTGATGAGTTTAAGTACAAAATTTTCATCACCCTCAACTATGGCATCATCAACCGTTGTAATCGACACTTCGGCCGAAGTGGCTCCCACAGGAATTGTAAACAACTGTCCCGGCACCGACACAAAATCGGCTTCGGTTGTGCCCTGGTAATCCAACGCCACTTTAAACGTTACCGGAAGGGTATAGGCCTTGCTCAGGTTCACTTTAAACTTAATGACCGAACCTTCTGCGGCAGATGCATCGTCAATAGAGATACAAGGTATTAAGTTTTCGTCGTTGACAATGGTGCAGGTCTTTTTCAGATTGACACTATCGGCCAAAGCACCGGTAATATTCGAAAGGTTCAATAAAAAAAACCTGTTGATGTTTGTAATATTATCGTCGATTATTGGCAGAACAACCGTTTTTTTTGTTTCACCGGGGTTGAAAGTCAGCAAACCGGCTTTTCCGGTATAGTTTATGCCCGATTTAGCGGTACTATCGAGCGTAGTGTAATTGACGGTAACGGCCCTGCCCGAAGCTGCCGACAACACAACTTCGAATGTGGCCGAACCGGCATTTTCGGCTACGCTGATATTTTGTGCAATACCCAATTTTGGCGTATTATCGTTATCTTGGATGCCAATTAATACAGATGGCGTTTGCACTGTGGCATTATCGGCCGAGTAGACTTCGAACCTAAAATCTTCAATATCAATTTCATCCAGCAAATCGTCGTTAATCACTATGGTAATCGAATCGCTCGATTTCCCGGCAGGAATGGTTCTTACACCGCTGTTAGCCACAAAGTCGGCCCCTGAGGTTGCTGTACCCGACACCGTGCGATACCAGTACGTGGTAGCCACTGCGGCCGACATGCCAAGGTCTATTTTCACTTTGAATGAACCAACATTTTCGGCTACGGTAGCCGGTGCCGATACACTCAAACAGGTGTTTACGATAAACGGATCGGATGCCTTAGAACTACCACAATCGGTAATACCACGCACTTTATATTGCCCGATACCCGTGGGCACATAAGTCGAAGATGATACATTTGGGATTACTTCATTATCTTTGAACCATTGATAAGAGGAATATCCGGTAGCAGTCATTACAATATTACCGGGAAAACAGGCTTGCGAACCCGATAATGTAGGTTTTGGATCGAGCACCGGACTGGTTCCAAATCCCGAATAAAAGCCAGCCCCACCGATTGATCCGCTTTCCAACGCCAATGCCGCATTGAGTGCCTTGGTCGAAACCACATCAATGGGCTGTGTAAGGTTACCGTATGCAGCAAGTTGTGCATTGGGTATTTTGTACGAAACCCAGTTGGCATTGCCCGCCACACTTTGAGGTGTTTGTGTAACATTAATATTGTTGATTTTTACCGAGGCCCCTTTTTCTGTAATCAAATACAACCAAGGATTACCAATTACGCCCGGAAATGCAATGTTTACATCTTTATTACCCAAACATGAAAGTGGCGGAATAAAGCACAACCCCACCGAAACATCGGTTAGCCCGCCCGACAGCGTCTGAAAAACATATACGTTTTCGGTAGTGGTAATCGATAAATTTTGCCCGGTCGCATCGTAATTGGTTCTTTGAATATCGTAATAACTCCCTTCGGCAGGAAATGTATATACCAAACTACCATTAACCCGCAATTGGGTACCGGCTTTGGTCGCCACAACCACAACGCGTTCGCCTTCCGGTGTTCCTTCGCCTTTTACAGCCACAAACTCTTTACCGGTAAACTGCTCGGGCACCAACTGGTCTATACCCATATCCTGACTGCCCGAACTATTGGCGCTACCACACCACGAACCGGTATTTACCACAATTGGCTTGGTAGCGGTGACTTTGGTTCCGTTATAATCGTTGATATTGTACCCTGCTGATTGGGCAAAAGTGTACGATGCACCAACCACATAACACTCGTTGGCATTAAGAGTAACACTGAATGTATTGGCCGACTGACCATAAAAGCGCACTCTGGGATTACTGAAAGTTACCACAGTGCCATCGAAAGTGGCCATTACACTCACAAATTGCGAACGACGGGCATTGGCCGATACCGAATAAGCACCCCAAATATGTCCCGAATAGAACGACTGACCAAGGGCTGTTTTGCCTTTACAGGTTAAGATGTCGCCCTGCGCCCCCGATTTTTGATATACCGCCGAAAAAAAAGGTTTATCGGCTTGTAACATATAGCCCTGAACCCTAAGCACTTTGTTTAGTGAATCTTCGGCAACTATACCGGTTACATTGCCATTGCGACTATAACCCGTTCCCAAATAGATGGTATCCGGTTGCGTTTTCGAAATGGTAACGGTTCGAACCACTTTGCCTGCTAAATAGAGGCTTACATCAAATGGCGAAGTCTCTCCCGTAGAGAGCACAATCCACTGTGCACCCACGTCTACGCCATTGCTATATGTAACAGCATAAAACGGTGGAATATATTGCGTTTTATCGACCTGCGCCTGAATATTAAACCCAAATATGATTGAAACCAGAGAGAAAAATAAACGTCTAAATGCAAGTTTATTAATAATTTTTGCGGGACTCATTAGTATATTGTTTATAAAAAACTTTGTAATCAAAAATAACAAAATATTGCATTATATATACAATTTTGTAATATAATTGCTATATGCCTGACTATTAAGAGTTATTACAAATACTAAAAATTACAACCTGCTCTATTAAAGCTTATTACAAAATAGGCAAAATATACTTTTACAATATATATATTATCTTCAAGTCAATATATATACACACGAAAAAACAAATAAAGTAACAAATAAAGTATATTAAGGTAACGTTAGAAACGTTTTTCAATCATTAATTCCGGGAATATGTTTATTGCACGATTCAAATACTTCAAGATTTTATCCATTAAACCAAACCATCGGAATAAGGATGAATATAACCATCCGCCGAATTTCCGAACCATAGGATAAGGTTAACAGGTTCAATAAAAAAGCCGAAAAACAAACTGTTTCCCGGCTCTCAAATATCAAAATAGATTGTTCGATATTCGATTTTACTGAGATAATGGCGTAGCGGCAGCATGTCGGGCAATAACTTCATCGTTTTCTCCGGTTTCGGCACCGGCAACCCCCACTGCCCCAATAACTAATTGTCCATCGAAAATAGGGTATGCCCCCATAAGCGGCACATAGGGATTTTCGATGGTGCCTTGCAGACCAAGCATTACAATCCGTTTGCTCTGAATCAGGTCTTCCAGCTTTTTGGTAGGCCGTTTAAATGCCACGGCGGTAGCCGCTTTTCCAAACGCCAGTGCCGAAGCAGCACTCATGGTGCCGTCAATTCGCTCAAGTAACACCAATTGTCCCGAAGAATCGACCACCGCAATGGCTCCGCCTACACCAAGTTCGGCAGCATATGCCGTTGCAGCGGCTACAATTTTACGGGCTCCGCTTAGCGTAATGTTTTTTGTAGAAATAATATCGGCCATAATAAAAAAGTTAAAGGGACACACGCCATTGTGTATCCCTTTATGGTTATCAGATTCTGTAAATTTCGGCGTTCACCATTTTCATTAAAGCGTCGTAGTTTTCGTCGGCCATAAGCTGGCGAATACCTTTACGATCGAGGTTTCCGGCCAATTTCCAAACCCCGCGGGTTATGTCCGAATGACGGTTAAAAAAGTCGACCATGTCGAAAATACGTGGCGAAGCATCAGTAGTAAAGTACTTATTGTAACCATACTCACGGGCCCAGAACATTAACTCTACATAATGCAAAAAGTGACGGCTGGCACCAATTAAATCCCAATCGGCTTTGGTATCGTTGTCGTTGGTATGAATATAAGCATCGTAGCCGGTTTCGTAAATGGTACAAAGCATTTGTGCAGGGTTTTCGCTGCTTTGTAACGAATGGCCCATATCCAAAGTAATCCCGGTATTTTTTGCGCCCACTTCCTTGAGCAAAAGTAATGCCTTTGAAGTAGAGTCGATGTGGCAATGAACCCGTGTTTCGCTGTATTTTGGTTCAATAAATAACGGTATTTCGGGCAGATAGTCGGCCGCTTCGCCCACGGTTTCAATCATATACTTCCAGGCCTTACCATAGTCTACCTGAAAAAGCACATCGTAACCATCGCTCAACGGGCAGCAGGTAACGTGCGGTGCTCCTACGGCTTTAGCAAAATCTTTTGCTTTTTTTATCATGGCTACGGCACGATCGCGAACATCTTTTGGCGCACGCGACAATGCGCCGGGAACCCACTCCGCCTCTTTTTTTACATTCACATTAATAGCAGCCCAGTTAAGGCCATATTCTTTCATTAATGCACCGGTTTCTTCGGGTGTGGTATTTTCGTAAGGGAAAACCATTTCCACACCATCGAAACCATCTATTTTGGTTACTGTTTCTAACTTTTCGCGCGTTGTTTTCGGCGATTGATATTCGGAAAAACGATCCTGAGTTTTTCCAAGAAAACCTATGATTACACCTTGTTTCATTGCTACTTGCTTTCTTTTAAATTGTTTTTTAGTTGTGAAGAATTGACTTGATGCTATCGGCCATTGTACATAAAATCAGGCAGCATGAGGCCGATCCGGCATCGAGCACGCCGCGCGAGCGTTCGCCCAAACGGCTGGCCCGACCAAGTTGCGCCACCATATCTTTTGTACTGTCGCGACCTGCCTCGGCTGCGGCCTTCAATGCATCGAGCGCATCGGCAAAGCCTTGTCCGCTATTTGTGGCCTCATCAAATGCCGCTACAGCCGGAATAAGTGTATCCATCAGCGTTTTATCGCCAAGCTTGGCAGGCGAAATACTCTGAATTTCTATAACAATATTTTTCAGTGCTTCGTTCACATCTGCCTGAGTAATTTCTTCCTTGCCTTCGAGAACTTTGGCAAATCCTTTAAAAAATTTACCATAAAGCGGCCCCATCGAACCGCCGATTTTCATCAACAACATGCGCGACAATACCATGAGCGAATAGACCATATCGCCCGGATTTTTGTCGAGCTCATCGCGGGTAAGCGAAAAGCCTTTGTTCATATTTATACCATGGTCGCCATCGCCGATAAGGCCATCGATATCGCTGAGGTATTGTTTATTTTCCTGTATAACTAATATGAGATTGTCGACAACAATGCTGCCGGCAGCGTTATTAAAAGTTGACATTTGCTTATCTGTTTTTTATGCGTTAATTCTTGCAAACTGACGTAAACCTACCGAATCGGCTTCGTAATCGATACAAGCCTTTAGTTCGTCGTCGAGTTTCATTAAAGTAAGTGTGGCACCGGCCATTTCGAGCGATGTAAAGTAATTACCCACATACGACACATGGATATTGATACCCTTATCGGCCAATATTTTTGTAACATCATTATACAAAATGTAGAGTTCCATGACCGGGGTGGAACCGAGGCCCGAAACAAGTACCACCACTTCGTCGCCCGCAGTATAGGGCAAATCAGGCAGAATGACATCGCACATCCGTTGCGCCACCTTTGCAGCCGATTCGAGCGGAACCACCTCGATACCCGGCTCGCCATGGTGACCAATACCGACCTCCATTTTACCCGGTTCAATCGAAAAATTAGGATGCCCAACCTCCGGTATTGCACAAGAACTCAGGCCAACACCCATACTGCGGGTATTGGCAATGGCTTTTTGCGATACGGCAATCACCTCTTCGAGCGACGCGCCCATGGCTGCCTTGGCACCACCCACTTTCCACATCAGTATTTCGCCTGCCACGCCACGCCGGCGGTTCAGCGAAGATGAATCGGCCGAAGGCACATCGTCGTTAGCCACCACTTTGGCAACTTTAATACCCTCTTCTTCTGCAAGTTCCATTGCCATGGCCACGTTCATATTGTCGCCGGCATAGTTGCCGTACAACACCGCCACCCCGGCACCACCATCGGCCTCTTTAATGGCATCGTAGAACATAGCGGCCGGTGGCGACGAAAATATCTCGCCCACAGCCACAGCATCCACCATGTTGCGACCCACATAACCTATAAAGGCCGGTTTATGGCCCGAACCGCCACCGGTAACAATACCGACTTTACCCGCAATGGGTGCATTTTTATACTTTACTACTCTCTCGTTTTCGGTAGCCACGACTAAATCGCTGTGCGCTTTGAGGTAGCCTTCGAGCATTTCGTCGACAACCAACGCGGAATTATTAAAAAACTTTTGCATCGTATTAAAATATTGTAGTTATTTCCTTTTCTTTTTTGGATGTTCCATGATCTGTTGTGCCATTGCGGGATTGGTTTTATCCACACCTGTAAGCATATAAATTACCATTCCGGCATCCGACGGATCGAATGTTGTGCCTTTGCCCTTTATACACGTCTCCTCCCGGCTATACAACCAATCCCACGCACCCGGTTTATACAACTTATGGTTACGGGCCGAAGAGGTTTTTATCCAGTCGTACAACTTCAAGTCGGCATTTAAACCCACATAATCGGCCCCTTTATTCTGATCAAGAATCTGAATACATTTCAGGTTGCCACCACGCGCATTGCAAAACGAATCCTGAATGGCTTTAAAGGTCCAGCCCGAATGATTTTCCCAGTTGGAGGGTTTGTTCGCGTGCTCGTTGTTCCATTTCGAATGCGAAATAACGGTTACAAACTGCCTTTTACGCACATCGGCCCGGCTTATGGCTTCGCCCACCACCTGCATCGGACCAGCGGCAATAATTATTAACGGGTTCTTTTGGGTTGAACCATTTATCTCATCGCGCATGGCATTGTAGGCCTTTTCGGCATCGTCGACCGCACAAATAAAATTCGTGCGATCAAAACCAAACCACTTCTTACCGCCCAATGCACTCTCCTCCATCTGTTGATAGGCATTTAATCCCGATTTCGACGTGGGATGTTCGTGGTTACTTCCCCAAATATGGTCGCTGTATGTGTACAATACAAATTTATTCTGCAGCCCTTCGGCGGCAAGCAAAGCCAACGAAAGTGGCGTGGCAGCCCAGTCGTCGTGGTCGTGTTCATTCCCGTCGGAACTCATGGCAATGCGCCCTTTGCCCTGCCAAACCGGTTTTTGGGCCGAACCCAATGTAGCCAATAAAAAGCTTGCCAATAAAAGCCAAACAATTTTTGCGTTCATCAAAAACTATTTTTGCGGATGAAACGACATTTGCTCCAACGCTCGCATCTGTTCCACTTTTGCGGTTGAACCACCGCCCTGAAATTCAGAGACAAGCCAGGCATCGATAATGGTTTTAGCCAATTCGGGACCAATTACACGCTCGCCCATAGTAATAACCTGTGCATCGTTGCTTTTACGCAGCCGCTCGGCCGAGAATACATCGTGACAAACACCGGCATAAACACCCTCTACTTTATTGGCAATCATCGCCATACCCAATCCGGTGCCGCAAATACTAATGCCCCGGTCGAAGTTGCCATTCGCAATTTGTTTAGCCAAATTGAAACCAATTTCAGGATACATGGCACCATCTTTCGAAGCACTGTAATCCAAATCGGTAATATCTACACCTTTACTTTTCAAATGGTCGAAAAGCACTTTTTTGAGGTTTACTGCTGCATCATCGCAGTCGATACATATTTTCATCTTATACAATTTTGAGTGTTGAACCTATTTTATCGCATTTTTAGTTCAGGCATAATTTTACCAAGGTACTTCAAGCTCTCTTCAACCCACATATCGGGGTTCTCTACAAAACCACCACTGGCTTCACTACCCATCTCAATACCGGCCACACAGGGTTCACCATATTTAGCACAGTTTTCTTCGATGCCAAGTTCAAGCAGTTTATCCACATACGCTTTAAAGTCGACCGCACCGGTGCCTAAAATACTGTTGGTATGGTCGAACGATTCAGTTTCGCTCAGGTGAACATGAAGTAAACGGCTTTTCAGTTTTTCGAGCTGAGCCGGCTCTTCGCGGGTAATTACCAAGTGACCCACATCCACATTTGGATAAAGATTTGGCATATTAATGTCTTCCATCGCTTTGGCCAATTTATAGGTGTTGTTGCAAATAAAATAGACATGCGGGTCGAGTTCGATGCCCACCAACATATTATCTTTCTGACAATATTCGGCAAAACGGCCCACATTCTCGCACATTAAACCCCACGATTTTTCGGGCGAGGTTCCCAATTCATACAATCCGCCGCCCCAGCAAACCAACAACTGGCGACCGCCTAACTCCTTCTGAAATTCGGCACAAGCCTTCATATAGTCGAATGTTTCGTCGAACAATTTTCGGTTCGAGTTTGCCGTATTGCGGGTGGCCACCAATAACATCTGCGTGTTAATGAGCCCTTCGCCTTTGGCGATGCGTACCACCTCTTTCTTTTGCTCGGCGGTCATTGTTAGCGGATTTCCCTTGCGGATTCCGGCATATTCGATGTACTTGAAGCCAAATTTGGCTGCACTGCGTAACGACTCTTCGGGACCACGGTTCCCTACTTCGTAAACTAATGTATTTAAAGCAAGATACATATTAATTGAGATTAAATATTTTCGACAAATAGTGGTTTTTTGGGTTGCATAAATACCCAACTCACAATGGCTAAGCCATTAAACAAGGCTGCAATATAAAAGAATATATCGGGTGAACCGCTTTTTCCGAGTAGTACCGGGAAAAGCACCATAGAAATAGCCGCCATCAGGTTTCCGGCCATGTTCATGGTAGACGACACCACGCCCGATTTACTTTTACCGATATCGATACAAAACGACCACGACGGGCTCAATGTCATATCGGCACCAAAAATGGCCAGCGAAAGCCACGCCACAGCACCAACAGCGGTAGTTTGATGGGGCAACATGAGTAATGCCAATACCGAAAACGAAAAACCAAGTATAGCCGGAAGTCGACGCGACATGGTCCAGTTTCCTCTTTTATAAATAAAATCGACCATAAAACCGCTCAGATAATTCCCCAAAGCTCCGGCAAGAAAAGGTGCCATCATTAAAAATCCGGCCTGATCGTACGATAAATTGTATGTTTTTTTCAAATAAGGAAAAAACCACATAAGGCAAAAATAGAAGATAAAATTCGAACTCATATATTGCCACATGGTGAGCCAAACATTGGTCGATGAAAAGAGTTTGGACATCGGTAATTCCGATTTTTTTTGTGTGGAAGATTGTGGTTGACGGTTTGCTACTATAAATTCCTTTTCGTCTTCCGAAACCCACGGGTGTTGTTCGGGCATATCCCTGAACCATAAGTACCAGACCAATGCCCAAATTAAACCTAAAGCACCAAAAAGGAAAAAAGTATAGCGCCATCCCAGCGTAACCATTAACCCCGCTAACAGCGGATAAGCAAAAGCGGCACCCAGTCGCGAGCCCGAAAAGTTTATACCGGTAGCAATACCACGTTCCTTTAATGGTATCCACGAAAACACCGAACGTGCAATACTCGGGAAAGCCCCGGCTTCGCCAACACCAAAGAAAAACTGTGTAACCGCAAGCGATAGCCAGTTAAACGCCATACCGGTCATGGCTGTAAAAAGCGACCATATGGCCACAATACCTGTTAACACCTTGCGAACGCCAAACTTATCAATTACGGTACCCGCAGGTAACTGACCCAGTGCGTAACCAAATGCAAAAATAGCAAATACCCAGCCCATCGCCTCGTCGCTAATGCCCAGATCTTTGGTAATGTCGCTTTTGGCAACCGAAATACAAACCCTGTCGATATACAGTAAGAGTGCAAGGGCAAACGTAAATACAACTAATACGGCCCGCATTGGAAATTTTGAGACTTTTTTCATCCGAAATATTTAACTGTTATATGATATTATTGTTAGCATTGAATATTGTATACACAAAACGAACTTAAAAAAACTTATTCTTAAAATCTATGTTTCAATTAAGAATAAGTCTGAACCTAAATGATTGGGTTAATACGATGATGTATTGAACCTATTTACTAAGCATTTGCTGAATATTGGCTCTTGCTGCACGCGAGTGTTTCGCAATCATTTCCGCTGCCAAATCGCCATTGCCGGTGGCAATCGCATCAATAATTTCGAAGTGCTCATGCAGCGTTTCCGAAACCGGACGAACCAACCCCTTCTGATAGGTGCGAACCAGAATATTACTAATGACCTCTAAACGTCCAAGTATCGAGTTGCCACTCATTATCATTATTTGTTTATGAAACAACTCATCGGCTTTGCGGTATTTGTCGACATTGATATCGATATTTGCATTCATGAATGGTGTGAAAAATCCTTTGAGTAAATCAATTTGCTCGGAGGTGTGATTCTCGGCCAATCTGCGGGCGGCCACGCTCTCCAATGCTTCACGACATTCAAATGCATCGTAAATCTGGTTGTAATCCACCTTTTTTACATAAATACCCCTACGTGGAATACTTTCTACAAGATACTCATTTTCAAGCATCTGAAATGCTTTATGCAATGGCGTACGGCTTACACCAAGCTGTGCCGCTATTTTTTCCTGAAGTAATTTTTGTCCCGGTTCGTACTGATTCGAAAGAATCATGGCTTTAAGTTGCTCATATACCTGATTACTTAAATCTGCATATTTAATCATCTTGTCGCTGTTTTTTGTATACAAAAGTATCAATAAATATTTCTGCCGCAAATAATATGGAAAGTTTTTTAGAATATTTTAAACTCAACCGATTAAACCCCCAAGAATCAATTCCCTTTTCTACTTACAATGCTTATACTAAAAGCAATAAAAGGGGGAAAATTTTATTCTCCTCCCTTTAACAACCAAACATTATTCGTATGTTTATCGCCTTTGTTGCGCCTTATGGATGTAGAACCAAAAACCATTTTCTATCCCTATGGCTTAAATAACGTTTTACTTAATCATTATCTTTTGAGTGAACCGCTGGCCGTTAGTGGTTTGGCCGGTGAGGATGTAGACACCTTGTTTCGTTGGCAATTCGAACGAGGCTTTTGCGTCGTTATTCTTTGATGAACAGACTGTATGTCCAAGCAAATCTAAAACGGTGAATTGTG
The DNA here is from genome assembly GCA_003249935.1 of Bacteroidota bacterium. Classification (GTDB taxonomy): domain Bacteria; phylum Bacteroidota; class Bacteroidia; order Bacteroidales; family UBA5342; genus SZUA-561. Next base: position 13,334 of record QKHT01000251.1, read on the forward strand.
CAATGACTCCGGTTTTGGTTTCAATTGTGAAGGCCTGTTCACCCTTCTTTGTCAACACAATTGCAACTTCATCGGCTTTGGCATTCCCAATTGACCTAATGATTATCTCTTTTCCACAAGGACATTTTTGAACCGATGCCGTATCGATATACACCGTTTGATTATTTAAATTAAAGCAATTGAAGGTCATTCGTTTGGGGGGATCAATCGATGAACCAACTATATCATCTTTCATGTATGACATTGGATTCAAAATCCCAATCCCTTTAATATCACCAATACCTTCTACCCAAATTGCAGTTTCAAGATCGTTTTGATGAAATGGATGTGAAATAGCAATAACCCACAATTTTCGATTTATGCCATCCAATGTAGTTATGGACCGTATCTCTTTAACTACGCAGATATAATCATAAAATTTGTCAAAAAATCTTCGATCTAAAAAAGATGATTGATAGTCGGTACTAAAAATAAAAGTAGCAAAGCAAAATCTTATTACATCCCCAACTTTCAATCCAAAATCGTAAAGTATCTCTTCTCTAGTTTCAAAAAAATTCCTAGCATAAACCTTTTTCCCTTCGGTGCGAATCATGGCTTTAAGGGTTTGGTCGTAGCCGATTTTACCAAAAGAACGGTATATTTTGGTGTACGTGGTGTCGTTAATGATGGTATCGCCACCGGTATAGGTCATATAATTAACCGAATCGGTGCGTATAGCGTTCCATACCGCATTCTTCGTCGGAAAAGGAATGTCGGTTGCAAATAGGTTGTTTATAAATATACCACACAATAGTGCGGGAAGTAATGTCTTTTTCATTATATTACTGAGTTTAAAATTCTACGATTTAAAGTTTTACTTAATCAATATCTTTTGTGTGAACCTTTGGCCATTGGTGGTTTGGCCGGTGAGGATGTAAACACCTTGTTTCGCCGGCAATTCAAACGAGGCTTTTGCGTCGTTATTCTTTGATGAACAGACCGTATGCCCAAGCAAATCTAAAACAGTGAATTGTGCGATGGCTCCGGTTTTGGTTTCAATTGTGCAGGCCTGTTCACCCTTCTTAGTCAACACAATTGCAACTTCATCGGCATTGGCACTCCCAATTGACCTAATAACAATCTCTTTACCACAAGGACATTTTTGAACCGATGCCGTATCGATATACACCGTTTGATTGTTTAAACTAAAGCAATTGAAGGTCATACGCTTATAAGTACAACCGCAAGTTGTCATTACTTCGACATACGAAAATGGATTGAGCAAACCAATTCCCCTTATATCACCAATTCCTTCTATCCAAATTGTTTCATTAAGACCCGGAGCCGAATACGGTGGAATTGTCAAAACTAATACCTTACGGCTCTTTCCATCTGTAGTATTGATACTGGTAATGCCCTTTACTCCATAGTTGTATTCTTGTAACTTGCCATACTCGAAATAATAATCCTCCGATGAAACCTTCGAGTAATAAGGCAGTTGAATTACATCTCCAACCTTTAACCCGAAATCATACAGTATCGCATCGCCTTTCTGAAAAGGAAGCTTTGCAAACACCTTTTTCCCTTCGGTGCGAATCATGGCTTTAAGGGTTTGGTCGTAGCCGATTTTACCAAAAGAACGGTATATTTTGGTGGTATAGGTCATGTAATTTATCGAATCGGTGCGTATAGCGTTCCATACCGCATTCTTAGTCGGAAAAGGAATGTCGGTTGCAAATAGTGTGTTTACCCAAAGTAAACATAAAACAAATTGTAATACTTTCTTTTGCATTGTTATTGTCCTTATTTAGATGTTACTATCGAATGTGATTTTACTATAAAAGCGTATGGTAAAGCCATATCATTTGTGTTGTCCTTATATCTCCTTCGTGTTGTCCTTATAACTCAAGTGAGTTATCCTTACATCGCAAGTGAGTTATAAGGATAACTGCAACGGGTTATTAGGGGAAGCCTAAGTGGTTATCATATGAACGTTGGAAACGGTAGCTTTTAATTCGCTGCTTGGGCGAAACACGATGTGTGCCTTAGTGACCTTATCGGCGGTAACGGCTTCGGGTGTTTCAGCAGGCTCACTCTTCAGGTTCAGGGCAAAAGAGCCTAACTTGCCCAATTGCACCACTTTACCATCGAGCAGTTCGCCCGGTATCACATCGAGCAAGGTGAGCAATACTGAGTACACATCGCCTCGGCTTATACTCGATATTTTACTTATTTGATTGGCCACCGCGTCGAGCGTGGCTACATCGCGACCGTCTGGTACGGCATAATACTTAGGTGCCTCGGTGGGCTTTAACGGATTTCTCCGTGCTACGGGTTTAATACGAACGGACATAATTTTAAAATTTTCAAGTTTGTAAATTCA
>QKHT01000048.1 GCA_003249935.1 Bacteroidota bacterium
TTCAGCCGAAACAGCATAACTAAAATCGCGCGGCAAAGTACCACGGGCAATACGAACTTTTATGGTATTTTCGTTAAAAAAGGTAATTTCAACCTTGGCGGTTTGAGTTTCGAGCAACACCCCCGAAGGCAACGCTTTTATTGAAGACACGTTGCCAATCTCGGCATAACCGCTTATTTGAGCTTTAATTCCGGACATAATAAAATTGATAAACAGTAACAAAACTGCATAAAAAATCCTGTTCATTTTTTATTTATTGAATTCTATTTTCGCTTTTCGCCTTTTCCATGTGGTGTTTTTTACTTTTGGCTGAACCACATAGTCGATATATGGAAGTATTCGCACTGCATCGGTTGATTGCAAATCGGCCGATATGGCATCGTGTACCACCACCGTTATTTTACGCCCGTTTTTCGGTGCAAAACGCTCTCCCTTCGATTGTAATGCGACAGTGATTTTTCCATTTTTATTTGTAGCCGTAATCGTAATAAGTTCGTATTTTTTCCGGGCAACTGCATTGGCATCTTTGCCATCATCCTCATACACAAACTGTTTTACAACCTCATTGTTGCAACCAACATAATAATGTATTGTAAAACCGTCGGATTTATAACCATCCATCGTACCAACATGATTGGACAATGCAATCATACTGCCACCACGAGCAAATACAGGCAGCCGATCGACGGATTCTTTCACAAAAACGGTATCACCACCTGCATATCGTGTGCCATCGAAAAAGTTATACCAAACGCCATTAGGCAAATAAACCGGCATAATCTGAGTACCTTGCTGCACATCGGGTGCCACCAACAAATTATCGCCCCAGAAATATTGGTTCATGTTATCGAAATCGGCACTATGATTGGTTTCCCACATTACGGGTCGAACCAAAGGTTTTCCTTCTGTGGCCTGATTATAAGCCAAAGTATAATTATAAGGAATCATTCGATAACGCAGTTTAATAAACTCACGCACAATATTTTGTGTAGCATCGGTAAAATATACCGGTTCACTCGGAATACTTTCGCCATGTGGCCTGAAAATAGGATTAAACACACCCATTTGTAACCAACGGGTATACAATTCCTCGTCTTTAACACCGGCGGCAAAACCACCTAAGTCGCTATGAATGTATGGGATACACGAAAAACTCATGGTTTGCATTATGGGCAATTGCGCTTTTAGTCCGCCCCACCCTCGGCCTACATCGCCCGACCAGGGAAATACGTTATACCGTTGCGATCCTGCAAAACCACTGCGATTGAGGTGAAACAGTCGCGTAGCGGGATAATTAGTCCGGTACTTGTCCGATAGCATCTTACTCCAATAATGGCCATAAATGTTATGAACCGCATCGGCCATACCGTTTTGATGAATTAAAAACGACGGATGCCGCTCCGGTTCACCCAAATCGCCCCACCACCCGGCTATGCCTTCCTTTATCCGATCGTTATACCTTTGCCAGAACCAGTTACAGGCTTCATGACAAAACAAGTCGAGCAATCCGGCCGGACCGAAATAAAAGTCGTTAATCGCACCGGTTTTACCATCGGCACCTTTGGCGAAAATATTAAGACTATCGGCCACATTAAAATAAGGTTCCGATTTAAGAATAAATGGTTCAGCAATTAATATGGTTTTCACGCCCTTATCGGCCAATGTCGAAATCATCTGTTTGGGTTGCGGCCACTGTGTCTTATTCCACTCCAACGCACCCATTTTCCAATCCAGCGGGCCTTTACCAAACCAATAAAGATCTATAATTAAGGCATCTAACGGATAACCGCATGTCAGCATGGTATCGGCCATATTCAACGTTTCGCTTTGCGTCTTGTAACCGAACCGGCTCTGCAAATTGCCCAACATCCAGCGTGCCGGCATAGGTTGTTTTCCGGTTAATAATGCAAACGATTGTTGAACAGCCTTGTAGCTGCATTCGCCAATAAAATAAAAACCCTGCTCGCCGGCAATGGCCGTATAACTGAATTTATCACTAACCGTGGCACCAATATCGGCCCAACCCAACGATGGCGAATCGAAAAACAGACCATACCGGTTCGATGAATAAAAGAAAGGCATCGAAAAATTCAGAACAGGTTCATTCCATTGATAACCCCAATGTGGTTCGTTATACATTTTTAAACGGGTACCGCGTCGGTTTAATGGTAAAGCCCGTTCGCCACCACCGGCCATTTTTTCGTCATCGGCCAGGGTGTAAGCGGTTCCGACCAACGAATCGTTCGAAAAAAAACGGATATCGCCGGCATACAAATTCATATTTTTTGCGTTATAAAATCCGAAAGACAACGGCGATTTGGTAATTTGTAATACCAGACTATCGGTACATACCACCCATTTGTCGCCAAAATCCCGAACAGATTTAATATCGTTGCTGATCGCGGCTTCAACGGCCAAAGTTTTTATCGGACTTTTGGTTCGAACCACATGAAAAACCGTTGGGGAGAAAACAGAGATAACGCATTGACCGTTTTCTGTTTTAACCACTAACTCATGTCCGATTTTAGTAAGAGCAATGGCATTTTCATTTGCAAAATTGTTCTCCCGGCCAAAGCCGGAAGAACAAAAAACTATAATAAATACCAAATGAATGAGTCGTTGCATAGTTAATGGTTAATTCAGTTCTAAAATAGTCGCACTTTTAGGGGCAAGTTCAATTGCAGCGCCTAATTCCACCGATTGGGATGTTGCGACATTGTACCCCTTTTGGCATGTACCGATACACTCGGCAAATCGGCTCAGAGGCAACGATTTAGACAATTTGTTGTTATTAAAAGCCACCATTACACGCTTATTGTTGTATATTCTGAAATAAACATAAATACCGTTTTCGGGCACAAACTGAATCATTGTGCCATATTTAACTGCATCGCTGGTATTTCGCCAATTTTGAATTTTTCGCAGGTAACTTTGCATCTCTTTTTGTGTATCGCTCAAACCAACACCCGTGAATGCATTCACCGAATCGCCCGGCCAACCACCCGGAAAGTCTTTTCGCATGACGCCATGTCCGTCGCCTTCGTTGCCTTCCATCAGAATTTCGGTACCAATATATTGCTGAACATATCCGCGAACAGTAAGCACCAATGTCATGGCCATTCTAAAATTATCCACATCGCGGTTCAACATAGTAAAAAACCGCGACATATCGTGATTATCAGGAAAAACCATAATATTGTTCGGGTTGGCATACAGAAAATCGAGCGTAAACAAATCGTACAATCTGGCCATACCGGTTTCCCAACCTTCGTTTTCGTTAAACGCATTGCGCAAGGCAAACATCAATGGAAAATCCATAACCGAAGGCAATTGCGAATTGTAACCATCGCGGTTCAACGCGTCTTTTTGCCAGTAACTTACCGAAGCAGAATTATTGAGCCATACTTCGCCCACAATATTAAAACGGGGGTATTCGTCCATTATTTCGGTACACCAGCGCGCCATAAAGGCCTTATCTGCATACTGATGGGTATCGTGGCGTATACCACCAAGATTGGCAAATTCGACCCACCAGATTGAATTCTGAATAAGGTAATTCGCTACTAGTGGATTGCGTTGGTTTAAATCGGCCATACTATGGTCGAACCAGCCATTGGCCATACGGGCGCGATCGTACTGCGAAGCATGCGGATCGAATACGGTTGAACCTCGAAAACTGCATATTTTATAATCGGGATAGTCGTTAACCCAGTCGTTTGTAGGCAAATCCTTTATAAACCAATGGTTTGTACCCACATGGTTCATTACCTGATCCATTACGAGCTTAATTCCACGTTTCGCACATTCGTCCGACAATTTTCGGTACAATTGGTTAGAACCATGCCGTGGGTCCACTTTGTACAAATCGGTCATGGCATAACCATGATAAGTAAAGCTTTTCAGATTATTTTCGAGCACAGGATTGAGCCACAATGCAGTATATCCCATCTCTTTAAGATAATCGAGGTGATTAATAACACCCTGTATATCGCCACCATGCCGGGCATTGGGCATATTTCGCTTCATGCTGTCAGCGTATCCGGCCACATTGTCGTTTTTGAAATCGCCATTCGAAAAGCGGTCGGGCATTACAAGCACCATTATATCGCCACTATCAAAGCCTTTACGGAGGGCACTGCCTGTTTCACGGTTTTTTAATTCCCAGGGCCAATTTATCTTTTTTGAACCGGGAACAGCGATCTCGAAATTAACGACACCAGCCTTTGCCGATGGTTCAATTTCAATATCGGCAAACAAATAGTTGGTGTTCGTCACTTTTTTCAAGCCAGTGATTCTAACACCGGCATAGTTTGTAGTTACTTCGGCAGAACCAACATTCTTCCCGTGGATTAACAATTGCACGTTATTGTGTTTCATACCAACCCACCAATTCATAGGTTCAACGCGGTCGACAAATGCTTTTTGCGGTGTCGAAAAAGTTAAACCACACGACATTGTGAGCAAAACCAAAAGACTGAAAATATTTTTCAAAACAAGATATTTTTAAATACTATACAAATTATTAAATAGCCACTTCGTTACCATTAATCATTACAGTGAGTACTTCGCCGCGTTCGCGCCGTACATCCACCTCGTTATCTGTAACCTTAATCTTTAGCAAACGATTGCGAAAAAGTATTTTAAACGATAACGATTGCCATTTTTCGGGCAGAACCGGATTGAGCGAAATCCGTCCGTGATTAACCCTTAAACCGCCAAAGCCCATAACCAAACTCATCCAGGTGCCTGCCATACTGGTAATGTGCAAACCCTCGTGCACCTCATGATTGTAATCATCGAGATCGAGACGCGAAGTACGCAGATACAATTGGTAAGCATCATCGGTTTTGCCGATTAGCGATGCCAGAATACTATGAACGCATGGTGATAAAGATGATTCGTGCACGGTAAGCGGTTCGTAAAACTCGTAATTTCGGTGTATGGTTTCTAAATCGAATTCATGTTCGAAAAAGAAGAGTCCTTGCAACACATCGGCCTGCTTTATATAACACGATCGCAGAATCCGATCCCAAGACCAATGCTGATTAATTGGACGCTGCTTAACCGGAATACCACTCACCGGGGTCAGGTCTTTATCAAGAAATCCATCCTGTTGAATAAAAATGCCTTTGCTTTGAGGCAGGTAAATATTGTCGATGATTTTTTTCCAAAGTTCAACTTCAATTAAAGCGTCAAAAGCAGTCATTTCAAGAACAGCGGCCAATCTGCCAGCATTTATGCGTTTAACCAAATCGATGGTTTCGAGCGTATAGCGTAAACACCACGTTGCGATATAATTTGTATACCAGTTGTTATTCACGTTGTTTTCATACTCATTGGGCCCGGTTACCCCAAGCATAACGTATTTGCCTTTATCATCGCTCCAGTTAACGCGTTGTGCCCAGAATCTGGATATTGCAATAAGCACTTCGAGGCCATATTCGGCCAAATAGTCAACATCGCTGGTGTAATTTACATAATTATAAATGGCATAAGCAATGGCACCGTTTCGGTGAATCTCTTCGAAGGTAATTTCCCACTCGTTATGGCACTCTTCGCCATTCATTGTTACCATGGGGTAAAGGGCAGCCCCATTCGAAAAGCCAAGCTTTTCGGCATTTTCAATCGCTTTTCCAAGCTGTTTCCAACGATATATCAATAAGTTACGAACCACCTCGCCCGATGCGGTACTCATATAAAACGGCACACAATAAGCTTCGGTATCCCAATAAGTACTCCCACCATATTTTTCGCCGGTAAACCCTTTGGGGCCAATATTTAATCGGGCATCCTCGCCGGTATAGGTTTGCCACAATTGAAAAATATTGAACCGTATACCTTGTTGAGCAGCTACGTCACCCTCGATTTCAATATCGCTGGTTTCCCATTTATTTGCCCACCATTCGGTATGTTCTTTAAGTAATACATCGAATCCGGCTGAACGTGCCAGCTCTACATTTTTGAGGCAAACCTGTTTTATCATTTCGGACTCAAAATCCATACTTTTATTTACCGAAATAAAATTTACACAACTCAGGGCATCTCCTTCCCCTATACGCCATGTGATTGAAGTTTGTATCTTTTTGTCGGATTTCTGACGTTCGGGCATCGCAGACACTTTCTGCCCGTTAAAATAAAGGTCTGCCGACATTGCAAAACCAACCTCGAAACCGGTTTTTAATGTTTTGGACTGTAAATAGGCTTGTTTCGGTTCATTAACCATGTCAGTAATCTGCCAGAATTTTTCATCATAATTAGCATCCTGGTTTTTTACATCGCCGTCGACATAGGGCACAAAACTAACAATATCCCTGAAATTAAGCGATTTAACACTAAATTTTACGGCCGCAATATCTTTTCGAATCATACTCATAAATCGCATAGATTCTACTGCCAACCGTTTACCATTTGGCGATTGAACCTCGCAGGTTCGCACCAAAACACCCCGTTTAATATCAAGCACCCGTTTAAACGAAATCACCTGCCATTGTGCAAGATCGAGTAGTTCGTCGCCAATTACTACATGCAAACCGGTAAAATAAGGCGCATTAAGTACTTTGGCAAAATATTCGGGATAGCCGTTTTTCCACCACCCAACACGGGTTTTATCGGGATAATAAACACCGGCTATATATGTTCCCTGCATCGATTTACCGGAATAGTCCTCTTCGAAATTAGCACGCTGGCCCATGTTTCCGTTTCCAATACTAAACAAACTTTCCGAGGCTTTTTGTTTTGCCGGATCGAAGCCATTTTCAACAATTGACCACGCTTCGTGTATATATTCCGAATTATTCATTTCACTAATTTTTAATATTTATCATACAATAAGGCCAAAACAAAATCGACCGATTGCCCCACAAAATTTTCAATAATGATGTCAGCCCGATGCAATATTAATTTATCACCAACACCAACAACGCTCATGCCGCCGGCAATTGCAGCTTCAACACCAGCCTCAGCATCTTCGAATACGAGGCACGCCTGCGGTTCAACACCTAAAAGTGTGGCAGCTGTAAGAAAAACTTCCGGGTCGGGTTTTGCCTTCGAAATAATGTTGCCATCGGATATGGCCTCGAAATAATGACCAATATTGGTTCGTTCTAAAATCATTGGTGCATTTTTACTAGCCGACCCAAGCGCAATACGAATGCCCTTGGCTTTGAGTTCATCCAAAAACGAAATAACCCCGGGCAAAACTTCATCAGGTGTCATCTTTTCGATAAGCGATACGTAGCGACTATTTTTAGTAGCAGCCAATTGCAGTTTTTCGGCATCACTTTTTTCAACTTTCCCAATAGAAAGGAGTATCTCAAGCGATGCCATGCGACTTACACCTTTAAGTCGTTCGTTTTGTTTTTCGGTAAAATCGAACCCCATACTGTTGGCCAGTTCGCGCCAGGCTAAATAATGGTATTTTGCGGTATCCACCAAAACACCATCCAAATCGAAAATACAAGCTTTTATATTTTTTGTCATACTTCTTTTTTATCTTTTACAAACCAAACCATTGCAGCAGCAATAGTCATCGAAATACCGGCCACAAGCAACATATTCACCGCTTTTCCGCCAGCCAGCCCGAGCAACAAACCACCAAACAATCCGGCACAAATCTGGGGTATCGTTATTGTAGCATTAAAAATGCCCATGTATACACCCATTTTACTTGCGGGCAAAGCTTTAGATAAAATGGCATATGGCAAAGCCAGAATGGAAGCCCAGGCAATTCCAATACCCACCATGGAAAATATTAATCCGTACTGATTGTGGATTAACACCATTGACATGAGGCCAACACCACCAGCAATTAACGAAAAAACAAACACAGATTTTCGGCCAAAACGATCGGCCAATTTCGAGAGAGCCAATGAATACAAGGCCGCAAAGCCGCTGTAAAAACCGAAAATTACTCCGGCCCAATTGCCGGCATCGTTAAATGCCACCGAAACTCTGTCGTCGGCTGCGGTATGCCAAACATTTTGAGCAATACCCGAATGGGTGTAAACCCACATGGTAAATAGTGCGAACCAGGCAAAAAACTGAACAATTGCCAGTTGCCACATTACGGTTGGAATATTTTTAAGTAGCGAAATCAGCGAATCGTTACTTTTTTCTTCAGTAGTAACATTATTATACTTTTCGTACAACGCCGGTGGATATTCTTTGGTAGAAAAGCTCGTCCACAATACCGTAAACAAAAGGGTCGCTCCACCAATATAGAATGACCAAATTACACTCGGAGCCACTTTCTCGCCTTCGGCCGGCACATTATCGACACCAGCCAATGTTAAAAGCCATGGCAACAGCGAACCCAGTACCGCACCGGCATTAATTAAAAAACTTTGTATGGCGTATCCCCTGTTCCGTTGTTCGTCGCCAACCATATCGCCAACCAATGCCCTGAAAGGTTGCATGGTAACATTAAAAGATGTATCCATAAACAGCAACATGGTGGCACCAAAAAACAGGGGAGCAAGCAAATATGCAAAGTGTTCGGCGTTGGGCATAAAAAACATTGCTAATGCCGAAGCAATTGCTCCGCCTAAAATAAACGGAATTCTTCGGCCTAATTTTGTCCATGTTTTATCGCTCGACAAACCTATTATTGGCTGAACCAACAATCCTGCAATTGGAGCCGCAAGCCAGAAATAGCTCAAATGCTCAACATCGGCTCCTAAGGCCGAAAGAATACGGCTGGTATTGCCATTTTGCAACGAATAGCCTATTTGAACACCCAGAAAGCCAAAGCTCATGTTCCAAATCTGCCAAAAACTCAATAAGGGTTTTTTGCTCATACTAAAATAATTACAATAGAAATTACAGAAACTGAATAGTCTCTGATTGTGAAACGAAGAAATTTTCTTTTTGCGCACTACAAAGCAACGACAAAAAAAAACAAGCACCAAACATTTTTTTTGTTTAGTGCTTGTAATCAAACAATTAAATACCTTATTCTAAATTTCAAACGTTTGCATTAACCAGCAAAGGCTTGGTACTTTCGCGCACCACTAAAGTTGTTTTTATCATTTTGGTTACGTTTCCTTCCGGTGCTTTGTCTTCAATACGGTTAATTAATAGTGTCGCAGCGGTTTTACCCATTTCGAATCCATGCTGTTCAACCGTAGTTAAGGGCGGATTAATAACCTGAGCGACCAAACCATCCGAAAAGCCGCATATCGCTACATCATCGGGAACAGAAATTCCCAAATGCTGCAACGCGTACATTGCCCCGGAGGCTGTAAGATCATTCACTGCAAAAATGCCATCAGGCCGAGGTTCCGAAGCCATTAATTTAGGCACTATAACCAAGGCATCTTCTCTTGTATCACATTCGACTACCAATTTTTCATCGAATTTAATTCCATTGTGTGTTAATGCATCCTTATAACCATTCAGACGATTTCTGGCAATTAGCATATGTAGTGGTGCACCAAGATGCAAAACCCGCCGGCAACCCCCTTTTATAAGATGATCAACAACAGTATAGGCCCCGGTATAATCGTCCACAATAACCCTGTCGGCTTTAATTCCGGGACAAACCCTATCGAAAAAAACCAACGGAATACCATCGTCAATAACTTGCTGAAAATGATTGTAATCGTAGGTATTTTTACTCATCGACACCATAATGCCATCTACACGCGATGAAACGCACGTATTAACATTCCGAATTTCTCTTTCGTAATTTTCACTGGATTGACAAACCAAAACGCTGTATCCTAACTCTTCACAGGCCTCTTCTATGCCGCTTATTACAGACGAAAAGAAAAAATGAACGACTTCGGGTATGATAACCCCGATAACATTGCTCTTTTGACTTCGCAAACTAAGTGCCAATGCATTAGGCACATAATTATTTTGCAAAGCAATTTTGTTTACAGCATCCCTGGTCTTCTGACTAATATCCGGATGATCCTTTAATGCTCTGGAAACGGTTGAAGCAGATATTCCTAATTCTTTAGCAATATCCTTTATCGTAATTTTTGTTTTACGGGTCAATTCAGTATTATTTTATGTATTATTAGCAGATGCAAGTTAAATAAAAAACTGCATAAAATCCCGATTTTATCACTATTTTTTATTTAGATTTGTTTTTATTATTAATTTAGTGTTCACTTATTTTTAAATCGTATAATGGACAACCATTTTTATCCTATTATTATCACATTTTTGTCTATTACTGCATTAATAGGATCAGGATTAGCCTTGTATTTATTTTTTAGAAAACATACACCAGGCATAAGATCGCTGGGTGCAGAAATGATTATGGGTTCAATTTGGGCTTTAACGTATGTTGCCGAGTTTTTATCAACTAATCCGGAACAAAAGGTACTTTGGTCCAAACTCAGCTATTTCGGCATCGCATTCGCACCGCTTTGTTATTACCAATTTATTTACAATTACACTTCGCATTATGGGTTATTTTTTACAAAAAAGTTTTTTGCCCTTTCTTTGGTTCCGTTTGTTACCATTATTATGGTTTTAACAAACGACTATCACCATTTTCACTGGACAAGCACAGAATATATTGCCGACAAACAACTGGTTATATACCATCACGGACCATGGTTCTGGGTTTTTTTTCTTTACACTTATACACTCCTACTCACCGGGTTCATTAAACTTCTGATTCAATTTAAATCCAGCCCAAACTTTTATCGTCCGCAAAACTACACTATTGTATTTGCTGCACTGCTACCAATAATTGGCAACTTAATGTATATCACCAATTTAAATCCGATTCCGGGAATTGATTGGACACCATTCGGGTATTTACTTTCGGGACTATTAATTATTCTGGGTATCGATTTTTATGGATTTTTCGATTTGCTCCCATTTGCCCGTGGGAAACTCATGGAATCGCTCGATGACGGTGTGATGGTTATTGATACAAACCAAAGAATTGCCGATTACAATTATGCACTATCAAAATTTTTCCCTTTAAACAAAAAAGAAAAAACACGTATACACATTGATGAGGCCTTTGCAAACTACCCGGAACTTAAACTATTAATTACAAAAAAAAATAAACCAAGTATCATTGTTAAATGGCATTCTAATGAAAATAATCCTATGTTTGTAGAAGCCACTTCCAATATTATATTTGATGATTTCGGCAAATTTTCGGGAACAATCATTACATTTCACGATGTAAGTATCCGCAAAATAACCCAACAAAAGCTGGAAGAAACCAATGCCCGACTATTAGACGAAATAAAACAGAAAGAACAACTTATACAGGACTTACACGCCTTTTCGCACACCGTTGCACACGATTTAAAAAATGCATTAGGAGCTATTTCGTCTACCTCTGAACTTTTGGAAGAAAATATTTCTGAAAAGGACTATGATTCAGCCGCTTCGATAGCAAAAATTATTCGCAAGGCTGCATCCAAAAGTATCAATATTACACGCGAATTACTACTACTGGCAAGCATTCAGAAAGAACAAATCGCCTTTAGACCCGTTGATTGCAAAACACACCTGAACGAAGCCATTGAACGATTGCAATTTATGATCGAAGAGTCCGGGACGATCATATCAATAAGTCAATCGGACTGGCCGTTGGTGGAAGGTTACGGCCAATGGATTGAGGAAATATGGGTTAATTATCTCTCAAATGCCATAAAATATGGAGGTACGCCACCACGCATTGTGATAGGATTTCATAAGTTACCTGAAAACCGTGTGCAATTTTATATTAAAGATAATGGCAGAGGGATTGAACCCGAAAAACAACACCTGCTGTTTAATGAATTTGTGCGTCTTGAAGAACATCGTGTCGAAGGTCTTGGATTGGGACTTTCTATTGTAAAGCGGATTATAAACAAACTGAATGGCGAAGTTGACGTAGAATCAAATGGTTTGGAACAAGGTTCAATCTTTTTCTTTACCTTAAACCAATATTCAGGCAAAAATAAATAATACGTACTCAATGGCGCTTAGTTAAGGCCAACGACCTTAGAGCATTAGCACGGTGCATGACAACGCATCAAGAATCATGCAGACAGAATAAGCCCTGAATGGGCGCAAGAATTCGCAACGAAACAACATTGTATACTTACTCCCGGCTTTATTGTATTCTCTCAACTACTTTTACTGAGATATTTTATCTCAGAATTAAAAACTATGCAAAATTGCAAACGATTGCGGTAACGTATGCATAGAATTAAATGCTCTATTTTAATATTTTTTTCGTTTTAAATATGAATCCTATTGTAATATTGATGCAGAAATAAAAGTATTTCTACTGATTGGGAACGAGAATTTTATTAGCGCAAAAGAGTGTTTAACTATTTTATTGTTTATTCATGAGACAAAATCTCGCTATAAAAAGAATGTTTGCATTTTTGTTTGTACTTATCATTAGTACAACTTTATTTGCACAACAAAAAACGGTTACGGGTACAGTAACCGATAAAACGGACGGGAGTGGCATTCCGGGAGTAACCATCCGTGAAGCCGGAACAACTAACGGCACTATTACCGACCTTGATGGCAAATATACCATCACTGTAAAATCGGCCGAAGCGAAACTTATTTTTTCGTTTGTAGGTTATGCGACAACAGACAAAATTGTCGGTTTGCAAAAAACAATTAACGTTGCATTAGCATCATCGGCCGAAAACCTCGACGAATTAGTGGTTGTTGGCTATGGCGTTCAAAAGAAAGCGGATAAAACGGGTGCTGTGGCATTGGTAAAAGCGGCTGACCTAGTTCAAGGAAACCTCTCTGATCCAATACAGGGAATGCAAGGAAAAACTGCCGGTGTATTAATCTCTAAAAAGGGTGGAGACCCCAATGGAGGCTTTTCCGTAAACATCAGAGGAACTGCAAGTTTTGGATCCAATACTCAACCACTTTATGTTGTTGACGGTGTTTCAGGTGTCGACATAACAACCATTTCTCCAGATGAAATCGAATCTTTCAACATTCTTAAAGACGCAGCTTCTACGGCCATTTACGGTTCTCGTGGTTCAAATGGAGTAATTTTTGTAACAACTAAAAATGGACAATCTAAAAAAGGGCAGGTCACTTTTAGTGCAAATACATCAATGGATTGGATAGCAAAAAAACTTGACATGCTTTCAGCTTCTGATATCAGGAAATATGTTAGCGATAATAATTTAAATTTCAATGATGGCGGGGCAGATGTAAACTGGCAGGATCAAATTTACAGAACCGGAACATCTCAAAATTACAATTTAGGCTTTTCTGGTGGCGACGACATGAACCAATATAATGCGTCGATTATGTATGCTGATTGGCAAGGCATAATGAAAGGGACTAGCAAAAACAGAATAATTGGAAAAGTATATGTTCAACATAAAGGACTGGATGACAAGCTCTTTTTATCAGCAATGATTAATGGTAGTTTTGAACACAATGATTATGAAAACTATGGTGGATTTAATAAAGATGATATCATTTATCAGGCAATTTCACACAATCCAACAGATCCAGTTTATACGCCAACAGGCGACTATTACCGTATAAACCGAGAGTTTAATTATGAAAACCCATTAGCGGTAATTAATATGATTGACAACTTTAGAGATAGTAGGTCTTTCCTAAGTAACTTGAAAATGAATTATGATATATTAAACGGACTAGTATTTTCAAATAGTTTCAGTTATATTAGAAATGATGACGAGAGTTCCTATTTCAGACCAAAAAATGTATATACATCCGCAGATGCTGGTTATGGATCGAAACGATACAACAACAATCAACAAAAAGAATTTGAAAGTACATTAACTTATACTACATCCATAAATAAAACTCACAATATCACAGCATTAGCAGGTTACACTTGGTTGGAATCAAAAAAGAATGGTTTTAATGCTGGGGCAGATAATCCACAAAGTGATTTACTTAAGTATAATAAATTGAGTTCATTCATTGGAATTACAAGTAACAGTATTGATTCTTATGCCGAGATTTCACATTTGATTGGGTATTTTTCAAGGTTACAATACAATTATCTTTCTAAATATTATTTAACACTCTCTGTAAGAAGAGACGGATCTTCTAAATTCGGAGCAAATAATAAATGGGGAGTATTCCCAACCGCATCCACAGGCTATAATTTACATGAAGAAAATTTCATTAAAAATATAGATTGGATAAGTCAGTTTAAAATTCGTGCCAGCTTTGGTTCTGCTGGTAATCAAAATTTTGACAACTACTTAAGTCAGTTAATATTTGAACCTAATGGCGTTACAATAAACCCGGAAACCGGTGAAAAAGTAATTTCATTTAGTCCAAAACATAATGCCAACAAAGACTTAAAATGGGAAACAACAAAAGAGGCAAATTTAGGTATTGATTTCGGATTTTTAAAGAACAGAATTAATGGATCATTGGAGGTTTACTCCAAAATAACGGATGATTTAGTTGCTCCTGTTCAAGTAAACTCACCACCAAACCTTGTAAGAACGACTTATATGAATACAGGCAGTATCTCGAACAAGGGATTCGAGCTTACCGTAATTGGATCTATCATTGATCACAATAAATTTTCTTGGGATGCAACCATAACTGGATCGCACAATAAATCTATAATCGAGTCGTTTGGAGGATTTAATACTTCAGAAGAACAAATAGATGGATACATTTCAGGACGCGGTTTAATAGGTGAACAGACTTATGTTACAGCCAATAGAACAGGACAAGAACGCGGAGCATTTAGTTTGCCTGTCTATGTAAAACTTTCTACAGATGGACTTTTTGTGTACCAATCTAAAACTGGCGGTATTACTAGTGTTGTGTTAATTTAAAATTGACGGATAAAGTCTTTTAAGCTTGATCCGAGCCTGATCGTTTGTAAACTGCCAATTAATTTTAGCAGTTTTATTATTTCTGTGATTTTCCCATGCTTCTACTTCTGATTTTATTTCCTTC
>QKHT01000294.1 GCA_003249935.1 Bacteroidota bacterium
AGCTTAAAAACTAAATACTACGAATGAAAAATCGCATTATAAACCTTTTCTTTGGCTTCATTCTGGCTATATTGCTGCTGTTAACCATTACGGTTACGTTGTTGCGGTACTATCAGATTTTTAAAGTGCCATCTTCGTCGATGGTACCCACACTCTATCCGGGCGATTATATTGTGATACGGAAACATCAGATACCAAAACGTTTCGATGTGGCTGTTTTTTCCCAGCCGCACGATACGATCGATTTTTTTGTGAAAAGGGTTGTCGCACTGCCCGGCGAAATGGTCGAAATTACGAACGATACGTTGCGTATTAACAGTTCAATTGTAAATCAGAACTTTAACCACAATGTGTATTGTGTGGTAACCGACAGTTCGAAATTAAGTCAATTTGCAGTCGACCAGTTTAATCCGTACGGAACAGATCGTTTTATATTGAATTTGTCGACACAAACGCTTCAACACATTGCCGGGTACATGCCCGAAAAACAGATGGCTGTTTATCGGGATCATCGCACAGCGAATATTTATCCGCCACATAAAGTCTCTGGTTTCTCTACCGGAAGTTATGGCCCGATAAAAGTGCCTTCTGCTGGGTTTGCCGATTCGATAACTAACAAAACACGACCATTTTACCGTAAGTATTTATTGCTGCACGAAGGTTTAGCTAACAACAGAATCGACAAAAATGTTGCACACTCCGATTCACTCATAACCTATCATTGTTTTAAAAACAACTACTATTTTATGATGGGCGATAACCGCAGCGAATCGTTCGATAGTCGGTTCTTTGGAGCTATTCCCGAAAAGCGTATCTTAGGTGTGGTGAAAATGGTACTATGGTCGGTAAATCCTGAAAGTGGTAAATTAAATTTTAAAAGGATATTTAAAAAGATTGAATAGTGAAATGAGCAAAACCGGGTTGGTGATTTGATGTTTGGAAAATTGGTTGATATCGCAATAGTCGCTATCCAACAAGTCTCGAATCTCGCTCATATATTACAAACACAGGAATTAAATAATCGCAACAATAAATGGTATTACTAACACATAAAAATATGAATTTCAATCAACAGGCATTGGTTTTAATAACCATGTTGGCACTATTTGCATGCAAACAAAAAACGGATGAAACAAACGCCGATCAAGCGGATGTCGAATTGCAAATCGATGGTATTGCAGAGACGAAACCCAAAGTCGACACCATGCATTTGCGCGTGAGCGATTTTAATATCGAGTATCCGTCCACTGGCAAACTGATTGCCGCACAAAAAGCCGATTTGCGGTTCAAACAAAACGACGACATTATGCAAATATTTGTGGCAAATGGTCAGCATGTGGTTGCAGGGCAGCTACTTGCTGTAATCGATAGTTCAATATTTTACTCCCGGTTCAGGCAAGCAAAACTGGCGGCTCAAAAAGCCGAAATAGATCGGCGTGACATGCTTATTACTTTGGGATATAATGCCGAAAGTTACCACAGTTTATCGGAAAATGTTAAAACAATGATTGATGTGCGCAGTGGTTACAGTGCTGCGCAAAATAGTTTGGCCGATGCATTAAAAAATCTTGAAGAGACCCGTTTACGTGCGCCGTTTTCGGGTATTATATCTAATCTCGAAGCCAAGCCATTCAATTCGTCATCTAACTACAAGCTGTTTTGTACGCTTGTAAACGATTCCCGATTAGAGGTAAAATTCAGTCTGCTCGAATCGGAAGCCGGTATTGTTTCTAAGGGGATGAACGTAGAGATTGAGCCTTATTCGCAAGCCGCAGGAGCGACGATTGGTTCTGTAAGCGAAATAAACCCAATGGTCGACGAAAACGGCATGGTGCAAATGAAAGCCGTATTGCAAAACAATGGCCATTTAATGGATGGAATGAATGTAAAGGTTAAAGTGCGTCAGGTTTTGCCATCGCGGATCATTGTGCCTAAAGAGGCGGTGGTTCCGCGCCAGGGCCGGTTGGTGGTTTTTAAACTCAAATCCGATTCAATTGCCGAATGGAATTATGTCACTACCGAATTCGAAAACAGCAAATCGTATTGTATCAAGTCAGAATTAAAGCCAGGCGATACAATTATTATTTCAAACAACCTGCATTTGGCTCACGAAGCCGTAGTCCGATTAAAATAGGATGGTTAGTTCCTAAATAATCGAACAAAAAAAGAGAGGCCCGCAATGAACCTCTCTTTTTTTTGCCTATCTCGTGATGGTTATAATTCTACTTCACCCGTAATGTTTACCGAAACGCGCGGGTTTTGTGGCGTATTGGTGATAATGGTTACCGATTTAAACTGGCGGCCTTCGCGACCGGTCGAATCGAAATTTACGCTCATCGAAGTTGATTCACCGGGCTTCAAAAGATTTTTTTCCGGCTCGGCCACAGTGCATCCGCACGATGTTTTTACCGAACGAATAATTAAATCGCTCTTCCCGCTGTTCGAAATAGTAAATACGTGCGATATTTTGGTGCCTTGTTTTACTTTCCCAAAGTTATAGGCTGTTTCACTGAGTGTTACCGATGGTGCTTTCGCCAATTGTTCGGGCGTAAGGCCTGCAAAATTCTCTTCAATGTTCGCCGCGATGCTAATACGCGCATCGGCCGATTGTTTGCCGTTTTCGATGACATTGGCAATATAGCTCACATAACCCCATTCCTTTTGCTTCGATGGGTCGAAAACCAACTGAAGAACACCTTTTTGGCCGGGTGCAACAGGCGATGGTACCACTGTTGAAGTAATGCAGGATGGTAAGTCTTTTAAAGTTAGCGTTAACGGCGACGAAGAATCGTTATACAGTTCCACTTCCTTGGTGGCATTGCCTTTAAAATCGACATTGCCAAAGGTAATATATGTCGAACTAAACCTTACCTGTCCAAATTTTACCGGGTAAATCTCTTCTAATTTTGGTGGTTCGGGTTGAACCGTACCTTTAATGGTAAGTACCACTACGCTGTTTTCGGCATTTGAGTTCACCACAATCGTTTTGGTAAAAATTCCGGGACGATTGGCCGGGTCGTAAGTCACCTTTACAAACCCCTTTTTTCCCGGTAGAACCGGTTCATGGGAGAACTCCGGCGTTGTACATCCGCACGATGGCTGAACCTGCTTAATTACAATGGGTTCACGACCTAAATTCACAAAATCGAAGGTGTAACTTTGCGGACCATTCTTTTCGGGGAATGTACCAAAATCATGTTCAAGCTTATTAAAGTTAATTTTGGGCTTCTGGGTTTGAGCCTGAATACTTATTGCGAAGGCCAACAATGCGGTCATCGCCGAAAAAAAAACTCTTTTCATTTCTTCGCTATTTAATTTATTGAAGGTGTTTAAATAAACAATCACAAATGTAAATCATTTCACAAAGGTATTGTTTTATAAAATGTTAAATGTATTGGCGCATATCCTAATGTTTTTTATGGTATTTGACGATACATTAGTACTTTTGTAGCCGACAGGTACAATATAATGAGTATAAGTTTAAAAAATAACATTGAAACGCTGACCGAATCGGTATTCCCAAACGCGGTGGCACACTATCGCCATTTGCACCGTCATCCCGAGTTGTCGTTCGCCGAATCCGAAACGTCGGCTTACATCTGTACGACATTGCAACAGTTTGGCATTCCGTACGATACGGGTTTTGGCGGAACCGGCGTGCTGGGCATCGTTCATGGCCGAACCGAAGCTGGTCCGGTGGTGGTGTTACGTGCCGATATGGATGCTTTACCGATACAGGAAAACAGCGGTTTACCCTATGCCTCGCAAACGCCTGGTGTAATGCATGCTTGTGGACATGATATTCATACCGCTACACTGCTTGGTGTGGCCGAGGTTCTTAATGGTTTAAAAAACGATTTTAACGGAACCATCTTACTCTTGTTTCAACCTGCAGAGGAAAAGTTTCCAGGTGGTGCAAATACCATGTTACAACATGGGGTTTTCGACCATTGGCAACCCGATATTATTATTGGTAACCACGTATTACCCGGTCTCGATGTCGGTCATATTGCAATGCGTCCGGGTGTTTGCATGGCTTCGGCCGACGAACTGTTTTTTACCGTCACCGGCAAGGGCGGTCATGCTGCTCTACCCCAAATGTTTGTAGATCCGGTATTGGCCACATCGCAGATTATTGTGGCTTTACAACAAGTGGTGAGCCGCAACGCAAATCCTGCAACACCATCGGTGCTGTCGTTTGGTCGGTTTATGGCCAATGGTGCTACCAACGTCATACCCGATAAAGTCGAAGTGGCGGGTACATTTCGTACGCTCGACGATCCCTGGCGCGATGAAGCCCATAAACTTATCGAACGTATTATTAATCATACTGCCGAAGCCTACGGTTGCCGTGCTGATATTACGATACATCGTGGGTATCCATCGGTCCTGAACCACGTGGCATACACCACAATGGCTGGCGAATTTGCCGGTGAATTGCTGGGCATCGATCATGTTCATCCACTGGATGTACGCATGACCGCCGAAGACTTTGCCTATTTCAGCCGGAAATACCCTGCTGTATTCTACCGCGTAGGCATTGTTGGGCAAAGTAACCCCAATTGTTCCGGTTTGCATACAGCGACATTCAAAGTGGACGAAGAGACTTTAAAAACTTCCGTTTCGGCCATGAGTTACATGGCCCTCCGATTTATCGAACATTTTAATACGAAATAATGAGTCAGAAACCATCGATTCCTAAGGGAACGCGCGACTTCTCGCCCGAAGAAATGGCGAAACGCAACTACATTTTTAATACGATTCGCGATGTGTTTTATCTGTATGGTTTTATGCCAATAGAAACACCAGCCATGGAAAACCTGTCGACCCTGATGGGTAAATATGGCGAAGAAGGCGATAAACTGCTGTTTAAAATCCTCAATTCGGGCGATTTTTTGGGTAAGGTTACCGATAGCGAAATGGCCGATCGCAACTTGCCGCGCTTAACCAATAAGCTGTGTGAAAAAGGTTTGCGCTACGACCTTACGGTACCTTTTGCGCGTTATGTGGTGATGCACCAGAATGAGATTTCATTTCCATTTAAGCGCTACCAGATACAGCCCGTGTGGCGGGCCGATAAGCCACAACGTGGGCGTTACCGCGAATTTTATCAGTGCGATGCCGATGTGGTGGGTAGTAATTCGCTACTCAATGAGTTGGAACTGGTTCAGATTATCGACGAAGTATTCCGTCGCCTTTCGGTAAATGTACTGGTGAAAATTAACAACCGTAAAATACTTAGCGGTATTGCCGAAGTTATCGGGCACCCCGACAAACTTACCGACATTACCGTGGCCATTGATAAACTCGACAAAATCGGTCAGGAAAAGGTAAATGCCGAACTTGCCGATCGCGGGTTGGATGCCAATGCCATCGAAAACCTTCAGCCTATTCTTTCGTTAAATGGTTCAACCGAACAAAAATTGGACGTGATTGCCAACGTATTGGCATCATCGGAAACCGGTTGCAAAGGCGTTGAGGAGCTGCGCCAGCTTTTTGGTTATATTAATGCCGCCAATGTACAATGTGCCATCGAACTCGATTTATCGCTGGCCCGCGGACTGAATTATTATACCGGGGCTATTTTCGAGGTGAAGGCACTGGATACCCCAATGGGCTCTATTACCGGTGGCGGACGATACGACAATCTTACCGGTATTTTCGGTTTGCCGGGTGTTTCGGGCGTGGGTATTTCGTTTGGAGCCGACCGCATCTACGATGTGCTGGAACAGTTAAACGCTTTTCCCGAAACAGCAAGTGCTACCACGAAGGTGTTGTTTGTGAATTTTGGCACAGCCGAAGAGGCATATTGTCTGCCCGTTTTGGCTGATTTGCGCAAGAATGGCATCAGTGCCGAAATATATCCCGAATCGGCTAAAATGAAAAAGCAGATGGGGTATGCCGACAAAAAGGGAATTAAATACGTGGTTTTGGTTGGAAGCGACGAAATGATGGCTGGCGAGGTTACGCTTAAAAATATGGTTTCGGGCGAACAGGAACGAATTGCCGCATCACAACTGGTTCAAACTATAAAATAGCAGAAGCACATGGCCAACAAAAACGAACTTGAGGCAATTAAAATTGCCATCGAAACGATGCGCGAAGAGCTTGTAGCGCGACTTGAGGCACTGGAAGAACGGGTGCTCGAAATTGAGCAGATTTTGGATGAAGAAGCAGAAGACGATTTAATGAATAATCTCAATTAGTATGATCTGGCCTCATTCGCTCGATAGTGAAATAACGTTTTCGGCCAGCCGGAGTAGTGGTGCAGGCGGACAAAATGTGAACAAGGTAAATACCCAGGTGGAGCTGCGGTTCGATGTTATGGCATCGGCCATTCTCACCGACGAGCAAAAAAAACTGATTATCGACAGGCTGCGTAATCGGATGAACCTTGCAGGCGAGCTTATTGTGGTGTGTAGCGAAGATCGTTCGCAGTGGCGCAACCGCGAGAAAGCGAACGAAAAGCTCTATTATCTGCTTAATAAAGCCATTGAAGTCGAAAAGCCACGAAAGGCTACGCGACCTACAAAAGCATCGAAAACAAAACGGCTCGAAAGCAAAAAACATATGTCGCAGATTAAAGCTGCCCGACGCAAACCCGAATTGTAATTGGTAATGGTTGAACCAAAACGGATTAAACATTCAAAAAAAAGAGACAATTACAAACAGATGTTAATACAACTTTCGTATATTTGGGCTTTAGTAAACAGTAGGTTGGTATGGGCGAATTGAGAAGCTTGTCGGAAGAGCTTATTAGAATGGGGCATGAGGCGTTTTTCCCGCAGGAACAATTGTTCGAAAAGACATGCAACAAAAAGTGTTTAAAAATTGGGATTCCTAAAGAGGATGCCTTGCACGAAACCCGCATTCCGCTTACGCCACAGGGGGTAAGTGTATTGGTCGATACCGGGCACGAGGTAATTATAGAACAGGGCGCGGGCGATGGAGCCAACTATCCCGATGTACTCTATGCCGAAGCCGGTGCCTTTATTGTTCAGGACCGCAAACTGGTATTCAATCAGGATATTATTCTTAAAATGACACCGCCAACCTGCGAGGAAGCCGAAATGATGAAAGAACGTTCGGTGCTGTTTTCGCTACTCAAACTGTCGTCGCTCTCCGAAAATGTAGTCAAAAGTCTTATAGCCCGAAGGGTAACCGCCATTGCCGTCGATTTATTTACCGATAGTTCCGGCGATTATCCTGTGGTAAGGTCGTTAAGCGAAATTGAAGGCCGTATGGCCGTAATGATTGGGGCCTACGAATTAAGCAAAATGGGTGGCGGCAAAGGCGTATTGCTTGGTGGCATTACAGGCGTGAGCCCTACCGAAGTGGTTGTTCTTGGTGCCGAAACGGCTGGATTGGTGGCGGCACAAACGGCTATTTCGATGGGAGCCACGGTTAAACTGTTCGATCATAGCATTGCCAAATTGAGCCATGCCCGCTCGTTGCTTCGCGAAAATATTTTTACATCCACCCTGCACCCAATCTCTATCGAAAAAGCATTGACATCGGCCGATGTGGTGATTGGTGCCCTGCGTTTTTTAAACGGATCACGCCGGTTTGTGGTTACCGAATCGCAGGTTCAGCTCATGAAGCCGGGCTCGGTAGTGGTCGATCTTAGTGTAGATCAGGGCGGATGTTTCGCAACTACAGTGCCCACAACCATCAATAATCCAACCTATACCAAATACTATATCAATCACGTTTGTTTGCCCAGCTTGTCGGTACTCGGTTGCCGCACGGCTTCCATTGCGCTGAGTAATGTAATGGCCAACGTACTCGAAGAGATTGGATTTTATACTTCTATCGATACTTACCTTCGCAACGATCATGGCTTTTGTAAAGGTATTTGGCTTTACAATGGCATACTAACCAACCATTTTCTCGGATCGCACTTTAGTTTGCCATCCAAAGATCTTGGCTTGTTATTAGCCGCCTACTAAATGTTTGTTTTTGCTGTAATTGTAGCGGTGGCCTATGTATGGCTAATTGGTCGCTACGTTTACGGATGGAATCGCATGCCGGGGGTTAGTACAACAGGAAAACCCGGCACGGTATCGGCCACCATTCTTATCCCTTTTCGCAACGAAGCAGCCTCAATTGGCCGGCTTGCCGAAAGTTTGCTGAAACAGGCTTCCGCTATACACAATGTTCAATTTTTATTTGTCGATGATGGCTCTACCGATGGCGGGGCCGAAATCGTCATGTCGGTATTTGGTGCCGATTCACGTTTTTTATTGGTTCGAACCCAAGGCACCGGCAAGAAGCGCGCATTGGCCACAGGTATCGTACAAGCCGGCGGAGATTGGCTATTGTGGCTCGATGCCGATGTAACACTTTCTGATAATTGGTTGAATACAATGCTTAGTTTTTGTGGTTCTTTCGATGGAAATCTGGCTATTGGGCCGGTTGCTTTGCGCCACCATGGGAGCGTATTTGGAAAAATGCAGCAACTCGAATTCCAGAGTCTGGCTGCCTCAACCGGTGGTTCAGCCGGAATAAACAGGCCGGTAATGTGTAATGCCGCCAACCTTGCCGTACGCAAAGCCGTGTTTGCCATGGCCCCGATCGACGAGATACTCCATACCGGGCAACCCTCGGGCGACGATATGTTTCTGCTCGAGTATCTTAAAATACATGCGCCCGAAACAATTTCGTATGTTAAAAACCCCAATGCACTGGTTTACATTCGTTCGTTAAAGTTACGGGCATTTTTAAGGCAGCGGATGCGGTGGGTATCGAAAGCACCGGCGTACCAGCATTGGCACATCACTACTTCGGCCGCTATTGTGGCTTTAACCAATGTGTTGTTGGCTGTTTTGCTTGTTCTTTCGCTTATAAAGCCCGAATACCGGATGGCTTTACTCCTGCTTTTTGTTACGAAACTCATCATCGACGGGGTATTTCTGGCGGCCACTGCACCGTTTTTCGGTACCAGGTTTGCATGGCTGTTTATCGTTCCTACGGCATTAGTATATCCATGGTACGTAACCGTTTCGTTGTTTGCAGGCCTTTGGTTTAAAGTGCGTTGGAAGTAACGATGCCGGTTCAACCTAAATAAAGCTTAAAACAATGGTGCACACGTTGGTAATTTGGTTCAAAACGCACACATTTGCACCGCATTAATTTTAAAACACATTTGTATGGCGCAAGCTACAACCCCAAAAAAAGAAAACCCACTGGTGAATTTGCTCATCAACATCATTATTCCAACCATTATTCTATCCAAAGGCGATAAATATCTGCCCTTTTCGCCCGTTATTATTCTTGTTATCGCGCTGGCTATGCCCACCATATACGGTTTGTACGATATTTTAATCCGTAAAAAAACAAACTTTATCTCCATACTCGGTTTCGTATCGGTACTTATCTCGGGTATTATCGGCGTGTGGCAACTGCCAACCGAATACGTGGCCTACAAAGAGGCTTCTATCCCGTTTTTAATTGGCGTTGGGGTGTTTATTTCGGGGTTTACCTCGTTTCCGGTAGCTAAGAAAATGTTGTTCAACAGCGAAATATACAACACCGACCTTATTACGGCCCAACTCGATAGCGAAAAAGCGCAAGCACTCGATGCGGTGTTTAAAAAAGCCTCGCATTACATGTCGCTGTCGTTTGTGTTTTCGGCCGTACTCAATTTTATTCTTGCCAAAATGATGGTGGTAAGCCCTGCCGGTACCGATGCATTTAACGAAGAATTGGGCAAACTTACCGCTTACAGTTACGTGGTCATTGCGTTACCGTCTATGATTCTTATCGGATTTATTTTTTGGTACACTTACAAATCGATTATTAAACTCAGCGGTTTACCTAAAGAAGCCATATTTGTGCAGCACTAAGCGTTTTATGGTTTTCGGTTGAACCGCATGCGGAAATTAAGTCCTTTTTCGCCATTGTTGTAACTTTTTTGTACCTTGTTCGTGTCGTTTTTTGTTTAAACGAGAGTACAAGTGTAAAATTAATAAAACCAAATTTCGCATGCATATGACTAAGAAACTCAAACAAGTTGCGATGATTGTCTTTGCCCTTTTTTCGGCAGGCACCTCGTTCGCACAAATTAACCTCGCCGATGCGGTACCGGCCGACCCCGCACTGCGTACCGGTAAGTTGCCCAACGGCCTTACTTATTACATCAGGCACAACGAAGAGCCCAAAGAACGGGCCAGTTTTTACATTATACAAAATGTAGGTGCACTGCTCGAAAACGACGACCAAAACGGGTTGGCGCACTTTCTCGAACACATGGCTTTTAACGGCACGCAGCACTTTCCCGATAAAGGTATATTGAACACGCTGCAAAAACACGGCGTGGCTTTTGGACGTAATATTAACGCCTACACCTCGTTCGACGAAACAGTGTATAACCTTAGCGAAGTGCCAACCACACACCCCGGGTTGGTCGATACCTGCCTGCTTATTCTTAACGACTGGGCCCACTACCTGTTGCTTACCGATACCGAAATTGATGCCGAACGGGGCGTTATTACCGAAGAGTGGCGCACCCGCCGTACGTCTTCGTTCCGCATTCGTAACCAGTTCTTTCCGGTGTTATTCAAAGACTCTAAATATGCGGTGCGCGATGTAATCGGTAACCTCGATGTTATTAAGAACTTTAAATACCAGACGCTTCGCGACTTTTACCACGACTTTTACCGCAGCGACCTGCAAGCCATTGCGATTGTAGGCGATATTGATGTTGATGCCGTGGAGGCGAAGGTGAAGACGATGTTCTCGAAAATACCTGCCGTAAACAACCCGCGCAAACGCGACTTTTTCGAGGTGCCGGTACACAACGATACCCGTTTTGTTCTCGCTACCGATAAAGAAGCCACGCAATCGCAGGTAATGATTTACAAACTAATGCCTAACAACGATGGCCAACCTAAAACGCTGGCCGACATGCGCGAAAGTTATGTGCGCAGTCTGTACAACGCCATGTTTAATACACGTATCCAGGAGCTGTTGCAAAAAGGAGCACCTTTTATTAACGGTTCGAACCAGATTAGTGGGTTTGTACGTGGTTACGACAGTTATTCGATCAATACCACCGCTAAACCCAACGATGAGGCCGGTGCGCTCGAAGCCATTCTTACCGAAACCGAACGGGTGCGGCGATTCGGGTTCACCCAAACAGAACTCGAAAGGGCCAAAACTACCCTGCTGGCCAATATGGAAAGCCAATTTAAACAACGCGACAAAATAAACAACGATAGCTATTGCCGCGAGTACCGCGATTTATACCTCGAAAACACCCCATCGCCGGGTATCGCTTACGAGTACAATTTTGCTAAAACCGTTATGCCGGGCATTACACCGGCCGAAATGCTGGCATTGGCTCAAAAATGGATTACCCCGGGAAACCGTACCATTATTGTTACCGGCCCGGCCGAAGGGGTTACCCACCTTACCGAAGCCCAAGCCAACGCTATTGTGGAAAAGGTGTCGAAGATGCCGATAAAACCTTATGTGGATGAAACGCTGGCCGCTTCGCTTGTGGCCGAACCGCTGAAAGGGGGCAAAATAGTGAAGACCCGCGAACTTAAGGAACTTGACGCGGTAGAGTGGACCCTGGCCAACAAGGCCACTGTGGTATTCCGCAAGGCCGATTACGAAAAAGATAATGTATCGATGAATGCCTTTAGTAAAGGGGGCTCGTCGTTGTTGGATAACAGCCTCGAACCATCGGCCGATTTGTCGGGCGAGTTTATGTCCGCTTATGGCGTAGGCGATTTTAGTGCCATGGCCCTACGCAAAATGCTGGCGGGTAAAAAAGCTGGTGTATCGCCTTATATCGGCGAACTGTTCGAGGGATTTAACGGTTCGGCCACCCCAAAAGATTTCGAAACCATGATGCAACTCACTTACCTCTACTTTGCCAAGCCACGGTTCGATGCCGAAGCACATGCCTCGTTAATGAGCCGTTACGAAGCGTATGTTCAGAACCTCGAAAAGGATCCGCAAAAGATTCTCGGCGACTCGGTGGCGGCCATTATGGCATCGTACAACCCGCGCGTAAGGCCCATGAGCAAAGCATTCCTCAACGATGTGTCGCTCGCGAAAATACAACAGGTGTACACCGACCGTATTAAGGATGCCGGCGACTTTACCTTTGTTATTGTGGGCAATATCGACCGGGATACCGCAAAGATGATGGTGCAGAAGTACCTCGGTTCATTAAAAAACGATAAGCGGAAGGAGACTTGGAAAGATTTGGGTATTGCGCCACCAAAAGGCAAAACCACCAAGGAGATTGAACTCGACCTTACCACCCCCAAAACGACCGTGGTGGTCAATACCATTCGTCCGTTGGCGTATACACAGTATAACAGCATTATGCTTAGTGTGGTAAAAAGTATTCTCGATTTGCGCTATACCGAAGAAATTCGCGAAAAAGAGGGTGGCACGTATGGCGTTAGGGTTTCGGCCGGGCTGTCGCACTACCCGGTGAGTAAGGGGATGGTAAAAATGCAGTTCGATTGCGAACCTGCACGTGCCGCCAAGCTAAAATCGCTGATTTATACCGCCATCGATACCATGATGAACGTGGGCGTATCGCAGGTCGATTTCGACAAAACGATTAAGAACCTGCGCAAAGACCGCGAGCAATCGAAAGCACACAACAACTTTTGGATGAGTGCCATTGTAAACCAATACATGAATGGCGTTAACACGGCACTGCCCGAAAATTACGAGCAGATAGTGGACAAAATTACACCGGCCGACGTGAAAGCGTTTGCCAAAATGTATTTCGATGGGGTCGATACCGTTGATCTGATGTTTAAACCAAAGGCCGATTAGGTTCGGCCAAAAACATAAAGCAGGAAGCACATCGGCAACGGTGTGCTTCTTTTGTTTGAACCGCTTGCCGTGCGTGGTTCGGCCTTTTTTATTATCTTTACCCGTGTTAAAAGTTTACGAATGAAACAGACAGTAATTATTGTAGCCGGTGGCTCGGGTATGCGAATGGGGGGCGATTTGCCCAAACAGTTTTTGAATATTTGCGGCCGGCCGGTGCTGTTTTATACCTTCGAAACTTTTATGGGCTACAATGCCGAAATTGAGTTTGTACTTGTACTCCCCGAATCGCATATACCACTGTGGGCCGGGCTGGTTTCGAAACACGATTTCGGCGTGCCGCACAAAGTGGTAGCCGGCGGACGAACCCGTTTTCACTCGGTTAAAAACGGACTTGCAGCTATTGGCAACGAGGGTTTGGTGGCTATACACGATGGCGTACGGCCGTTTGTGTCGGTCGATACCATTGAACGTACCTTTGCCGCCGCCGATTTGTCGGGGGCGGCCATCCCGGTGTTGCCGGTTATCGAGTCGTTGCGGTACTCGTTTCATAACGAAACTTACCCCATAGACCGTGGCAATATGTTCTCGGTTCAAACCCCGCAAGTGTTTAACAAAGCCCTTATTAAGCAGGCTTACGAAATGTCGTTCAGCGAGAGTTTTACCGACGATGCCACAGTGGTCGAAAAGTTTGGCCACGCCGTAGAACTTGTGGAAGGCAATCGCGAGAACATTAAAATTACCACCCCTTTCGATATTATTGTGGCCGAAGCACTTGTGGCTTCAGGGGTGGAATAGTACTCGGAGTTTTATGTGGTGGTTACGCCGGTCGATTCATCCGAAATGTACAAGGTTTAGAATTCGATTTGGATTTTTATTTTGCCTCCAAGTCCTTTTTCTACAATGTCGTAAAGGGTTTTCAAAGTCATGTTACTCGAATCGTTCTCTATTCGTGAAATAAAGCTTCGCTTTTTATCAATTATTTTACCCAGTTGGTCTTGCGTCATCTGTTTTTGCTCACGGGCTTCGCGAAGCATTAAACCTACTTTAAACGATTTAAAATCGCGGTCCAAACGGTCTCGTCTTGTCGAACCGGTTGTGCCATAAACCTCGTCCTTAATCTCGGACCAAGGGGTTGTGTTTGGTGTTTCCATTTTCATTTGCCTTTTTCGTTATAATACGTATGCATTAACTTTACCGCTTTTGCTATTTCGGATTTTGGTGTCTTTTGTGTTTTCTTTTGGAACCCGTTGAGTAAAATGACTAGTTTTCCGTTGTCGAAAAAGCAAAATACTCTCCAAATATCCGATCCCAACATTATCCGTGTTTCGTAAAGTCCTTTCTCCCCTTCAATATGTTTCAGAAATTTTTCGGGGATTCGCTGTTGATATTCTATGATTTCAATAATCTTAAATATTTTGTCTTGAACCCGTTGAGGTTGTTCAAGCAAAAATTCTTTGAAATAATGTTTGTATGCAACAACTGATCGAATACGCTCCATTAGATTGGATTTTATTCCAAAGGTAACTTATATGTTACAATTTGACAATAGTTGCGACCAATTTTACGGCGATTAACCAACTTTACATAACTTTCAAACCTCCTATCACCACCACGCCAAAGCCGGTTCAACCCAAAAAGTAATTGTGTTATTTAGAATAATTGTGCGGAAGCTTTGGACGGCGGCCGTTTTGTTCGCCGTACATTGACGGCAGCCCGGACGGCGGCCGTTTTGTTCGCTGCACATTGTCGGTAGCCCGGACGGCGGCCGTTTTGGTTGCTGCACATTGTCGGCAGCCCGGACGGCGGCCGTTTTGGTCGCTGCATAATGACGGCAGGTTAAACGGCGACCGTTTGAAATGGGGCAATAGGTATTGACTTGATTTTTTTTCGTATTCCGGCGGCTTGATTTTATTGGCCGATAGGTTTTAATCCAATTTTTTTTATTCGCGAATCCATGTACTTTTTCAACTCCTCAAAGGTCATATTTTGAGTGTCTGCACTTATTTTTTCACGTATTTCGCGCATCATTTTTACTGCGTTAAATGATTTTTCTTTTTTAGTCTTCATAATGTAGTAAATCTTTAGGACTATTTCAATCATTGGGTAACCAAGTCTGTAGTTGACAGAATGGACCCTTTTATTCTGTCCGGATTAACGATATGTTTAAAATTCCAACGTTGGCGGTATGCGTAGTTGGGGATTTCGTGGAGACAAACCTATCATCCGATACGAAACTTGCCAGCGGGCGATGCGTTTGACTAATCACTTAAACCCCAATTACGTTTGACCGCGTGTTACCGGCAGGGCTTTTTTCAACTCATCAAGGCATTGGTCTAATTGAGATTTAGTGAAGCTAATTATCAGCTTGGCGAGGGAAAATACTTCAGTTGAGTATAATGCTGGCTGTCCGTTTAAAATCTCAAAGTTTTTTTCTGCTATTGAAGTTGCTTTTTGAATTTCCAAAGGCATACTTCTATTGTCAAACCCACCCTTAATTTTTGAATCTACATATTGTTTAAAACTTACAAATCTTTTCACTTCTTCAACAGTTGGTTTTTCGGAGTAAAAATGAAAGTATAACCAAAGTTCAAAAGAAGGGTTGCTTTGAACTACAAACCATCCTTGATATTCATTATTTCTTTCTTCTATGTATGATTTTAAAGTATTTATCTTATCTCCCTCATTCCATCTGTCAGTATCAATTACAAACCATATCTCATCTTTTAATTCTACCGAAAGTTTGTGTTTCGGACTAATAGTTTCATTTCCATAAAAGAGTAGTTCCGAATTTTCCTTCAACTTCGTTGGGTCAGATTTTCCGTTATCGTTAGGAATTGGTATAATATCAATGTTTGAAGCAAAGCCTTGAAAAAACTTGAAATAATCAATTTCCTTTTCCTCTCCTTCACAAAATATGTATAACTTTTTAGCATCCTTAAAAGGTTCAACTTTTTCATATACCTTATGGCGACTTAAATATTTCATGTATTACCAATTTAAGTCTTTTAAATTTCCTAAAAATGGAATTCCACCAAATCTACCTTTTAAATACCCATTTTCAATGTCAATAGTGTTGTGTATTTTAAAATCACTCAAAGAGTATAATTTACTTGAGCCATCAATGTCTTTTTGAGCAAACCAAATTTCATCAGGTCTTAAAATACTTTGATCAAGTAAATTTGATTCATGAGTTGAAAAAATAAGTTGCCCTTTTACTTGTTCATCTAAAGCAAGTTTAGTGACAATTTCTTTTATTGTCATTGGGTGAATACTCCTTTCAATTTCATCTATCACATAAACCTTATCATTGCTTATAATTTCTTGAAATGCGGGAATATAATCTATTAGTCGTTTAGTTCCATCTGATTCCTGCCCCAAATTAAACTCAATGTTTTTCCCAGAAGAATTTTGATGTTTAGTGATTACTCTCTTTGCTATTATCTCATCATTTTCATAAACGAGAACAACTTCTTCACCGGTTTCGCTATGCGTAAGCAGGGATAATTTATTTGGTTCACTTTTTAAATCAT
Source organism: Bacteroidota bacterium (assembly GCA_003249935.1). Lineage (GTDB taxonomy): Bacteria > Bacteroidota > Bacteroidia > Bacteroidales > UBA5342 > SZUA-561. The sequence continues at coordinate 16,335 of QKHT01000294.1, forward strand.
CAATAATTCGTTTCCTTAATTTAGAATCTTCTTTGCCTACAAATTCTTCAAATTTCTTTTTTTCGATTTCAATTTCAGATATACCAGTATTCAAGCTTGGTATAAATTTATTTGCAAAATCTTTTATTGAAGTGTCATTATCTAATATGTGCGCAATTCCTCCAGGTTTTGCATCAGGTTTAATAATAACTAATGTTTCATCAAACCAATTAAATGCAGCCATAACTGATTTGAAATCCTCAGGATATTTTTTAGCTAAAAATGTAATTAAAAGCTCATTTGATGAAACCAACTTTTCTGCAAGAACCTCTGCAAATAATTTTTCTTTATCTGTTTTGTAATAGTCCTTATAGAATTCAATTCTTTGTACATTATCAATAAAGTTTCGCTCAAAAATTAAATCATCTTTGTCTTTGTGGCTCTTTGCTAAATATTCATTTAAAATTTTACCATTATCAAATGTTACTGTATAATAGTATGCATCATTATTTGCAATAAATTCAGCACCAAGGGAGACTGGTAATCTCAAATTTTCGTCGTCCAACTTGAATTTAATATCATCAATCTCTGTCGGCAATTTGCCTTCTTCGACAATTGTTTCTAATAGAGAAATCGATTTAATTAAGTTTGATTTCCCTGAGCCGTTAGCTCCATAAATCGCGCTAAATCTTAAAAATTCAAAGTCACTGATGGTTACTTTATGGTGTTGTAATCTCTGTGTTTTATTTGGGAACAAATTAAATTCTGTCTCATCTTTAAAGGAGAATATATTCTTAGCAATAAATCTAATAAGCATTGTTTTTATTTTTTTAACGTGAAATGTTCACGCAAAGTTAATCAGTATTTTTAAAATAACAACATATTCGTTGAAATTTAGGTTCGTTTGCGTGATTTTTCAACGCTTTAGTTATTGGGCTGTGTTCTCATAGCCTTGCCGGTAACTTGCCGGTACATCCACTCGGTTTATAGTTGCAAGGGCAATATGCCTGCAATCCTCAAGACTGGTTTTCCCTACTACTTTCTCTGTTATGTATGTATCAGCCGGCTTTACAACTTCTTCTGTGAGATGATTTCGTT
>QKHT01000297.1 GCA_003249935.1 Bacteroidota bacterium
AAATCCCGCCTGTTGTCGAAATACAAACAGGAACAAGGTTTTAAACATTAAATAACTTTTTATGCTAACATTTAAAATTTCAAGAACATGAAAACATTCACTACATTTTTTCTTTTCATGGTGGCTGCAATGTCGTATGCAGCATTACCAAAAATCGATTTCGAAACAGTGGGAAATACCTGGAGTTGGAGTGTATTCGAAACGGCTCCGGTTTGGAGTGTGGTACCCAATCCTTCCAAAACGGGCATAAACACCTCCGACAATGTGGGCAAGCTGGAAATTAAAAGTACCGATGCTCCCTGGGCAGGTGTACAATGTGGCCACGGCGATTTCGGCCCGTTTACATTAACGCAGGGAAACAGCACCATAAAAATTATGGTTTACAAAGATGTCATTAGTCCGGTAGGTATTAAACTGGTTACTTCATCCGATTGGGCTCAACCCGAAATAAAAATGTCTAATACCAAAATCAATGAGTGGGAAGAATTAACATTTGACTTCTCTGCTTATATTGGTATAGCCGGCCAACCCGGCCCATACGACCGTATTGTATTCTTTACCGATTTTCCGGCATCGAGAACCGCTGGAAGTGTTTCGTACATCGACAATATAGTTTACGATGTTTCGGCACCCGACACCGAAAAACCAACAGCATTTACTGCATCGGCAGGCATAACTACCGCTACCGATGTGGTGCTGAAATTAAACGCAACCGACAATTCGGGTGGCGTAAAATACACCATTGCGTATGGCACCACGGTACTATATACCACAGGAACATCGGGTGTGGAAAAACTATACACCGTTACCGGTTTAACACCCGCCACAGCATACACTTTCAACGTATCATGTGCCGATGCATCGGGCAATACCGCTTTGAACAATCCAATTGCCGTTTCGGCTTCAACGGCTACTGCTATGGCCGAAGCCCCAACTCCTAAAAAAGCTGCCGCCGATGTTATTTCCTTGTTTAGCGATGCGTATACCAATGTATCCGGTGCCGACTTCTTTCCTAATTGGGGGCAATCCACCAAAGTTTCGGATATTCCAAACAGTGGCAATGCAACAAAAAAATACGAAAATTTCAACTATCAGGGTATTACTTTTGCCACACCAATAGATGCCGGTACAATGACAAGCCTACATTTGGATATCTATCCAACTACCGAAACAACTATCAATATTTCGCCGATAAACACCTCAAAAGCTGGTGCTTTAAAAGAAGGCAGTGCTTCTGTTGGAACACTTATTCCAAACCAATGGAATTCTATCGACATTCCGCTTGCAGCCATTGGCGTAGACATGTCGGCTATGGATCAGTTTATTTTTAAAGGCGGCACAGGCGGTTCATTTTACTTAGACAACCTGTATTTATGGAAAGAAGGTGCACCAATGCCGGCAGCACCAACGCCAACAAAAGCCGCAAACAACGTTATATCGGTTTACAGCGATGCGTATACAAATCTTCAAGGCACAGACTTTTTCCCAAATTGGGGTCAATCAACCGTAGTGGCCGAAGTACCAATTAGCGGAAATGGCACCAAAGTGTTTAGCAATTTCAACTATCAGGGCTTTCAATTAGCCGCACCGGTTAATGCAAGTTCAATGACCAGTTTGCACCTCGATGTTTATCCAACCACCGAAACGGTTATAAACATTTCGCCCATCAACACCTCAAAAACCGGGGCCGAAAAAGAGGGTAGTGCATCACTTGGCACATTGGTTCCCAACCAATGGAACTCGGTGGACATCCTATTGTCTTCAATAGGTGTGGATATGTCGGCAGTAGATCAGTTTATCTTTAAAGGCGGTACAAACGGCATGTTCTATTTAGACAATCTCTATTTTTGGAAAACAGGTACTGGTTTCTACAGTCCAAAAGCATCAATGGCTTTGAACTGCTATCCAAACCCAATGGTGAACAAACTCACTATTTCGGCTCAAACAGAAATACACGAAATCATTGTTCGCAACATTGTTGGTCAAAGCGTTAAATCGGAAATGGTTAATGCCATGAGCAAAACGCTTGATGTATCCGACTTATTAAGTGGCAACTACTTTGTTGTGGCAAAAATGAGCAACGGTGAAATAACTACACAAAAAATTTCGAAACAATAATCAGTATTTTTAATCAAAGTCCGCAGCTTAGTAAAAAGCTGCGGACTTTTTCTTTTTTCGCTTATTTTATTGGTTGAACCGATGGCGCAACTGCTCATTTTATTTCGGGCTGAACCATAAGCCGATGCAAACGGTTCCATCGGGCGTTCTACCGGTAACGACGCAATAGCGACACAATTGTTTAATTTTCAATGATCAAACAGGTTATGAAAAACTTTTTTATTGGCAACAATCCTCTGCAATTTCTCAAGAAAGAACCCGTTGGCAAATTTGTCGAACTCGATGGCGAAACCTACTATCAGATTACCGACTTCGACCATATGCCACCGTTTTTTATCTCGGTAGCCAGCGATTCCAATCACTGGATGTATATTTCGAGCATGGGTGGCTTGTCGTGCGGCAGGGTGAATCCCGATTTTGCCCTTTTTCCGTATTATACCGACGATAAAATTAACGAAGCCGAAGAGACCACCGGCAGCAAAACTATTTTTCATGTCGAAAAAGCGGGCAGAACCTATTTGTGGGAACCGTTTACTCACCGTAACAAAGGCATTTACAACACCGAACGTTCAATTGCTAAAAATACCATCGGTAACAAAATCGTTTTTACCGAAACCAATCACGATCTCGGGCTTACTTTTACCTATAGCTGGATGAACTCCGACCGATTCGGATGGGTTAAGAAGAGCACCATTCGCAACAACACAACCGAAGTTATTACACTCTTTCTGGTCGATGGACTGCAGAATGTACTGCCATCGGGTGTGGATAAGGACACGCAAAACGGCTATTCGACCTTAGTGGATGGATACAAAAAAACAGAATTGGTAGAAAATACCGGTCTGGCTCTTTTTCGAATGGAATCGATTTTGGTCGATAAAGCCGAGCCCAGCGAATCGCTCCGTGCAAATACGGTGTGGCAATATGGTCTCAATAATCCGTACTACCTTTTGAGTTGTACGCAGCTCGATGCGGTTCGAACCGGCGAAAAACCCATGGCCGAACCAGAGTCAAAAGGCGTTCGTGGCGCACTGTTTGCCTGTGCCGACCTTGCACTCCAGCCCGCCGAAAGCCGGCATTGGTACTTTGTGGCCGAAATCGCTCAGGATGTGGTGGCAATCAACAATCTTGCGGCGTTTATCCGCGCCGGCAACGGCGTGGTAGCCGCAATCGAAAACAATATCGCCGATGGCACCGCCGCGCTTAATGCCATCGTGGCTCAGGCCGACGGGGTTCAGCACACAGCCGATCAGGCCGGAATGGCGCGACACTATGCCAACGTGTTATTTAACGTAATGCGGGGCGGAATCTATGCGAATAATTATACTGTGAATACCACTTTTCTGGCTCAACACATCGAACATTTTAATGTACGCCTGTTCGAAAAATACCGGGGGTTTCTCAAATCGCTTCCGCCAACCATTGCACACGAAGCTCTCGAAGCCTTGGTTCAGACACAAAACGACCTGAACCTTTATCGGGTGGTTCAGGAGTACCTGCCGCTTACGTTTAGTCGCCGCCATGGCGACCCAAGCCGTCCGTGGAACCATTTCAGCATAAATATTAAGGACGATGCCGGCAATAAAGTATTGAGCTACCAGGGCAACTGGCGCGATATTTTCCAAAACTGGGAAGCCCTTTCGCTATCCTATCCCGGATTTCTGAATGCCATTATCGCTAAGTTTCTGAATGCCACCACTGCCGATGGTTACAACGCTTATCGCATTACCAACAAAGGCATCGAATGGGAAGAGATCGAACCCGATAATCCATGGTCCAACATTGGCTATTGGGGCGATCATCAGATTATCTATCTTCAAAAGTTACTCGAACTATCGCAAAAGCACTATCCGGTTCAGCTTCAATCGGTGCTTAACAAAGCCATGTTCAGCTATGCCAATGTGCCTTATCGGCTCAAAAGCTACGACGAAATTGTCACCAATCCCAAAGAGAGCATCCGGTTCGACCATCAACTGCATACAAGCATTCTCAAACTCGAACAGAAGATAGGTGCCGATGCGCGTTTGGTGCTATCGGCCGATGGTTCGGTACTACTGGTCACTTTTACCGAAAAAATTCTTGCCACACTACTCTCAAAACTCAGCAATTTTATTCCCGAGGCGGGCATTTGGCTCAATACACAACGTCCCGAATGGAACGATGCCAACAATGCGCTTGTAGGCTCGGGCGTTTCGATGGTTACCTTGTACTACATGCGCCGTTTTACCGCGTTCGCCAAAGAACTCTATGCCGAACACGAGAACGACGACTTCGTACTCACAACCGAAATGAAGACGTTTTTTGATACTGTTTCTGAGATTTTTTCGGCTTCCAAGCATTTGCTAAATAGTGGTTTTAACGATGTTCAGCGCCGCGCCGTTACAGATGCGCTTGGCAAATCGGGCGAGCTGTTCCGTAATCGTGTCTACGCCGGTTTTTCGGGCAGAACCGAGGTGGTGTCTGGTGGTGAAATTTCGGGATTCCTCGAACTTACCCTTGCATTCATCGATCAGTCGATAGCCGTTAACCGACGCAACGACAAGATGTTCCATGCCTATAATCTGATAAGTTTCAACGGCGATAAAATTGTAATTCGTCACCTTTACGAAATGCTCGAAGGGCAGGTGGCCGTACTCAGTTCGGGCAAACTGAATGCCGAAGAGGTGCTGCAGGTTTTGGATGCTCTGCGCGCAAGTGACTTGTATCGTGCCGACCAAAACAGTTATATCCTCTATCCGAATAAAACGCTTCCGCTATTGGTCGATAAAAACAATATCCCATCGGACGCCGTGAGCCGTATTGCTTTGCTTGCCGAAATGGTTTCGCGTGGCGACCGTAGGGTTGTTACCGCCGACGGTGCCGGGCAGTTTCACTTCAACGCCGGTTTTAACAGCGTTAACTTTTTGCGGGTTCAACTCGAAACAATCAAAACCGAGGGGAAATACGCCATAAGCGATGCCGACTGCATGGCCATCGAGACGCTTTACGAACAGGTATTCGACCATCAGTCGTTTACCGGCCGTTCGGGCACTTTTTACAAATACGAGGGGCTGGGCTGTATTTACTGGCACATGGTTTCGAAATTGGTTTTGGCTATTGCCGAAAATCTGCAACGCTTTTGCGATGCCGGAATCGACAAAACCCTTACCGATAAAATTCTCGCTCACTATCGCGAGGCCAAAGCCGGATTAGGTGCTCATAAATCGCCGGCCGTTTACGGTGCTTTTCCTTTCGATCCTTATTCGCACACCCCAACCATGATGGGCGCACAACAACCGGGCATGACAGGGCTCGTAAAAGAAGACATCATCAGCCGGTTTATCGAACTGGGTGTGAAGGTAAGCAAAGGTCGCATTACATTCGAGCCTTGCTTTCTCAATCGCAGCGAATTTATATCCGAGGCGGGTAAAACGCCGCAACTTTCGTTTACATACTGCTCAATACCAATACAATACCAACTTGCCACTAAAGGTGGCATAAGTGCGATTTACCGTACTGGCGATTCAATACCAATCGACGGATACACGCTTTCCGAAGATCTTAGTCGTGCGGTTTTCAATCGCGATAACCGAATCGAAAGGATTATCGTATATGTGCAAGATTAAAAATAAGATTCTCATTTTTAAGTAAGTATAGTATTTCGTGGTTATAATTTTGGTTTACTCCCCTGTAGCCCTTGGTTGCAGGGGAGTTTTTGTTTCTAAAGGGCTTGCTGAAAAATTACCATATTGCAGAATACTAATGGTTTATCATTTCATTTTTCAATCCTGCTGCAAGCAGTTATTTAGAAAACGTCAAAAAACCTTGAATCTAAGTTCTGAAAAGCTGTATCGAAACAGCCGAAAGCCAATATAACGTGAACCGACTGCCTTAAACGATAGGATGCGGGGCTGCGCACTGTGTTCAGTTATCGAAAAAAACATTTTGTATGCCAACAGAAATGCTATTCACATGTTTGCGTGCATGAAAATGGTCCGATACAGCTGGCATCCGGATTTTCACCTTGCCGGCTTGTTATAAATATGCGGTACCTCCGACATCGGCTCGCTCCCGGTGCTTTGAGCTAAAAAGTACAAAGTATTGAGACGGTGAACACAAAACGAAAAAGGCACCGGCTTGAGACTTATGATTTGTAAAGAGATCATAACAAAACACGCCGGACGCATTTGGGTGGAAAGCCAACCCGGCAAAGGCAGTAGTTTTCAATTCACAATTTCCGATTACAACAACCGAGTCTTCAAGCAAATGCGACCCGTGCCAAAAACCCTTCCGATTATCGGTTCAGCCCCTAATCGGCAGCAAGCCAACCAGCAGGCACATCGCCAAACCCTTTCAGGTATAAGCACCGAATCTTATTTTTGCTATTTTCGCAATTAAATTTGAAATTATGGATTACAAAACATCTCATTTGAAGCGTAATTTGCAAAAAACACCCTATTTACTCTTTGGCATATGGGCTTTGTACAGCTTAATCAATAGTTATTGCAATGGTAACCCATTTTCCAATACCATATTAGCGATACTATTACTTATTACGCTATTGGTAGTATATTTCACTAAAAGAGCTTGGTTCGATTACGTGTTTTCGAGCGTATTACTGTTGACAATGCTTGGTATTGTTGCATTTTCTAACGAAACTACCGTTTTGGGTGTTACTTCTAACTTTGCTGTTTTTACGTTCAATCCGCCGACTGTTGTCATACAACCGGCATTAATTATGATACTTTACATTGCCGTCAATTTCAAACGCATAGCCGAATATATAGCCATGCAACTGCTATAAAATAAACAGGTTATGGAAGATTCATAATCCACATCCGCAGCAAAAATCAAATAAACCCCAACCTCAACAAGGTCGCATAGATATAGCAAATAACGGACTAAAACATTAAATACCAGACTAAAAATCAGATCGGATGTATCGAAACTGCACCACATAAAGTTGTTTCACGGTTCAACCCGACATAGCAAAGGCACAAAACCCCGGTGTTTATCGTAGTTTTGTGCCTTTGCGGTTCAACCAAAAACAGCCTTTACTGTTACAGCATCCCGAGTTCGAGTTGGGCTTCTTCGCTCATCATCTCCTTATCCCATGGCGGGTCGAACACAATATTTACCGAAACACCTTCGACACCGGGTACTGCCGTGACTTTTTCCTGCACATCTTCCATTATAAAGTCGGCAGCGGGGCAAGCCGGTGCAGTGAGTGTCATGTCTATTTCCACTCGGTTGCCTTCAAAAACTTCCACACGGTAAATTAAACCCAGGTCGTAAATATTAACCGGTATTTCGGGGTCGTACACCGTTTTAAGTGCTTCGACTATCCGGCCTTCAAGTTCTAATATTTCGTTACTCATTCTATTAATTGTTTTCGTATTTTGCTTTAAATGCCATGGCGTACAAACGCATCTGCTTTATCATCGACAACAATCCGTTGGACCGGGTTGGCGAAAGATGTTGGCTAAGCCCGATGCGATCGATAAAGTAGAGTTCTGAAGAGAGAATGCTATCGGGGGTCTGATTGTTCATTACACTAAGCAATAATACCACAATACCTTTTACAATTACGGCATCGCTTTCGGCATCGAAAATAACCACGCCGTTCTCGTAACGAGCATCGATCCAAACGCGGCTTTGGCAACCTTTAATAAGGTTTTGTTCCGATTTTTGCCGCTCGTCGATAGGCTGTAATTTATTGCCTAACTCTATGATATAGGCATACTTATCCATCCAGTCGTCGAAAATGGAAAACTCCTCGATAATTTCGTCCTGTATGTTGTTGATACTCATGATTATGCAAATTTGCTGCAAATTTACAGTTTTTATATGGAATTGCACTTTCCGTTTAATTGTTAATAAACAATTATTTCATTGATTTGTGCTATTTTATGGGTCGAAAAAAATAATTTTGTAGATTATGAGTTATTAAAGTTAAGAAATTTATTACTTCAAAATAAAAACATGCGTAAGTTACTGATTTTTGCAGTTGTGGCTTTTTTTTCGTTTGGTTGCAAAACCACCAAAAACACTTGGTTGTCGCGGAATTACCAAACCATGACCGCAAAATACAACGTATATTATAACGGCGAAGAAGCTTTTCTGAAAGGAAAAAAGGCGGTGGAAAATGCTGTGGAGGACGACTATACCAAAATTATACAGATGTATGCTTATAGCAACCACGATAAGCTTAGCATCGCCTCTTCGGATATGGATCGGGCTGTAGAGAAATCGAAAAAGCTTATAAAGCTCCATTCCATAAAGGTTAAACCCCGCAGCCGACCGAACCGCAATGCAAAAAAATCGGAACTCGACTGGTACAACCAGGAAGAATTTAATCCGATGGTCGAAAAAGCCTATATACTTTCGGGGAAAGCCTATTTTTATAAGGGGCAGTTTATGGAAGCCATTGGCGTATTTAATTACGTTACCCGCCATTTTATAACCTCCGATGTACGTTTCGATGCACTCATTTGGATGGGCCGCTGCTACAGCGAACTCGGCTGGTACTACGAAGCCGACGACATACTTAAAAAGGCCAACGACGAAAAACTACCATACAAATACCTTCGTGAATATAATGCCGCAGTGGCCAACATGTATCTGTTGCAAAAGAAATACAACGACGGCCTCCCTTATCTGAAAGAGGCCATCAGGCTCGAACGCGATAAAACGTTGAAACGGCGCTGGTCGTTTATTTTGGCTCAGATTTACCAAAAAAACGAAAACTTCGACGATGCACTAAACGCATACCGCGAAGTAATAAAAATGAACCCACCCTACAATATGGCACTTAATGCACGTATTAAACTTACCGAAGTCACACGCGGTGCAAACGACACCAAAGGCATTGAAAAAGACCTGAAAAAGATGATTCGCGACGAAAAGAACAAGGAGTTCCTCGACCAACTATATTATGCCTTGGCGAACCTGAGGCTTAACTCCGGCGACATTGTAAAAGCGGCAGAATATTACGACTTATCGGTTGAAAAAAGCGTAAATAACCGATCGCAGAAGGGATTGTCGCAATACGCACTGGCACAATACTACTACAAAAACGGATTGTACCAAAAAGCGCAACCCTATATGTCGGGTGCAGCATCGAACCTGCCCGACGATTATCCCGATGTAATTGCTATTCGTAAGCTTTCGGGCGTATTGGGCACATTGGCCAAATATTACGGAATAATTGCACAACAGGACAGCTTGCAGCGGGTGGCCAATATGAATCAAGCCGATCGCACAAAACTAATCGAAGGCATCATTCAAAATCTGATAAAAGAGGAAAAAGCGGCCGAAAAACTTGCAAAAAGCAATAAGCCACCAGTTACAGGGGCAACAGGAGGTGCGAATGCATGGTACTTTTTTAACCCGAATCTGGTAGCTAAAGGCAAACAGGATTTTCAACGCACATGGGGTCAGCGGGCCAACGAAGACGATTGGCGGCGCAGCGAAAAAGGCGCGATAACCATGGGCAACGATTTAGCCAATCTGACAAAAAAAGCGGCCGAAATACCCGATTCGCTCAACAACAAAGCGGTAGCATTCTATTTAAAAGGGTTACCGTTTGAACCGGCACAAGTAAAAAAATCGAACGAGCAAATGGCCGATGCTTACTACGGTATCGGGTCGATATTTAACAACGACCTGACGATTTACCCCAAAGCAATTGATGCGTTTGGTAAACTCACCAAACGGTTCGAAGGCAACAAAAACGAATGCGATGCCCTTTTTGGCATGTACCGTGCATTTACAAAACTCGAAAAACCGGTTCAGGCCGATTCGGTAAAAGCCATTTTATTGGCCAAATACCCCGACAGTCGTTATGCGGTAATTATGAACGACCCGCTGTATGCCCAAAAGATGGCCGCCACAAAACAGGCTCAGGATTCGGTGTATTACGCCACTTTGGCTTTATACAAAAAGGGTAACATGGTGGCTGTGGCCAACAATTGCGATGCATTTAAAAAAAATTATAAAGGTTCGCCACTTATTCCTTATGTAAAATTTGTGAATGCGCTGGCCATTGCTTCGGCCAAAAACGTAGTGCCGTTTACCGAAATGCTCAAGGATTTGAAACAGAACCATGCCGGCTATCCATTTAGCGAAATGGTGAACTATATGCTGGTTCAACTGGATAGTGGTCGCGTGCCGGTGGGTATAGGCGTACCATTGAACTTTGGATTGAACGGCACGAATGTGGCAACCGGTGGTTCAACCATCACAAAAGCCGACGAAAAACCACTCTTTAGCAGCGACAAAACGCTGCGGCATTACTTTATCGTGATGTTCGACGAAAAGAAGATAAACCGCAATCAGTTGCTTTTTGAAGTTGGTAAATTTAATTTTAACAATTTTATGGTGAATGATTTCGACATTTCGTTTAACACCATGAAGGGCGACACATCGGCACTGATTGTGAACGGCTTTGCATCGCGCGACGAAGCACTGTGGTATTTACAAAGTGCACGCAACAATGTGGCCTTTGGCAGTATTCTGGCGCAACTTCCGGTAGAGTTGTTTGTTATAAGCGACGAGAACTTCAGGCAAATGATTACGCAGCGGGCTGTATCGCTTTACCGCGATTATTACCACCGGAACATTGCGCCACTGGAAGGAAAAGTGGAAGCACCGGCACCACAGCCGCTTCCCGACAACATGTTCATTCCCCAATAGTGGCGGGATGGTTCAACCAAAAAAAGACAAGATGATGGAAAAAACACGCATACTTTGGGCCGACGATGAGATTGAGATGCTCACGCCGCACATTATTTTCCTTGAGAACAAGGGTTTTGAAGTAACTACCGTTACCAATGGCAACGATGCCTTGGACGAAGTAGTAAAATCGTACTTCGACATTGTGTTTCTGGACGAAAACATGCCTGGTAAATCGGGCCTCGAAACGCTGATAGAGATTAAAAAAATTGACCCCGGTGTACCGGTGGTGATGATTACCAAGAGCGAAGAAGAGAGCATTATGGATCAGGCAGTGGGTGGCAACATTGCCGACTACCTCATAAAACCGGTAAACCCGCACCAAGTATTGCTGTCGTTAAAAAAGAACCTGCAAAAACGCGAATTGCGCGCAAGGGCGGTAACATCGGGTTACCAGTCGGCCTTTTCGCAATTGGGCATTGAAATTAACGATTCGATGAACTGGGAAGACTGGCCCGCAGTGTACCAAAAATTAGTTTTTTGGGAGCTGGAGCTCGAAGGATCGGACAATGCCATGGACGAAGTACTGAAGCTGCAAAAAAACGAAGCCAACAGCCAGTTTGTAAAATACGTAAAAAAACACTACCGCAGTTGGTTTACGGGTGAACCGGACCGGCCAATGTTGAGCCACGAACTGTTTAAAAAACGAATATTTCCGCTGCTCGACGATGGTAAAAAGGTGTTTCTAATGGTGATAGACAACCTGCGTTACGACCAGTGGCGGGCGTTGCGTACCATTATGAGCGAATTTTACAGCGTAGACAGCGAAGAGCTCTATTACAGCATTTTGCCCACGGCTACACAATATGCGCGTAATGCCATTTTTTCGGGATTGATGCCGTTACAAATAAAACAGATGTACCCCGATTTATGGACCGACGAGGAGGAAGAAGAGAGTAAAAACCAGTTCGAAAACGAGCTGATTGGCACCCAACTCGACCGGTTCAGAAAAAGATACGAATACAGCTACCACAAAATATTAGATTCTGCTGCGGGAAACCGGATGCTCGAGGCATTGCCTGCGATGATGAAAAACCCGTTGAACGTGGTGGTTTTCAATTTTGTAGATATGCTGTCGCACGCCCGTACCGAAGTAAAAACCATACGCGAACTCACCAACGACGAAGCCGCCTACCGCTCGTTGGCCATGTCGTGGTTCAGCCATAGTGCCGCCTTTACGCTGCTGAAAACGTTGGCCGAAAAAGATGTAAAAGTGATTATTACCACCGACCATGGTTCGATACGGGTAAAAGATGCTGTAAAAGTTATCGGCGACAAAAACACCAATACCAACATACGGTATAAAGTGGGCAAAAACCTCAATTACAATGCCCGCGAAGTGTACGAAATTACACGACCGGAAGAGATCCAATTGCCTTCGCCCAATGTAAGCTCCAAGTATGTATTTGCCGTTCACAACGATTTTTTAGCGTATCCCAACAACTTTAACCATTATGTAAACTACTACCGCGATACATTTCAGCACGGTGGCATATCGATGGAAGAGATGCTGGTGCCGTTTGCGGTGATGAGTCCAAAACACAAATAGGCCATGAACGACACTTTTCACATAAAAACGTTGCACGACTTGCCTTTGGCTGCCGCAAAATTAGCTGCCAAAATTAATCAGGGCGACATTGTGGTTTTGTATGGAACCATGGGTGCCGGCAAAACCACGTTTGTTAAAGAAGTGTGCCAGTGTATGAACGTAGTCGATACGGTTAATAGTCCGTCGTATGCCATTGTTAACGAATATTCGACAAAAAATGGTCAAACCATCTATCATTTCGACTTTTATCGTATAAAAAATGTTATAGAAGCATTCGATTTCGGATATGAAGATTACTTTTATAGCGGAAATACATGTTTTGTAGAATGGCCCGAACGAGTGGCCGAAATAATGCCGGACGATATAGTGGCGGTAAACATTCAGTTACAGAACGACAATACAAGAATAATTACATTTTAAAGCAAGTGACATGAAATTTAAGAAACGAATCATAGGTTTGGTAACAGGCATTGTAGTCCTTATGGGAGGTTATTCGTTAATAACTTTTGTAAATGAGGAGATACCAACGGCCCCCGAAGTAATGGTGCAAGATACGGTTCGGGCTTATGGCCTGCCGGTAGATTCGTTTAGTATTGTAACAAATACGGTTACCAAAAACACCAATATGGGCAATATATTGTCGTCGTTTGGTGTAAACTACGGGCTCATCGACCGCCTTTCGGGCGATTATATTAATGTATTTGATGTAAGGAAGATAAAAACCGGCAATAAATACACCGCGTTTCTGTCTAAAGATTCTACCAAAAATCTGCAATATTTTGTGTACGAAAAATCGCCGCTCGAATATGTGGTTTGCGATTTTCGCGATTCGCTGCATGTGTACTCGGGCAAAAAGGCGGTAAAAACCGTACGCCGGACCGTAGAAGGCGTCATTAACTCGTCGTTATGGAACACCATGAACGATTTGAACCTCGACCCGACTTTAGCCATTGAACTTTCGGATGTATATGCCTGGAGTATCGACTTTTTCGGCATTGCCAAAGGCGATAAGTTTCAGGTGGTATTTAACGAATTGTACGTAGACTCTACCTTTATTGGCTATGGAGCCATTGAAGCCGCAAAATTTGAACATGCGGGGAAAGATTATTGGGCTTACCGGTTTACGCAGAACGGCGAAACATCGTATTTCGACGAAAAAGGGCTCAGCCTGAAAAAGGCTTTCCTTAAAGCACCACTCAAATATGCACGCATCAGTTCTACCTTTACCGCAAGCAGGTTTCATCCGGTTCTAAAAATTTTCAGAGCCCATTTTGGTGTGGATTATGCTGCGGCTGCCGGCACACCGGTTCAAACCATCGGATCGGGTGTTGTAGTAGAAAAAGGCTATCAGGCTGCCGGAGGTGGTAACTACCTTAAAATTAAACACAACTCGGTATATTCTACTGTTTACATGCACCTAAAAGGTTTTGCACCCGGGGTAACCACCGGAAAATCGGTTACACAGGGCGATGTAATTGGTTATGTGGGTTCTACCGGACTTGCTACCGGGCCACACCTCGATTTTAGAGTGTATAAAAATGGCTTACCCGTTAACCCGCTTAAAATGGAGGCACCTTCGGTCGAACCGGTCAACACCAAACACATGGCCCTGTACAAAACGGTGATGGATTCGATGACCTTGGTACTTTCTAAGCCCGATAATATTCCCGGCGTAAATACCGGCAAAGTTTTGGCTTCAAAATAGACCACCCGACACGGCAGGGTAAAAACTTTACGCTTTATAATCTGTTACATCAGGTATAAAACGTAAAGTTTTTTGCTTTACTCCGATTTCAAAAAATACACATACGATATGAACCACACAGCAGAATTTATTGACTGGAACGAGATTGACTATAAAGCCGCCTGGGATAAACAGGAGGTATTGTTTAATCAAATACTCGAAGTAAAGAACCGAAACCGCGCAGCAGGTCAAAACAACGAAGCCACCAACAATTTTGTGGTGTTTTGCGAACATCCGCACGTGTACACACTTGGCAAAAGCGGTTCGGACAATAATCTGCTCATTAATTCAATACAGCTTCAGGCCAATAACGCTACATTTTACCACACCAACCGTGGTGGCGATATAACCTACCACGGGCCCGGGCAGATTGTGGGCTACCCGATTTTAGACCTCGAGAACTTTGGCCTTGGACTCAAAGAGTACATCCATCAGTTAGAAGAAGTAATAATACTTACCATAGCCGAATACGGCATTACCGGTACCCGACTCGATGGGGCTACCGGCGTGTGGTTGGATGTTGGCAACCCCGGTTGCCGCAAGATATGCGCCATTGGCGTACGCAGCGGACGTTACATTACCATGCATGGCTTTGCATTGAATGTAGCCACGGATTTACGCTATTTTAGCTACAT
>QKHT01000063.1 GCA_003249935.1 Bacteroidota bacterium
CATTCCGCGCCTGCATGGCTTTGACATTTTGTCAAATGACAAAAGCAAAAAAACAATTAATGGAAAGGGCTTTACCGTTTCGGGAAAAGAAGCTTCAAATGTGTGGTTAAACCACAAAGACCATTGGGTAATGTTTGGGTTAAAACCCCCTTTATGGCTATATCATGCGATCCACCGGCTAAAGCCGGAGGCAATTCAAATTTAATCCGCAATCCGGTGTGCTGCAAATAGTTCGGTGCGCTGCACCTGGCGAGCATTGGCTCATTCGACCATTCTGCCGATTCTCCGAATCTGTTTTTGCTATTTGATGGTCATCGTTGTGCTACCAATCTGTCGCCTCTCCGAGGCTGGGGTTGAATTTTGGCGGTTGGCCGTTAGCTATTAGCATTTGGCCGTTGGCAATTAGGTATTGGCCATTCGCCAACGACGTTTATTGGCGGTCACATTTACCTCTCTATAATCCGTGACCATCCGTGTAATCCGTGGTCAAAAAAGCGTGCGCAAGCTCTGACGACTGACGACTAACGACTAACGACTGTCGACTGACGACTGACGACTGGACAAAAAACACGCGTAAGCCTCTGACGACCGACGACTTAAATCTCATTCGACCATTCTGCCGATTCTCCGAATCTTTGTTTTGTTTGGAGCTATCATTGAATGGGCTACCAATCTGTCGCCTCTCCGAGGCTGTTGTAGGCGGTTAACAAAATGATTGATGAATAAGGGTTTGCCTCTGCGGAACTTCCGCAAGCGGAGATTGGTTTGATTTGGTGATGGGTTTTTATCGGCATGATTTTCCGGCTCAAAAATCATGATTGGTTTATGGGCTAGAGGATTTGAACACCTATCAGGTTTTAAAAAGAGATAATGTCGCCGCCATGCGGATCGTTATTTTCCGGTTTCCGTGCGTTGCGTGAGGGATTGCAGCGGGTAGCCCACAGTGCCGCCAATGTGAGTTTGTGTGAGACTGAAATGGATGGATGGAGTTGGCCGAATGCATTGCTGCCGAAAAAGCGTTTGAGTGAGAGCAAAAGAGATTGATGCGAATGCAACGCAAGTTAAACGAAACAGCGGCACGAGGACTACGAGCGGAAAGCCCGACGGGAGCCAACGGCGAGCGGCATGCCCAAACGAAAAAATTGCGATGACATAAATAACAATATTGATAAAAAACGCTATTTTTGATTGAAAACAGCCATGGAACAAATTCTCGAATGCGTACCAAACTTTAGTGAAGGGCGCGATCAGCACATTATTTCGCAAATTTGCAACGCCATCGAAAAGGTCGAAGGAGTTTGGCTATTGCATTGCGACATGGGCTATGATGCCAACCGCACAGTACTTACGTTTGCCGGAAAGCCGCTAAAGGTGGTAGAAGCTGCTGTGGCGGCCATAGAACAGGCTACACATCTCATTGACATGCAACGGCATACGGGTGCACATCCCTGTTTTGGAGCCACCGATGTATGTCCGTTTATACCTATAAGAGGATTAACCCTCGAAGATGCCGATTATTATGCACAACAAGCGGCCAAACAGGTAGCAGAAACACTGAATTTACCGGTATACCTTTACGAAAAATCGGCCACCGCCCGACACCGAATGAGTCTGGCAAATATTCGTAATGGTGGCTTCGAAGGTTTAACAAAAAAAATGGAAGATGCTGAATGGATACCGGATTTTGGTCCGACTGAACCACACCCCACGGCCGGTGCATTAGCGTTGGGGGCGCGAAAAATTCTCATCGCCTACAACATCAACCTCAACACCACCGATGTTGTCGTGGCCAAACGTATTGCTGCCTTACTCCGCGAAACCGGTTCAACCATAATACGACCCGATGGGACCACACAACAAACAGCCGGAGCCATGAAAAATGTAAAAGCCATTGGCTGGTTAATGCCCGAATTCGGATGCGCACAGGTGAGTTGCAACATTACTGACATTGACCTATCGCCGGTTCATACCGTCTATGAAAAAACGCGCGAAATAGCTCGCATGTTTGGCGCAGAGGTTACAGGCAGCGAACTTATTGGACTAATACCGCTCGAATGTATGACCAAAACCGCCGATTTTTACCATAAAAACTTAAACACAGAGGCCGAAAAAATTGAAGTCGCTATAAATAAACTGGGGTTAAACAGTTTAAAACCATTTAACCCCAACGAACGTATTCTCGAATATTTGTTATCGACTAAATTATAATATTCAGCCTTTTGCACTCTTCGTACAACTGTACTTTATCTACCGGAACTACACCTACTTTTTGGCAAACCTGACCACCAGCCACATTGGCAATGCGTGTAGCAGTAAATGCATCAATTCCGGCGGCCAAACATACCGTAAACACGCTGATTACGGTATCGCCGGCCCCCGAAACATCCACAATTTCGCTGCGTTGTGCAGCGATATGTTCGCTTTCGGCCCCACATAACAGCATACCATGTTCCGATAGCGTTATGAGCAAATAATCCATTTCGCGTGCCATACGAAACTCATCGGCAATACGCATGAGTTGGTTGATGTCACCCTTTTTTACATTCACATTCAGGCCCGAGCAAAACTCTTTAAAGTTGGGTTTGTAAACCGTAATGCCATGGTAGGCATTAAAATTGCGCGATTTTGGATCGGCTAAAACCGGAATTTCGCGTTCGGCACATTGTTCTACTACAAATTCGATAAGGCGGGGGGTAATAACACCTTTGTCGTAATCTTCAAAAACTACGGCACTTACTTCGCCGCTATCGAGAAGTTCGGCAATTGTATCCTCCATCATGAGTGTTTCGTCTATGGCAACCAACGAATCCATTTCGTCGTCGACACGCAATAGATGTTGTCCCTGACTGATGATACGCGTTTTAACGGTGGTACGACGTTGTTCCGAGACAATGATATAGTCCGAATTTACGCCATAATCTTCACTCAGCATGGTTTTTAGTAATACGCCCTGTTCGTCATCGCCCACAACGCTCACAACCAATGGTATTGCGCCCATGGCCTTTAAATTGATAACGACATTGCCGGCACCCCCCAAACGGTTTTCGCGTTTTATACAACTTAGTACTGGCACCGGTGCTTCGGGCGAAATACGATTGACATCGCCCCACAAATAAGCATCGATCATTACATCGCCAATTACCAATACTTTACAGGTGCCAAAAAATTCATCAAATTCCATTATCGGAATAAATTATTCATTAACATTATTTTCTGCATCCGAACTAATCATATCGCACGATCCCGAAAACACGGCATGTGGTTCAATACTTATACGCACCGTTTTAACATCGCCTTCTACTTTCGAAGTCGCTTTCATGCTCAGCAAATCGGCCACAATCAATTTCCCTCTGATATGCCCCATCACTTCGGCATTTTTACATTCTACCTCACCAAAAATACGACCACTTTCGCCAACCACTAATTTACCACTACATACAAATGTACCATCAATATCGCCATCGACCCTAAAATCACCTTCCGCATAAATTTCGCCTTTAAGTTTGGTTCCTTTTGCCAAATGGTTATGTTTGGGCTCTTCCACAATACTATTTCGTGCCATATTCTTGTTTTTTATTTCAAATTTACATATAAAACGCTAAAATACACAAAACAAAAAGACCAACAACCCCATTCATACCATTTTACCCAACCTTTGCGAAAAAATCAAAATTTAGTTCATGTTATCCTTCCGGGTCTGCCGCTTGGTTCGCTTCCACCGGACTTTTCGCTCATGATCCTCGTATGCAAAGTCAAATCCATTTTTCATGTTCACAACGCCTATACAGGCACTGCGGGCTCACCGCTTCAATCACGTGCTAACGCCCGAAATTGTACCAATCCACAAAACACTGCGAGCCGATGTCGCCCCTAAACACCAAATAAACGGCATGCTTTCCGATAGTCCTTTTTATTTTGCAGTCGGTAATGGCAAAAGGCATTTCAGGCACGAATCCGGGCAACCGGCATTCACCAATTTTAATTCCATCGGGTCTGTCGAGTCTTATTTCAATTACACCACCTTTAGAAAAGCTGGTTTTTACCCGAAATGAGGCTTCACGACCATCAAACATTAAATATTTAAATACCGCAAAATCACCATCTGATATATTGGTTAATCCTTCGCTAAGCACATCGGCTTCTGCCAAATCCGAAATAAAAACAGAACCGGAAAGCAGACAAGCCCTCGCGGCATCCATTACCTCATTGGCCGCAATTGGATGGCCTAATGCGCCTTGGGTGGTCATTTCTATCTCGGCAATGGTGCCATCTTTGGCAATGGTAACCGGTTCAATACAAGCTTTACGGAATTTTTGCGAATTGTGCGATGAACGATGATAAAACACATAGCACTGACCATCAAACATTTCGATAGATCCATGATTATTCCAAACAGCAGGATCGGCCCCAATGTTATCAATGATAACCCCTTTGTAGGTATATGGTCCCATTGGATTTTTACTCATAGCATACCCCAAACAGGTTGGTTTGTGATTCCGACTGTCGTCGGCAAAAACAAGATAGTACCAATCGCCTATTTTACGTATGGATGACCCTTCGTGAAAAGCCTCATTGCCGGCCGAATCGAGCGGAAACGTCAATGTCGATTTATCGATCGAAAGCATATCGGCGCTAAGCTTAGCCATTTTGGGCTTACCCTGCCCCCATAAAAAATAGCCTTGCCCGTCGGTATCGACCAATACGGCCGGATCAATTTCGTTGGCCCCAACCATATGCTTACCGTTTTTAAACGGCCCCAACGGCGACGACGATGTGGCTACACCCTCGGTATATAACTGCTTATCGGGCGAGCAAAAATACAGATAGTAAATGCCGTTTTTATAGGCACAATCGGGCGCAAACAACAAATGATCGCAATAAGGCACCTGATCGTTGGCACCCTTCGAAGCAAATGCATTTTCGACAATTGTCCAATTTTTCAGGTCGTTGCTTGATAACACATGATGGGAATATGAGCACCAATAATCGTTGCTTTCATCGCGCGAGCCGTATACATAAATCCGGCCATCGCTCCAAACGTGCGCCTCGGGATCAGCAATAAACAGCCCCGGAGGTACAATGGGATTTTGACAATATACCTGAACCGAGGCACACAACGCCATGAATCCTGAAACCATTGGTTTCATTCTACATTTCATATCATCTTCTTTATTATCAGTCGATTTTTGCAACTCGCAATGAATCAAACCGGTGTTATTTTTTGCTTTCGTAATAGTTTTTCATTACATACCATGCTTTTTTTCGCATGCCCTTATCCGAAACCAATCCTTTTCGGTTCCACCCATCCTGATTTCCGGGCAGCATACGAAAGGGCGAACGAAAGTCGAAAAGCACCCATGGCGAGGTTCCGCACAAGTTTTTGATATTCTTAAACGTTTCGAGATTTTTACGGTAATTATTGGCCATGTAATCTTCGCTCCAACTGCTGGCCACCTCATTGAACCCATGCTTACCATAAAGCGATTCGCAACCAAACTCCGATATAATTAAAGGCTTGTCGGTTGCCACCTGCCATTGCAGTTTCGAAGGCTCTACCGGCCACGGCATATACCAACCCAAATATTTATTAACACCCACAATATCAACCACCTTCGAAAGATTATCATTCAAAACAAATGTGTTTTCGGTGGTCTTATAGGTTAAATTATCAAAAGCAGCCCCAACCAAACGGGTTGCATCCAACCGATGAGTAAGTTCAACAAGTTCGGTAAGTACCTTATCGCGGTATTGCGAAGGTTTGGTTTCGTTTGCCACACTCCACACCACAATCCCGGCACGGTTTTTATCGCGGTAAACCATTTCGCGAAGCATATTTTCGGCCTTTTTGAGTATTGCCGGGTTCGTAAATTCGATGCCTTGCCACAATGGAATCTCTTCCCATATCATAATCCCTTCTTTTTCGGCCATACGTACAATGTGCTCATTTTGAGGATAGTGAGCTGTGCGAACAAAGTTACATCCCAACGCCTTCACTTCTCCAATTATCATTGCAGCATCAGCTTCCGAATAAGCACGCCCCATACGTTGGGGTATTTCTTCGTGAAAATTTACACCTTTGAAAAAGACTTTTTTACCATTGAGCAAAATTTCAGTCCCCTTAGCTTCTATGGTTCTGAACCCCATGCGGTCGCTTACAGTGTCGCCGGCCACGGCAATGGAAACCGGATACAATTTCGGATCGGTGGGCGACCAAAGTTGGGGCTTTGCTTTTAATTCGAAGGCGACATACCCATTATTGTCGGTAGTAAGAAGTGATGACACTTTAAGAGCCGGAATGGAAAGCATAACCTTTTGAACCGATGTGGCCCCCTGCAACTGTACAAAACCGGATATGGTTTCGGTTGAACCTTTTTTGAGCAGAACCAAATAGTCGTTTACAAACACTTGCGGCGTTTCAATTAAAAACACATCGCGCATAATACCGCCATAATTCCACCAATCGAAATTCATTGCCGGAATACCATCGGTTCGTCGCTGATTATTAACCAATACCACCAAATCGTTTTCGCCCTCTTTGAGCAGAGCCGTCACTTCAAACTGAAATGGCGTAAAACCGCCTTCGTGTGTTCCCACCAGCTCGCCATTTAACCATATCTTTGTCTGGTAACTCACGCCGGCAAAGTAAATAAAGGTTCGTTTACCGGCGGTTTTGCCTGCCGTAAAATAACGTTGATACCACACATTTCCCTCGTAATATTTTAATTCGGGCAACTGTGAATTAAAATCGCCGGGCACATCAAGCCGCAACCCATTGCTAAAGCCATATTCGACAAATTCGGTATTCGATTCAGCTACCTTATTTTCGTAAAACTTATTCTTTTCACCTCTTTCAAACCGGTCAATAATTGCTTGCCACTTACCATTCAAACAAACCACATGGCTCCGGCCATAAGGGTTCATCATAAACGATTGCGCCATTGCACCACACGACACGAGCAATAAAATACACAGAAACCTGAATCGTTGCATTACACTTTAAATTTTAAAAATTAGTATTGAACCAAAGTTAATTGGACAAATTTCTCCCATAATGGGTAACACTGGCGAAAAAATTCAATCCTATGTTTACCTGAGCGAGTTCAAAATTAAAAATTATTAACCGGTTTTTTCACAAACCCATATATTTCTGGAAAATGTTGTTTTTCCGTTTTTGCCCACACTGCAATAATCTGTTATTCGAACGCCGGTGTTTCGAATGATAGCTGAAATATCCGGAGCCGATATAATTAAGAGGCGATCTGCAATTTTATAGGCCGACTCAACAATGTGTGCCATCTCTGTTTCGGATGCATTACTGAACAAATTGTATGGCAGGTCGATGATCGCGACATCATACTGTGTGTCCATGTCCTTTATGTCCGATCGATATACTTTGGCGGTATAGTTGTAGTGCGCAATATTTTTACGCGCATCCACGCACATTTTCCAGTTAATGTCGCACCCTTCAACAGCGTAACCTGCAACACAGGCCTCTAACATAATTGTACCCACACCACAACAGGCATCCAAAAGGGTACACGCTTTGTTTGACCTTGTGGCAATATTAACAAGTGCTTTGGCAATACTCATACTTATGGAATTGCTGCATGAACGAGGTTTGTTTTTATGCTTTTGCCACAACAAATGTCCCTTTATCAATATACCAAAATACCAAATTCCATCGAAACGGCAAATGGCATAGATGGTCGCCGGACTGTAATATTCGGCCACCCCATCAATGCAACAGCCCGTTTCATTAATCTTTTTTAGCCGTTCAGCATATTCTGTTTTATCACCATGGAGTACTAAATATTCTACCTTGTATCTGTCGTCAAATATTTTTTTATTCTTTATTTCGTCAATGAGTACCGCATAATCATCTGAAAAGGCAATAATATCAAGTCTGTTTTTAATAAAAGCACTACTCGAGGGTTCGGTTTTTATATCGGAAATAAGTAATTTGTTCTTTTCCTCACGGTTAAAGAGGTATTTCGATTCGAGTCTGCTTAACGCTCGCTCGCTGTCATCGTATCGAAATTGATATAAATAGTGGCTTATCTGCATTTTTTATTGTAACTAAAACTGTTATCATTTTCGCCGGCATTTTAGCAAAATCCAAAATAGCCACAAATTATTATTCAAATAGTGCTTATTCTCCAACCCCAATCATATGTTGGTAACTGATTACATCAATATTTTTGCCCAATCGCCAGTTAATCACGATTTTTAATTTGGGTTCATTGGTGTATTTAGTAGACCAATAGGCCCATAATTATCGAACAAAACATTCCCGAAACCTGATAGTCCGAAAACGGCCTGACACCAAATTCAGGCTTCCGGTTCACACCATGTTGTTTTCAGTCAAAAAAATATCGATATAACCCGCAGCATATATTGAATTAAATCCTGATACCACCAACAAAAACCTGTACCAAAATCGGAACAAGTACCGTAAGCACTACACCACTGTAAACCGACAGAATGGTATATTCGTTGCCACTGGATCGTTGTACAATAGGTAAAGTCGTATCCATACTGGTTGCGCCACCGGCAGCAATCGTTGCAAAGGGTCCAAAGTATTTTACAATGAGTGGTGCCGACAAAAGGGTAAATATTTCGCGAAACATATTGGACAGCAGCGCGGTTGTAGCAGCCACTTCGCCCCTGACATTATTAATAAGCACACTACTCAAACTGTAATAGCCCATTCCCGAACCAATCGACAAAGCATCGGTAATTAACAGGTAAGGGTTGAAAATACAGGCCACCAACGAGCCAATGAGGGTTCCACCCAAAATAACCAACGGAAACAACATGAGCGGGCCCCGAAAACGTTTCATCGCCACCAAAGCATCGCGATCGAGCCCCACACTCACCCCCACAACCAGCATCAGCACATACAAAACATACTCCATCGCGCCGCTGGTAAACACCACTTCGGGCGTAATGGAAATCAGGCCGATTATAGCCCCAAGAATAAACGCGATGGTTATAATTTTCGATTCTTTCATCATTTTTCGTCCTTATTGTTTGTGTTTAAGCCAGCATCGTCGTCGGGCATTTCGGGTTGAACCGCTGATGCCTCACTCTCCGGTTCAGCCATAACCCCTTCGTCCATTGTTTCGGGTTGAACCTCGGATGCCTCATTTTCGGGTTCAGCCAAAACCACATCGTCCATTGTTTCGGGTTGAACCTCGGATGCCTCATCGGATGATTCATGCAAAACCGGTTCTTCTTTTACTATCAGACTTTCGAGATTATTTTCCGGCACCAGATTATTGAGCCGGCCAATGTCGAATTTGTTATAACTTACAAACAACTTAACCAGCAACATACTGCCAAGAACCGAAAATCCACCAATGAGTAGTGCGTTGCCAAGCACCTCGCCCAAATGTTTGGTTACAGCATGGTTTTCACCGGCCTGTATACCCATTAAAAACACCAATAAAACAATAATATAGAAGGTCGTTTTACTTATCGACACCTTAATTTTGTGTTTTACAGGCCGTAAAAGTACACCCAAAAGTATACCAACAGCAAAAATCGAAAGAACAATCCACATCTTACAACACTATTTAATATTATTGGTGGCTTTAAAAAGCGGTCAAAGTTAAGAAAATAATATTTTTATTGTACTTTTGTTCGGTTTCAAAAAACAGATTAGAAGCTGAATGACGTATTATTCATTATGTTAGAACACGAAATAACGTTCGATTTACTTGAAGCACAAGAGGTGCTGACCAAATTTATTGACAATAAAGCAAATATTACTGCCATTGCAACTGCCGCAACCATTATGGCCAAGGCAATTAAAGCAGGCGGATGCATCATATCGTGCGGTAATGGTGGTTCTATGAGCGATGCCATGCATTTTGCCGAAGAACTTACCGGACAATACCGCAACACACGCCGTGCCATGCCGGCCATGGCCATCAGCGATCCGGCGTTTATTACCTGTACAGCCAACGATTTTGGCTTCGATGCCATTTTCGAACGTTACATCGAAGCTTTTGGCAAAGCGGGCGATGTGCTGCTTGCCATAAGCACCAGTGGCAACTCTGCAAATATCCTGCGCGCGGTTCATGCCGCAAAAGCACGTGGCATGCAGGTGGTTTCGCTAACCGGTAAGGGTGGCGGAAAACTTACACCATTAGCCGATTGCGACATTTGTATACCTCATCAGCAGTATTCGGATCGCATTCAGGAGGTTCATATTAAAATCATTCATATTCTTATCCGCATGATTGAGGAACTTACCGGCAATAAATAAAAATTTAAAATATCTATCTATAAAAAATATCAAAAACGTAAAATAAAAAGATGAAACAGTACAACAAGTTTAACAACATCCTGGGCTGGATAACCTTTGCCATTTCGGCAGTGGTTTATTTAATGACGATTGAGTCATCGGCCAGTTTTTGGGATTGCGGAGAGTTTATTGCTTCGGCCGACAGATTACAGGTTGGTCACCCGCCGGGTGCACCGGTATTCTCGCTTATTGCCCGGTTATTTATTCTGTTTGCAGGCTCGCCGGCCAATGTTGCCATAATGGTTAACAGCATGTCGGCTTTAGCCAGTGCATTTACGATTATGTTTCTCTTTTGGAGCATTACCCACTTGGCCCGCAAACTGCTTGGCGTAACAGCCGACAATATCAATAAGGGTCAGATGTATGCCGTTTTTGGTGCCGGCTTGGTTGGTGCTTTAGCGTATACCTTCTCTGATACATTCTGGTTTTCGGCCGTAGAAGGCGAAGTATATGCCATGTCGAGCTTGTTTACTGCCGCCGTATTTTGGGCTATGCTCAAATGGGAAAACGAAGCGGATCAGCCACATGCCAACCGTTGGATTATACTGATTGGGTATCTTATCGGACTCTCTATCGGGGTTCACCTTTTAAACCTGTTGGCTATTCCGGCTATTGTATTGGTATACTATTTCAAAAAATATAAAGTTACTTACAAGGGTAGTTTTTATGCATTAATGCTGTCGTTTGTAATTGTGGTGGCTATAATGTACGGTGTTATACCGGGCACCATTACCATTGCATCGTGGTTCGAGCTGATGTTTGTAAATGGCATCGGTTTACCCTTTCATTCAGGTTCTATTTTCTTTTTGCTGGCTGCTTTCGGCGGCCTGGCATATGGCACATACTATTCGTACCAAAAAGGTAAAGTATTACTCAATACCATATTATTATTTATTGGGGTAATCCTGATTGGATATTCTGCGTTTGCTCAGATCATTATTCGGTCTTCGGCCAATCCGGTTATGAATCAGAACCAGCCCGACGACATGTTCTCGTTGCTATCGTACCTCAATCGCGACCAGTATGGCACAAATCCGGTCATTTACGGGCAACAATACTGCGCACCGATGAAGGAAGTAAAAGACGGTGGTGCTATACGCGAACAAATTGGTGGCGAGTATAAAGTAATTGACCATAAACAGGAACCGGTTTACGAAAGTGCTTTCGAAACAATTATTCCGCGTATGTGGTCGCCCGACCCCACACATGTACAGGCTTACAAACAATGGGGGAACATTACAGGTACACCGATTACCAGTGCGGTAACCGGACAACAGATCATGATGCCCACATTTGGTGAGAACCTCACCTATATGTGGAAATATCAGTTTGGGCACATGTACTGGCGTTATTTTATGTGGAACTTTGTAGGTCGCCAGAACGACCAGCAAGGGCATGGTGGTATACTCAACGGTAACTGGATTTCGGGCATCAATTTTATCGACAATCTGTTTCTTGGCGACCAGAGCACCCTACCCGCTTCGTTAAAAGACAATCCGGCACGCAATACATACTATTTTCTGCCTTTATTACTCGGTTTGCTGGGTATTGCGTTTCAGATTTACAGATGGAAAGAGGGTGGTTACGAAAATTTTTCGTTGGTAATGCTTCTCTTTTTCATGACTGGCTTAGCCATTGTATTTTATTTGAACCAGTACCCTTACCAACCACGCGAACGCGATTATGCTTATGCCGGTTCGTTCTATGCCTTTGCAATGTGGATTGGGTTAGGCGTACTATTCTTATGGGATACACTCAACAAATATCTTAAATCGGAACAGTCGGCCATAGTCGTCACCGGTTTATCGGTATTGGTTCCGGTATTAATGGGCGCACAAAACTGGGACGACCACACCCGTGCAGGACGCACCTGTGCCCGCGATTTTGCCAACAACTATCTTAATTCGTGCGATAAGAACGCCATTATTTACACCAATGGCGATAACGACACATTCCCGTTGTGGTATGCGCAGGATGTTGAAGGCATTCGTACCGACATCAGAGTATGTAATCTCAGCTATCTGCAAACCGACTGGTACATTAACCAGATGCGTGCACAGGCTTACGATTCGAAACCTTGCCCTATTTCGTTAACGCCGGACAAAACCACCACAGGCAAACTCGAATACACACAGGTAAACACCGGCTATCAGGGTAAACCATTGCCGTTGAAAACAGCCATCGACTGGGTAGCCAGCGACGATCCTGAAACAAAATACCGTGGTTACTCTTATGTACCCGGCAATAAATTTTTCTATGTTGTAGACAAACAGCAGATCAAGAATACCAAAACGGTTCAACCCAAAGACTGGGATAAAATTGTAGATACACTCGAAATAAACATTACGTCGAAAGCGATCCGCAAAAACGACTTGATGATACTCGATATGCTGGCTACCAACAACTGGAACCGTCCGATATATTTTGCAACAACAGTTCCGGATGAAAACTATGTAAATTTGCAAAACTACTTCCAGGTAGAAGGTTTGGCTTATCGTGTAGTTCCCGTGAAAAAAGACGCTGCATCGCGCGAACAAGGCCGTATACAAACCGACCTGATGTACGACAACATGATGAACAAGTTTAAATGGGGCGGTTTGGATAATCCGAAAGTGTATGCCGACGAAAACATTCGTCGTATGTGCACCAACTTCCGCAACTATTTCGCCCTGTTAGCCATCGAATTGGTAAAAGAAGGCCGTAAGGATTTAGCGAAAAACCTGCTTAACAAATGCAAGACAGTGATACCGGCGACAAAAGTACGTCACAACTACTGGAGCTTACGCTTGGCTGATGCCGCATTCCAGGCTGGCGACAACGAATATGGCCGCGAAATACTTAAAACAGTCGGTCAGGATGGTTACGAGCAACTGTTGTACATGTACAACCTGCCGGTAAAATTCCGTCAAACCATTGGTCAGGATTTTATTAGCATTAACTACAGTGCGCTCGAATATGCCAACAGTGTAGCATCGCAAAATAATCAGACCGATATCTCGACCGATTTCACAGGTAAGTTAAAAGATATCGGCGAAAAGTTTTCTAAGATCATGCAATAACATGTTTATATCGCGGCCTCCGCTTTTGTTGCGGCTGCTACTGCACCATGTAATGTGGCGTGGCGCCGAAAACAAAAAAATGATATATCTCACATTCGATGATGGTCCAATACCCGGGGTTACGCCCTGGGTATTAGATTTTTTAGCGGATGAGGGGATAAAAGCCACCTTCTTTTGTGTTGGCGACAATGTGGCCAAACACCCCGAAGTATTTGCACGTATAGTTGCCGAAGGTCATTCGGCAGGCAACCATACGTTTAACCATTTACGTGCGTTTAAAACCAAACAATTGGCTTACTTAGCCAACGTGGCCCAATGCGCCGGTGTGGTTCAAACCAAACTATTCCGCCCGCCGCACGGACAAATTACGCCACCATTAATTAAAAGACTGAACCAAAACTACCGCATTGTAATGTGGGACGTGCTCACCGGCGATTACGACAAACAGCGTACGCCGCAACAGTGCTTCGAAACGGTAAAACGAAATGTACGCAATGGCTCAATCATTGTATTTCACGACTCCATAAAGGCCGAAAAGAACATGAAACCTGCCCTCGAAGCCACGGTTCGGTACTTAAAAGCAGAAGGTTACAGCTTTGGGGTGCTGTGAAGCAAGCAGCCAATATGGCTTCAATGCTATAAAATATTAACTTTGCACCACTTTAGAATAAAAAATAACACAACATACAATGAATCTTCTTTTATTAGGATCGGGCGGTCGCGAACATGCAATGGCCTGGAAAATGAAACAAAGTCCGCTGCTTACCAACCTGTACATTGCACCGGGTAATGCCGGTACCGCAGCGGTTGGCACCAACGTAACCATACAAACCGAAGATTTTGCCGCCATAAAACAATTTGTGTTGAACCACAATATCGGCATGGTGGTGGTAGGCCCCGAAGCACCATTGGTTGCAGGGATTACCGACTTTTTCGAAGCCGACAGCGACATTTGTCATATACCGGTAATTGGTCCTTCGAAAGAGGGTGCTACCCTCGAGGGCAGTAAAGATTATGCCAAAGCATTTATGATGCGCCACAATATCCCCACGGCTGGTTATTTGTGTGTCGACCGGAATAATATCGAAGAGGGCATTGCCTATCTTACCACACTCGAAGCACCGTATGTACTCAAAGCCGACGGACTGGCTGCGGGAAAAGGCGTGTTGATTATCGACAATCTCGAAGAGGCCCAAAGCGAACTCCGTGCCATGTTGGGCGGCAAATTCGGTTCAGCCAGTGCTAAAGTGGTCATCGAGGAGTTTTTGAGTGGCATCGAACTCTCTGTTTTTGCATTAACCGATGGCAAAGATTATGTGCTGCTTCCCGAAGCCAAAGACTACAAACGAATTGGCGACGGCGATACCGGGTTGAACACAGGTGGCATGGGGGCCGTTTCGCCGGTGCCGTTTGCCGATGCAGCCTTTATGAAAAAGGTGGAAGAGACCATCGTAAAACCCACCATCGACGGTTTGCACAAAGAGCAGATCAACTTCAAAGGATTTGTATTCTTCGGACTCATTAATTGCGATGGCACGCCCAAAACCATCGAATACAACGTGCGCATGGGCGACCCGGAAACCGAGGCCGTAATGATGCGTATTGAGAGTGATTTAGTTGCACTGTTCCAAAGCACAGCAAACGGTACACTGGGCAACCAGACGATAAAAATATCGAACGATTTTGCCGTGACCGTCATGTTGGTTTCGGGTGGTTATCCCGGCGATTACGAAAAAGGCAAAGAAATTTCGGGCAGAGAGTATACCCTTTCACGCCGGTACAGCGGTAAAAGACGGCAAAGTAGTTACCGCCGGTGGTCGGGTGATATCCGTAAGTTCGGTAGCCAAAACAAAGAATGAAGCACTGGCCTTGTCGTACAAAGCGATTAACGAAATCGGCTTCGAAGGCATGAATTTCCGGAAAGATATTGGACAGGATTTGGATTAAGCCCAAACATTATAACGATAAAAGGTGCGTTCAAACCATGAACGCACCTTTTTTATATCCTCATTATTAAATGATACTAATAACCGGATGACG
>QKHT01000283.1 GCA_003249935.1 Bacteroidota bacterium
CCCTTTTGCGCCTTAAAAAAACGGCAAAACGATGTCACATTCATTCCGGCTAACTTTGCTGCATCGGCAAGGTCTATCTCCCGCATGTAATTATTCATCACAAAATCGTGCACAGCACTTATCCTGCGCGATTTGGACATAAACCGTGCTTTTTCGAACTCCACCGAAACAATGGGTTCGGCTCCAGACCTGAAAAACCAATCGAGGACCCGTATTAAACTCAGCAACCGGTTTACCGGCGACATTTCGGGTATCGCTTCAAACTCCCGCCGTATTTCGTTGTGTACGGGCAACGTGCATTTTAGTCCGCGAGAGGCGCGTGAGAGCAATTGTTGAATGCCAACCATTTCGGGAAGTTGAATAAAACGGGTACCAAAAATATCGCGCTTAAACTGTACATACACCGATTCACAAACCCCATCGTAATCGTCCCTGAAGAACACCGGATCAGAAAACCAGGCATGCGGCACATTACCGGCCAGCAAAACAAAATCGCCCGGCTCAAATGGCTCGGTCGAATCGCCAACCACACGACGACCATACCCTTTGGTAATAAGCAAAAGCTCTATTTCGGGGTGAAAATGCCACGACCGATTGAAATACTTGTCCGAAAAACGGTTCGCTATAAACGACGACCCTTTAGCTTTTTCTATTTTCTCAACACTTGGAATCATTTGACCTATATTACCTTGAAAAAACCTAAATGCAAATATAGCTAAAGAAATAATAATTCAGAAAAATCTTAAACCACTAAGTCGCCCTATTTTTGTCATGCATTTTTCCTGAAGACATAACAAATGTCAAATTAAGGAAATACGATTTACAATTAACAGCGAAAAATATTAAACAAAATGACAAAAAGACAAGTAATTTACGAAGTACTTAAAGGCAACAAGCCACCTTATGTGCCATGGTCCTTTAAGTTTACGGTTGAACCAAAAGAATGGCTGCAAAAATTTTACAACGAAGAAGATTTGGATATTGCATTGGGCAACCACATTTTGAACCTTGGCAGCGATATTGGTTTTTTCGAGGAGATTGAACCCAACATGTTTCAGGATGTATTTAAAGTGGTATGGGACAGGTCGATAGACAAAGATATCGGCAACCCACGCGAACCGCTCATCAAGGAGCCTACCATGGAAGGGGTTTATTTTCCCAATCCACACGATCCGCGATTTTTTGCCAACATCGAATCGGAAATAGAAAAGAAGCCAGATTTGTTTCGTGTATTCCAGATTGGTTTTTCGTTGTACGAACGTGCCTGGAGCATGCGCGGCATGGAAAACCTGTTGATGGATTTTATGATGAACCCCGAGTTTGTAAAGGAGCTACTTCGCAAAATAGCCGATTACAACATTGCACAAATTGAAAAAGCAATGGAATACGATATTGATGCAGTTTATTTCGGCGACGACTGGGGCCAACAACATGGTTTAATTTTCGGTATCGAATTCTGGGAAGAATTTATGTATCCCGAAATTAAACGGATGTACAAAGCCGTGCGCGACAAAGGCAAATATGTAATGATACACAGTTGCGGCGATGTAGACGAACTCTTTCCATTATTGGTTGATGCAGGCCTAAACAGCTTTAACCCGTTCCAACCCGAAGTAATGGATTTGTTCGAAATTTTACCACAATACCGCGGCCGTTTGGCATTCCACGGTGGATTATCGATGCAAAAAACATTACCGTTCGGCACCCCCGACGACGTACGCAACGATTCGGAAAAACTGCTCGAATTGGGTAAAGACGGCGGCTACATTTTCTCGCCATCACACTCGGTAGAGAGCGATACCTCCATGGAAAACATTCTTACTTTTATAGAGGTGGCACAAAACCAACCGGCATATCTGGCACATACCGGTTCAGAACCAGTAAAACTGTTAGAGAAGTATAAAGCAATAAATGCCGGCAAATAAATTAAATCAGCGACAGAAGAAATATTATCCACTGAATGGTGCAATAAATAGACGATAAAGTTAAAAAAATGACACAAAGGGTAATCCTATCTTTGTCAATTAATTAAAACAGAGCATTTAAAAACACAGGTTCAACAATAAAAAATAAAACAAAATGGAACAGTTATATAGTCAGTTAGCCGATTGCATCGAATTTGGAAAAATCAATCAGGCAGCACCCTATCCGCCACAATTTAAAGGGATGCCGGGAGCCGACGAACTCACGCAACAACTTTTGGCCGAAGGCGCTTCGGCAGGCGATATTTTGTCGAAAGCCCTGATTATTGGTATGGAGAAAATCGGTGTAAAATTTCGTGAAAACAAAGTATTTGTACCACAAGTACTAATGTCGGCAAAAGCGATGAGCACGGCATTGGTGTATTTGAAACCGTTATTTGCTCAAAACGGTTCGGACCGTAAAGGCACGTTTATTATTGGTACCGTGGAAGGCGACTTGCACGATATTGGCAAAAATCTGGTAGCCATGATGGTTGAAGGTAACGGATACGAAGTAATTGACCTTGGTACCGACGTAACGGCCGAAAAATTTATGGCGGCAGGAAAGGAACACCCGGATGCAGTCATTGGCATGTCGGCACTCCTTACCACAACCATGGGCAATATGGAGAAAATTGTGCGCGAGATTAAAGCGGCAGAACCAAATCGCAAAGTGTGCATTGGCGGAGCGCCGGTTAACGATGCTTTTGCGAAAAAAATTGGTGCCGATTCGTACAATCCCGATCCACAGGGCGTAGTAGAATTCCTCAATGCCATGGCATCTTAATACAAAATAAACGACATCCCGGTTCAGCCCTAAAAAAACTGAACCGGGAATTTTAAAAATAATATGAATGAAGGGAAAAGAGTTAATTAAGAAGGCCATGCGCCTCGAAACCGTTGAGCGTATTCCGTGGGTCCCTTTTGTGGGCAGCCATGCGGGTACATTACTTGGTCTAACAGCCACAGAATATCTCCAATCGACCGAAAACATTGTAGCCGGCGTAAATAAAGCGATTGAATTATACAATCCCGATGGTATTCCGGTAGCATTCGACTTACAAATTGAAGCCGAAGTGTTAGGTTGCACTTTAGCTTGGGCCGACGATAATCCGCCCGCTGTGATTTCGCATCCGCTTACACAAGGCATTGAACTGGAAAGTCTAAAAGTACCTTGTGCATGCAAAGGCCGTATCCCGGTGGTAATGGATGCCACGGCTCAATTGCGCGCTCAACATCCCGACATTGCACTTTATGGCCTCATTACCGGCCCGTTTACTTTGGCTTTACACCTTTTGGGAACCGATATTTTTATGAAAATGTTCGAAGACCCCGAATATGTAGAAAAGCTGATGCGCTTTACAACCGATGTAGCCAAAATGATGGCGACAAAATATATTGATGCCGGCGCAGATATTGTGGCGGTGGTTGATCCCATGGTAAGCCAAATCGACCCAATGTCGTTCGAAACCTTCGTATCACCTTCGTGTACCGAAATTTTCAACCACATTCGCGATAATGGTGCCCTTAGTTCGTTTTTTGTTTGCGGCAACGCACAACAAAACATCGAATGCATGTGCGATTGTAAACCCGACAATATTTCTATCGACGAAAATATTCCGTTGGGCTTTGTAAAAGATATTGCACTCGATAAAGGGGTGAGTTTTGGTGGCAACATTAAACTTACTGTAGCACTTTTGATGGGTACAACCGATGCATCGAAACGCGATGCGCTCGAATGTATGGACATTGGCGGTAAACGCGGGTTCATTCTTGCTCCAGGGTGCGATTTAGCCATGGCTACACCAATCGAAAACTTACAGGCCGTAGCAGAATTGGTTCATGACGAAGTAGAACAGGGCGAATTGCGTGCTTCTACCGCCGATGTAGCCGGAATCGAAGCATTGGATTTAACCAACCACTGGCGTGCCGATAAAGTTATTATCGACATTATTACCCTCGACTCTTCGTCGTGTGCACCGTGCCAGTATATGGTAAACGCGGTAGAACGTGCTGCGGCCGACTTTGGCGACAAGGTAATTTTTAAAGAACACCGCATCAAGGACATGGAAGGAGTACAAATGATGGTGACGTTGGGTGTTCAAAACCTGCCAACCATTGTTATGGACGGTACTGTAGAATTTATTTCACAGATTCCACCCATTGCAAAAATTAAGGAGCGTATTGATGCGCATTTAAGTTTAAAGGGTATTAGATAGTGTATAAAAACAAAAGGCATACACCGCAAATTGCGGGTATGCCTTTTTAATTTTTAGAATGATCCCGTTTTATTTAATCACAGGTTTTTTAGGAAGTGGTAAAACCACGCTGCTGCAACAGTTGCTTTCGGATGTGGGGAGCCGGCACAAAACGGTGGTTATACAAAATGAGTTTGCAAGTACGGGCATCGATGGCATCACGTTAAAACGAACCAACCCCGATTTCGAACTCATCGAAATGAACAACGGATCGGTATTTTGTGTGTGTTTACTGAGCAATTTTGTAACCACCTTACACACCATTATCGAAAAACACCAACCCGAAATTATCTTCCTCGAAGCATCGGGACTTGCCGACCCCATAAATGTGGCCGAGCTTTTGCAACACGAAAATCTGAAAGGCAAACTTATTCTCGAAAAGGTAATAACAGTAGTCGATGCGGTTAATTTTGAACGATGCCTGCAAATGATGAACCGGTTCAAACACCAAATTATGATTGCCGACACAGTAATTATAAACAAAACCGACCTCAACACCGTTGGATTGCCCGCAATAAATGCACACATCAAAACCATAGCACCTTTTGCTCAAATCATCGAAACAGAATATTGTGCCGGGTTTCATTTAGCAATGAACCAGTTACCAAACAGCCCGAATGCACTCCGACATACAGGACTTGCCTCCGAAGGCAAACCCGAAATGGTTCAGACCTGCGTGGTACGCACCACCGAAAAAATATCGCGAGAAGCACTCACAAAATTCATCGAAACCTTTACGCCACTTTGCTTACGACTTAAAGGATTCGTTAACCTCACCGACAATACCGTTGTGTCGATACAAAGTACATTTGACCAAACCGATTATGTGCCTTTTACAAACTATCACGGTCCCAGCGAACTTATTGCGTTCAGCACGAGTCTCACGTCCACCGAATTCCGAAAAGCATTCTTGAATCTTACGCACAACGAAACAAAATGAAAACAAAAACCACACAAAGCATGGTTACAACATATACCCCGGTAACTTACCGGTTCACCTTGGAAGAGCTAAATATCGAAGTAGAACCTATTTACAAACTCATGGGTTTCGACCCCGACGATGTGCACGAGCCATTTCCCGAAATGATACAGAACGAATTGGCGATACTCGCCCCTTATTGCAATATTCAGGGCGGGTATGTTTTGGTTGAACCGGTTGAACTGCAGGACAAAACCATAATTATTAATGGCGTAACGTTCGAAGTGGGCAAAAAAGTTACGCGCTACCTGAAAAACAGCCAAAGAATGGCTCTGTTTACCTGCACGGCCGGCGAAGGCATTTCGGCCCGATCCAAACAATTTATGGATAACGGCGATATGCTCGAGGGTTACATTACCGATGTTATTGGCTCTGTAATTGTAGAAACAGCCATGGACCGTATTCACAATTATATTAAAAACGAATATAGTTTAATGGGCGAAAACACGACCAACCGTTACAGCCCCGGATACTGCAATTGGAGCGTAGGCGAACAGTTTAAATTGTTTAGCTTTTTACCCGACAATTTTTGTAATGTTTCGCTATCAGAAAGTGCCCTGATGCATCCCATAAAATCGGTGAGCGGATTTATCGGTCTCGGCACCGATGTCAAATTCATCGAATATCTTTGCGACAACTGCAACAGCACCAATTGCATTTATCGGAATCTTAAGTAAGGTGTTGGAAACAGTTAGAAACAGTTAGAAACAGTTGAAAACAGTTGAAAACAGTTGAAACAGTTGGAAACAGTTGGAAACAGTTAGAAACATTTGAAAACAGTTGAAACAGTTGAAAACAGTTGGAAACAGTTGAAACAGTTGAAACAGTTGAAAACAGTTGAAAACAGTTGAAAACAGTTGAAAACAGTTGGAAACAGTTGGAAAAACAGTTGAAAACAGTTGAAAACAGTTGAAAACAGTTGAAAACAGTTGAAACAGTTGAAACAGTTGAAAACAGTTGAAAACAGTTGAAACAGTTGAAACAGTTGGAAACAGATTATCGACAGATTACAATTCTGCGACTTTCCGATTCTCGGTTATTTTTAATATTGAGGACGTATACACCTCCCGATATTTCCGGCGTGAGGTTCAACACAAAGGAGGTTACAGGCAAATCGAAAAATCGGTTTTCGGAAAGTACGATTTGACCTTTTAGATTAACTAAAGAAATATTTAACGAACCGGAAAATGTTTTTTTGTTCGAACATTGCAATAGTGCCATTGACTGTTTATAGGCTACTTGCCAATGGCTTACCTGAGGTGTAGTTTTGCCGAGAAGCGTAAATATTTCACCTGTTTTGGAATTACATGCCCCGATATTAGGTGTGCCGGAAGATAAATCTATGGAATTGCCATACAAATCGACTGTAGGATAAACGGGTATGTTGTTAAAGATACCATATCCCGCATTGGTAACCTTTGGACCTGTATCAGGCATGCCTTTGTTAATTGCCGCACTACCTGCTTGAAGTTGAAATGCATATGCATTATCGCCGGTGCCCACAAACAGCGGATCTGCATTTATTGGCGCAGCATCCATACTCACCCAATTAGGGTTTACATTTCCATGATAGAGGTTATTTTT
Organism: Bacteroidota bacterium; assembly: GCA_003249935.1. Lineage (GTDB taxonomy): Bacteria > Bacteroidota > Bacteroidia > Bacteroidales > UBA5342 > SZUA-561. The sequence goes on from QKHT01000283.1 coordinate 6,783, forward strand.
CATGGTAAATGGGGTACCGTTGTTATTTACTGCAAATTGCAAATACCCCATTGTTGCGCCATTTGTGGATGAAAAGATATTGTTATAGATAGATATGTTTTTTGCATCGACATTAAAGGTCGTTGTAAATTCCTTATTCATAACCACTGTGTTATTATAAATATATATCCCGTCACTTAATTGCAGTGCAGCCTGATTTGGTTCAACCCAACGATCGGAATAAACATAAATGGTGCTACTACCAGCCTTCCAAGTCGACACGCCACTCGAATATCTAAAACCACTATTTAAGCTCACGTTAAAACGATAAACCGCATTTACATTGTCGGCCAATATTTCAACAAAACCACCAATGCAATCGTCCATATAATTGTACTGTACAAATGTATTTTTATTGTGTTTATCAATATGTATCCCATACGAATCGAGATACCCCCGAGTGGATAGACAGTTATTGTACTGCACAATGGTATTGATGGCGTTATAATTCCAAACCGAACTACCGCGTGCGGGCATACGTGGGTCGGTTGAAGCCCCCGGATGGTCAAAGATGTTGTTTTCAATCAGACAGTTATAGGTGCTGTTTGGTAATACACCGGATCCGCCATTATAATAAAATTCGTTGTTGTGAATATAGATGTTCATATTGCGGTTAATAGAGTCGTTGCCAACACCATCATTTCCGCCGGCATGCTTAAGCTGAACTCCAAAGCGCTGATTATTGGCAAAATAACAGTTTTTAATTTCAATATCACTGATGTTTTTTTCTGAACCTATGGTTGTGTTTTTGGTGCAATAGAAGCTCAGTGCTGCAACTTGTATTTTATCGAAATCTTCGGGTAAAATCATAGGCTGAACAGCAAAAACGTTCTTGATGGTTACGTTATTAAAAATGAGGTTTTTCATGACTCTTCCCCCACTATTTTTCACATAGATTCCATAAGCATCGGTGTCCGCTACGCCGGAACGTGTCACCAAACGTTCGTTCTGTACTTCTATATTATCGAAAATGAGGTTGTCATTATTTTCTACTAAAATGGCTTCTTCATAATCACCTCCGCCATCGGCACCTACTTTACCACTTATGATAGGCTTTTCGCCTTCGCCATAGGCGGTAATAAGAATCGGTTTAGTGCTGATCCCGGATCCATTAACCACATAGCGTCCATTAAATTGGTCGCCACACTTAAAAAATACGGTGTCGCCGGGCCATAGTGTGGTGGCACTCAATTTATCTAAGCTCCTCCACGGCGCATTTTTTGTACCTGTATTGCTGTCGTTTCCACCGCTGCTGCTTATATAATATGATGTTTGCCTTTGCGAAGAGTACACCTTAAAATTATCGATATCGATAGTGCCTGACCAGTATTGAAACAAGCCAATTTTAATTTTTGTAATACCCGAAGCCGGAATAAAAACCAATTGCAGTTTTTTCCACTCTGTTTCTTCTGCTGTCGTAGCTGGTTTATAATCGACGGATGAACCCAGCAACAAGTCGTTTTCGGAGTAAATACGAAGTTGCCTCTTGAACGCCCCTCTGCTGTCGGCTTCGTATGTGTAGGTTTTACCGGGTTCAACCGTAATAACTTTTGCAATTTGCATATTTGCACTCGCATTGACATCGGCTACCATGCGGGCAAATTTATTGCCATTGCTCTCGGTAACCACAGCGGTCACATTACCGGTGTAGGTGCTGCCTTTGGTCAAAGTATAACCATCGTCAGTCAGGTTAGTGCCAATAATTTTAGCATCAAAATTCTCGTCGAAAGCAACTTGTGCGTTCAATACAAATGACCACAAAAAAGTGATGAACAATGTTAAATATTTCATTTATATTTTTCTTAAAAAAGTTAGTATGACCCAAAACAAAAGACTACTGAATTTGTAAAATGCATTCATTTTTCTTAAACCCACCACCATTAACTGTAACAGTAACCTTCCCAGCAGTTTTAACAGACTGAATTATTGCTAAACATCGCCCCTGACTTGTGATTACCTTATTCGATTGAAAATTTTGTATACTTTTGTTTGAACCATTATCTACACCCAACAAGCGTGCATTACCTTCGAGAGTAAAGGTTATTTCAGCATTTGCAGTCTTAACAGCATTGCCATCTTTATCTACCAGTTGCACAATTAAATGAGCCACATCGTACCCATCGGCTTTTAGCCGGGTTTTGTCGGCGGTAACTGTAACAGCGACCGGCTCAGACGTGGTTTTAAGTTCAGCCGAAATTTTTGAGCCATCGAATCCACCTTTTGCGGTAAGCGTTCCGGCCTGATATGGTACGGCCCAACGAAGTAATTTGTCAGGACAATCGCTCAGGCTTCTGCTGCCTAACGACTTTCCGTTTAAAAAAAGTTCGACAACCGGAAGGTTTGTGCAAACTTCAACCAAAACCATTTCGCCCGGCGAATAATTCCAGTACATATTGGATTCGCTGTTGCGCCATTGCATTGCTTTCTTCGATTCGGCAAATGGCTTTCCGCTCAATGGATCGACTTTAAACTGCGAAGCTTTTATAGGTAGTGTGCCGATTGAGATGTGGGGTTGGTTCACCCAAATACTTTTAAAATGATTCCAGCCTTGTTTTTCGAAGCCGGCAAAGTCGAGCATGTCGCCATCCCAACCTTTTTGTGGCCATTTATCCTGCGATTCGCCCAAATAGTCGATGCCTGTCCACATGAACATACTAAAGACCATCGGATTTTCGATAACTGAGTTCCACTCTTCCCAGCTTCCCGAATTTTCGCTGCCGGTAAACAACATATCGGGATAGTTCTTCTTACACCAGTTGTATTGTTCAATTTGATAGCTGAAACCCACAACATCAAGTGCGCCGGCATAGCCTGTGGCACAACTTGCCACGGGAATAATGAGGTTCGACGTTACCGCACGGGTGGTATCCAACGCTTTTACCCAGCGTGCAAGGCGTTGGGCTGTTTCGGCCAGTTTGTATTTTTTTTCGGGACGGGCTTTGTACCGGTCTTTCATCTGTTGTGCGGTTAACTGCGGAATTTTGTTCCAATATCCGCCTTTAACTTCCGGGTCCCACAACCCGCTTACATACTGATATTCGGGGTATGTCCATTCTATTTCGTTGCCAATGCTCCATTCAAATACCGATGGGTGATTTCGGTCGCGCATCACGGTTCTTTTTAAATCGCTTTCGCCCCATTTCTGAAAATGTTCGGTATATCCGCGCGTAATATATTGCACACTTCGCTCGTTGAGGTTATGTTGTTTGTCTTTGGGGTTGTCCATTTCGTCGAATATTTCGTTCTGAACCAAAAAGCCCATCTCATCGCATAAATCGAGAAATTCTGCCGAAACCGGATTGTGTGAGGTGCGAATGGCGTTGCATCCGGCCTCTTTAAGCTTTTCGAGACGCCGTTTCCAAACACCCTTTGGTACGGCTGCGCCTACCAATCCGCCATCGTGATGCAAGCAAACACCTTTTACATCCGTTGATTGTCCGTTTAAAAAGAAGCCCTGATCTTTGTCGAACCGAAGGCTGCGAATGCCGAATGGCGTGGTGTACACATCTACTACTTTGCCATTTTGTGTAATTGTGGAGATGGCTTTATACATGTTGGGCGTTTCGGTATCCCACAATTTGGGTTGGGCAACTTCCAACGTTTGTGCAACAGATACGGCTTTTCCCGAAGCGATTTCTATCTCTTTTTGTTGAACCGCCACTTGTTTGCCATTGGCATCGATGATTTGTGTTGAAAGTATGGCCGTACAGCTTTTGTCCTGGTCGTTTTTAATGCTGGTTTCAACTTTTACTACGGCACTATTGGCTGTTATTATGGGTGTGGTGACATAAGTACCCCAAACAGGAATGTGCAGTTTGTTGGTAGTAATGAGTTTTACATTGCGGTATATGCCGCTGCCGGTATACCAACGACTGTCGGCATAGCGCGAATGATCGACATGTACCGAAATCACATTCTCGCTGCCATCTTTTTTTAACAAATTGGTGATGTCGAAATATACCGGCGTATAGCCGTAAGGATTTTCGCCGATAAATTGGCCATTAAGCCAGAATTTTGCATTGTTATACACGCCGTCAAAAAGAATAACGGTGGTTTTTGCTTTGCTGTCTTCAGGGGTTTTAAAGTGTTTTTGATACCATGCTACGCCACCCGGCAGATAACCGGTGCATCCTTCAAGATTTTTGTCGAAAGGCAATTCAATACTCCAATCGTGGGGCAGACGTACCTCGCGCCAATCTGCATCGTTCAGTGGTAGTTTGGTACTGATCAGTGTGTCTTTTTGTAACTGAAATTTCCAGTCGAAATTGAAATCGGTTTCACGCGTTTGGGCCTTTACCGGCTGCAAGAGCACAAGAGCAAAACAAAATATTGTAAATACAAATAGCTGTTTCATTTTGTGATATCTAATTATTCTGAATATTATATTTAATCCTACTTCCAAATATCTGTTTACAAAATCACACTCATATTTCATTTTTTCAATACAAAGCCACCATTGTGTTTCTATTTTTTCAATTTAACCATTGATTGAATTGCTTTCAAAAGATCATTGATACCTGAGTTTTAATTATTTTGTATTTGCACTAATTAAGCTAATACAAATATGCCATTAAGGCAAATGAATTAGCGGGGGTAAAAAACGCTTCTAATGGGCGTAAAAATGATATTAATACATTAAATTTTTTGTACACATAGTAAAACTCCGGCAATTCAATGAACCAAATAGACAGTTTGTTCAGCTTAAACGAATTGATCTTCGAACGAGAAAGGATTAATCAATTTTGCTTTTTTCGTTATTCCTTTTCTTTTTACAACCGGGTTTGGTTTTGTGTTTAAAACAATACAACGATTATTTGAGTTTACTCAACCCTTTTTTGTAATTGTATTGTCATTAGTCATTATTCAAAATAAGTTTTTTTATGAATAAAATTGCGAAAAGAACGATTTTATCCTTTTTTTGCGATGATGGTGGGTCGTAGTCATCTAAATAGGAAGTATATTGCATGCACAAAATTGTGAGCAATGTGGAATAAACAAGTTGTTATTGCAGCTATTATCGTGCAAAGCCCGGTTATTCAGGCGCAAAACGCGGTTCAACCCGAAATACTTAAAAAATTTATAGCCAATCCGGCGGCAAGTATTTTGCCCGATTTTTCGTATGCCGGTTATGCTTATGGCGAAAGAGCCATCCCTGATGTGAAAGGCAAAATTTACGATGTAACCCAATACGGCGCTACGCCAAACGACAATACCGACGATTCTCCTGCAATTCAGCGTGCGGTTGATGATGCGGGTAAACACGGTGGTGGTGTGGTCTATTTTCCGGCTGGCAGGTTCAATGTCAATATGGATAGTACCAAAGCCGATATTATACGTATTAATTATAGTAATATTGTGATGCGTGGTTCCGGTTCGGGGGCCGATGGTACGGTTATATTCAGCGGTAGTGCGACCACACAGCCGGCAGATAAATCGCCGTGGCTTTCGCCTTTTGTGTTTCATACCGGTATTAATCTGCAAAGTACTTCGCACTTTTTTGCCATCGACAGTCTGCCGATGTATTCCAAAATTGCTAAGGATGTAACTAAAGGTGACGATGTGGTCTATCTCTCCAAAACCAGAGGTTTAACCGATGGCGATGTTATTGCTGTGGTGATGCGTAACACCACCGATGGTGGCGATTTGATCCACGATTTGATGCAGCCGCTCGAGTTTGAACCGTTTCAAACCAGTTATATCGAAGCCGGGGTGAACCGCAGACCGTCGTTTCAGTATTTTATGGAAATAGACAAAGTGCTGTCGGATAAGGCTGTAAAGCTAAAACAACCGATGCGTCGCGATATTCTTACAAAATATGCCGCCTTTGTAACCATTGTACCCATGTTAAGGAATATTGGGGTGGAAAATTTTAGGTTCGAATGTGCGTATAAGGGTGGTTATGCGCATCATAAAACCACTACGCACGATTATGGTTGGGGCGCAGTCTGCCTGCAAAGGGTATCGCATGGTTGGATCCGTAATTTGTACATCAGCAATTATGTACAGAATACCCACTTAATCAATAGCCGAAATGTAACTATTACCGATATTACAATGACAGGTAACGAAGGCCATTACGGACCGAAAATGTACCATTCGAGCGATAATCTGGTCGAAAATATTACCGTCGATACCAAAAACACCCATGGTCCCGGACTCGAAGGGTGTAGTTTTGGTAATGTATACCGTAAAATAGCACTTAAATATCCGTCGCCTGTCGATTTTCATGGAATTGCCGATGTTGGGTTTTGTCCGCCAATGTACAACCTCTACGAAGAGATTTCTAACGTCAGTTGGGTTACCGGCGGTGGTTCTCCCGAAAATATTCCGCATTCGGGTGAGTACAATACCATGTGGGGTCTCGAAATGAAAGGTTTTGATGATGGCGGCTTTACCGAATTATTTAGTTCGTGGATTTGGCGCGACCCAATACAATTTAAAAATAAATTTCATATTGATTGTCATAAACAGTATCTTCGCACTATAGTTGTAGGCGTTCATAATCCTGATAAAACCTTGTCGATAGAGCACAAAACCAACAATCGTGCCGACGAGTGGATTTACGTTGAGGGATTAAATAAGGATATGAAATTGCCTTCGCTTTACGAAACGCAATTGAAAATGAGGTTGAAACGTTAGGATAAAACCGGCGTTCAAAATATTTAAAAGACTATATTGATTGTAGTAAAAGTAGTTAAAATCAAATCTGAAAAGGAGTATTTGCAGCGGCATCTACTCCTTTTTTTAATCATACAAGTTTAACCCCTGTATACTTGATAAAATCAATGCACGGTATTGCCACTGCGAGGCACAAGCGAAAGACTTGCTCAAAATGGTGATTCCGACAAAGATTGTTGGCCTGTTTGATTTCTAACCTATTATTTTTATTTTCGTAACGCTATTCGGCATCTATTTTACACCGAGGGTTTATTGATTGCAGTCATTGCATGGACTGCGTTATTGCGTTGTGATCAGTATTGGCTTTTGCTGTACAGAACATAGGGGAACAAAGCCATGTATTGTGTAAAATTAACACATGGCAACGCATTATTAATAACGACAATAAACTCAAGTATCAAAATGATGAAACGTATTATTTTAATTCTAACCATCTTATCTGCCACACTTACAGTGTATGGCAAAAAGACCACCGCTCCACAACTTGACCTCAAAAGTTTCAACGAAAAGGCAAAAACAGCCCAATGGCTTTATCGCTATGATAAAATAGCGTGGTGGACATCCGACAGTGTTTTAACCCAAAGTAAAGACGAATTAAAGAGGTTGGGCAATGCGTGGTTTTGCTACGAATTACCCGATGAAACATGGCACGCGATTTACGGAAAATTTGAAAATAACACATTCGATCTGGTTTTTCACTTTTTGGTGGACACCACCAATACCGTAAGCCGGATTTATGACAAGGTGGACACAACATTGCTCAATGGATATTCAAGAGCTTTAGCAACAGCAAACCAACAGATTAAGACCATTAAAGATTCATCCGGCATCCAGTTTAACCAATATATTCTTCAGAATGCCGACAAAAGTTACAATGTATGAATCTTCCCGGCGTTTCAACGCAACGGATACGCCGTATTTGGTGGCGAATTTGTGTACAACATTGATGCCACAGGCACAAAAATAGTCAAAGACGAAAGCTACTATAAGGGTGAGTTCAGAGGTTTTAAGGTGGATAAACCCCGCGAGATATGGTTGGATTATACCGAATTAGCGCAACCCACATTGGGCGGTATCTTTTTTATCTGGTATTACAAATCGTATTTCACCAACATATACGTCGAAACGAAATACTACTTCTCTACCGCGTCAGGAGAAAAAGGCAAAAACTATATGTGGATTCACGGTCAAAAGCAACAGAAAGGTGCAAAAACCAAATAGTTAATGTGGCTTGAACCGCACCCCGGAAGCAAAAGGCAGTACCAGAAGCTTCCGGGCGCGGTTCAAGCCACAAAAATACAAATACTAATTATTCCAGTTAGCATCAATCACCTTTTGAATTTCGGGATATTTTGCATCTGTTTCGTTTAAATCGATTCGTTTTTGTGCCAGTTCGGCCTTGAGTTTTTTAATCACCTCAGCATATTTCGGATCGTTGTAACGGTTGTTCATTTCGTTGGGGTCGTTCTTCAAATCATAAAACTCCCAGGCTACCGGCGTTTTAAAATCGTAACGATTACCGGTACCTTCGGCATTAGACTCCTCTTTAGAGTCTTTCCAATAGCACCCATAAAAGAAAATAAGTTTATATTCTTTCGTTCTAAGACCAAAATGAGCTGGGTTTGCATGTCGGTGTGCCATATGCATCCAGTATCGGTAGTAAGTGGATTGTTGCCAGCCTTCGGGTTCTTTGCCGGTTTCCAAAATCGTTTTAAAACTATGCCCCTGCATATATGCGGGCACTTTACCTCCGGCCAGTTCGATAATTGTGGGGGCAAAATCGGTATTGTTTATCATTGCATCGGTATGCGTGTTTGGTTTTATTTTTGCGGGATACCGTACTATAAAAGGCATGCGCATGGCCTCATCGTACATCCACCGTTTGTCGATATAGTCGTGTTCGCCCAGCATAAACCCCTGATCGCCCGTATAAATAATGATGGTATTATCCATCAACCCCTCTTTTTCCAAATAATCGAACAACCGTTTTAAATTATCATCAACACCTTTAACACAACGCAGATACCGTTTGAGGTATTCCTGGTAGGCCAGATGGGTATATTCCGGATCGGGAATGGCGGAGTCGATATCCATGTGCATACCCATGTTACGAATATAGTTTCGGTGGCCTATGGACGAACCTATATCGTGAATAAGCGTGTTGTTATAACCCCGTGTGGCCACCGAACCATTATTGGCGTTGTAATACATGCTTGCCGGCTCGGGTATTTCCACATCCTTTAAATAATTGGCATAGCGTGGTGCAAACTCAAACATATCGTGCGGGGCCTTATAGTGGTGCATCAGAAAGAACGGTTTGCTTTTGTCGCGTTTGTTTTTGAGCCAGTCCAGGGTTATATCTGTAATGCAATCGGTCGAATGTCCCTTTTTGCGTATAATATTATCGGGCCATTGTTTATCGCCACGCACGTTAAATTCGGGATCGAAATAAGCCCCCTGCCCCGGTAAAACACAGTAGTAATTAAAAGCAGCCGGTTCCTCCTTAAGGTGCCATTTACCAATCATGGCGGTTTGATAACCGAGTTTTTTCATTTCAATTGGCAAATATTGCCTTTCGGGTGGCACCACACCATCGAGGTCGAGAACGCCATTGGTTTGTGGATATTGACCGGTAATAATACTTGCCCTGCTGGGCGTACAAATGGCATTATTGCAAAAAGCATTATCGAACACAATACCCTCGTGTGCAATTTTGTCGATAGTAGGCGTAGGATTGAGTCGCGCCAAACGACTGCCATACACCCCGATAGCCTGAGTCGTGTGGTCATCGGACATGATGTAGATGATGTTTGGTTTTTGAGACGTCGTTTTTGCAAATGTGACCAGACTAATGCAAGCCATCGAAAGTGCCATTGTTTTTTTATTCATAACAGATGAAATTAGATTAACCTTCTTTTTCGACTATTGTCAGTAGCCCGCAAAAATATTAAAAACCACCATTTTTACAATAAAATGGTTCCATATCATTTTTATGGCGCGGATCTAACCGAATTTAACCAACCGGTTCATTATAAAACAAACATGAGATAAACACCCTGAAAGAAACGAAGCTAATTGGCACAGGCAGATTGATCAATTCACATTAAATTCGCTTTAAATTACTTTAAAACCCAAGTAATTAATGCTAATTTTACCGTGCAGACACAAAATTACATTGACATGAATAGCAGGCACACCGGTTCAACCAAAAAGACATGTAAAATATATGAAAAGATGCATTGATAACAAAGTCGGCACAATTTTGATTCTTTGTTTAATGGCCCTTTACCTGCCGGTGCGGGCAAATCAAATTGACAGCTTAGAATTACAATTAAGCCATGCGAACGATACGCTAAAGACCAAACTACTCATTCAACTGAGTAAGGCCTATTGGACCGTGTCACCAAGTAAAGGCCTGTTATACGCCAATGAAGCCGTAAAATTTAGTGAGCAACAACAAAACCAGAATAGTAAAGCAAAAGCACTATTATATGGCGGCGTAAATGCTTGGTTTATGGGAGAGTATAGTGAAGCAATAAATTATTATCAAAAATCGCTAAGCCTATCGCGCGAAATTCACAACGACAGATTGTGTGCATACAATTTAAACAACTTAGGTATGGTAAATACCTATTTGAAAAATTACGGGAAAGCGATAGAAAATTATACTGAATCATCACTGATTATGGGCAAAATAGGTGACACAATAGAAGCGGCCAAAATTAAAAATAATATTGCCGAACTAAATATGCTTAATGGAGACCTTGACTTGGCGTTAAAAACACATCTGTCGGTATTGAAGACTATTGAACCATCGGACGAAAAAGTGTTTCTGATATGGCTTTACGATGATATTGGTACAGTTTACAAAAAGAAGAACGAACATCCAATGGCATTGAAATATTTTTTTAAATCGGTGGAATTAAGCCAACGGATAGATAACAATTTGGGGAAAACCAAAACGATGAATCACATTGGCGAGATCTACTTACTGACCGGGGATTATACAAAAGCCAAAACATTTTTTTTCGATGGACTTCATTATGCCCGACTTACAGATGCCAAAGAAAACATCAACGAAACATTCAGAAACATATCGGAATACTTTAGTTTAACAGGAGACTACAAACAAGCACTCGACTATTACAAAAAGTACAAACAACTAAGCGATAGCATAATGGATGACAATAAAATTCGCACCATTACAGAAATGCAAGCGAGGTATGAATTAGAGGGCAAAGAAATAGAGAATAAACTACTGCGAAAGAATGTTGAAATTGGCGAACTAAAAATAAAGAAAAACAAAACACAGGGACTCTTTCTTATTGCTTTGTTGCTACTCACCGCATTGTTGGCCATAATTATCTATAGCCGCTTAATGATAAAAAAGAGAAAAAATGACGAGCTTAACGAAAAAAACCGTCTCATTAATACTCAAAAAGATCAACTATCGCACACATTGGCCGAACTCACGACATTAAACAAACTCCTGTACCAACAAAAAAAGGCCATTGAAACTTCGAAAATAGAGTTGGAAACGTTAAATGCCAAACTGGCCGAAACAAATAGTACAAAGGATAAGTTTTTTACAATTATAGCACACGACTTAAAAGGGCCATTTAACACCATGTTGGGTTTTTCCGAAATACTGGAAGAAGAATTTGAAAACCTTGAAATGGACGAGAAAAAGCGGTGGATAAAATCCATTCACAAGGGCTTACAAGAGACGTTCAACCTGCTCGAGAATCTACTTCAATGGGCTTCGACACAAAGGGGTACAATTAGTTTTGAACCTCAAGAGACCGATTTGTCGGTTTTAACGGAAAACACGTGTAAGCTACTCAACCAACAAGCTTTGGATAAATCGATAAGCTTAATAAACAAGATTACGGAAAACACAACTATTTATGCAGATTACAACATGATTTCGACCGTAATACGCAACTTAGTCACGAACGCCATTAAGTTTACAGGCAAAGGGGGCGAAGTTTTTATAGAATCCGGATTAACCCCCGACAAAAAGCAAGTTGAAATAAGGGTAAGAGATACCGGATGTGGCATTCCGAAAGAGATTCAAACCAGATTATTCAGCTTGGCGGGCAATAAATCTACACCGGGTACGCTCAATGAAAAAGGGACAGGATTGGGTCTTATTTTATGTAAGGAATTTGTCGAAAAACATCATGGTAAAATATGGATAGAAAGCGAACCCGGCAAAGGATCGTCGTTTATATTTACGATTCCGGGGAATGGATAAGAAATCGGTCGTACAACCCCATTCTATCCATGGTTTTTAAGGTGCAGTTAAAAGCCACATTCATAGTTTAAAAGTGCCTGACTCTAAAGCAAGTGGTTCAACCGAAAATGAAAGTAATTTGAACAGTAAAAATATGATTATATCTTTGTGCACCGGCGGTTAATGTCGTTGGCCGATACCCGGGGAATGGACATCGGGAAAACAGGATATAAATAAAACACCATGATAGAGGAATCAATTGTCATTAAACAAAATCACGAGAAATTCGTGCGCAGCATTTGCGAAACCGGCACCGTATGGGCACTTGAGAATAAAGATGGTTTAGCCACATCGAATTCCGACGAATTTGAAGACGAAGAAGGAAATCCGGTGTTATTGTTCTGTTTTTGGGCCGATAAGGCACTTGCGACGAGTTGTATTACGGGCGAATGGCATGATTACAAACCAATAGAAATTCCGCTAAACACCTTTATTGAAAACTGGTGTATCGGGTTGTACAATGAAGGCTATTTAATTGGCTCGAACTTCGACCAAAACATGTTTGGTTTTGAGGTCGATCCTTTGGCGTTAATAGTGGCTATAAGCAACGAACTTAAACAGCAAAACAGAGAGATTAAGCTGCATCAATACAAAAATATGGCTGAGCTGGTAGAAGAGATAGAGAAATACGCTTGAATATCGGGGGGGGTGAGCCAATTTTCATGTTAAGGAATGCAATAATCACTACGAAAAAATAGAGCTTGCAAGCCCGGTTAGAAGTTTTAAACAAAAAGAAAATACAAATAAATTATTAAATTTGGTTTTTTCAAAAACGGCATATATGATAAATTCGATCACAATAAAGAACTTTATGGCTCATTCTGATTTGAACCTTAATAATATACCTGCAATAAATATGATTATTGGCAAAAACGATACTGGAAAAACCGGGTTATTGAAATTATTATATGCAACAGTAAAATCAATCGAAATATTTAGTTTAAAAGCAAAGTCATCAGACGTTGCCTTTAAAAAGGAACTTGCAGATAAACTATTTGACACATTTATGCCCCGAAAAAATGGATTAGGAGATTTAGTTCAAAAAGGGAGTAAAGAAAAACTGGAAGTAAACATTACCGTAATTGGCAACAATGGAAAATATGACCAATCAATTTATTACTCATTTGGCGACAGAACAGAAAAAACTGTATCGTCGTGTGTTGAACACGTTAAACCGTTACCAGACCATTCAATTAACGCTTTATTTGTGCCGGCAAAAGAGGTTCTTACCGCATTTTCTGACATACGAAACATACGGGATAACTTTTATGGTGTTGGTTTTGATGATACGTATCTTGATTTGATTAAGGCGTTAGATTTACCTACCACAAAAGGAAGAGTTGCCGATGAATTAAGTTTGGTGAATAAAAATTTAGAGGATTTATTCGAAGGAAAAATTGAACAAACCGGACAAAAAGAACAACCGTTTATCTTTAAAAAGGGAAATCAACAATTTGCAATGCAGCAAACAGCAGAAGGAATAAAAAAAATAGGAATCCTTACAACATTAATTACAAACAGACAAATTGGCAAAGGAACTATTCTATTTATGGATGAACCGGAAACAGCTTTGCACCCCGATGCCGTAAGACAAATGGTGGAAATGTTAGTTGCAATGAGTAGGGCTGGTATCCAAATCTTTATTGCTACACACAGCTACTTTGTAATTAAGCAAATGGCAAATTGTGCAAAAAGAGACCAGCTAAATATTTCATGTTGGAGTCTTTCGAAGGAAAATGGGAAATTGGTAAACAATACATTTCAGAATTTAATTGATGGTGTTTTACCCTCAAATACAATAATTGATGAGGCGATAAGAATGTATGATCAGGAAATTGATATAGATCTAAACCTATAAAAGCAATGGCAATTTCTGAAAGTTCAATTATACTTGATTTCCCGGACGGTAATTATTTTAGATTTCAGGACTGTAATGGATACAAAGCCATTCAAAACCATTTTAAAGAAATGGATGCGTGTTGGTTTGACCAATCAGTTAATATATTATACATCATAGAACTAAAAGATTGGACAATAGCTAATTTGACAGATAGACAATACTCAGATAAACGGATTTGGGATTTAGTTAAAAAATCAGTTGATAGTGTTTGTATGTTTATGTCCATTCTACTCGGTAAGCCACATTCTGCATCTATACAATTTTGTTCACCATTTTCTATTTCTGCAACGACAAAAATAAAACTACTTTCAATTGTAAATTGCAAAAATTCAGATATTACTTATATTTCGGCCATAAATACTGAATACAAATCCAGATTCAATGCCTATGCAAAACTCTTTGATATTGATTCATTTTTAGTATTAACTAAAGAAAAAGCCTGTCAAAGATTCAACTGGATATTATAAAATAAAGAAATTATGTTCAGAAGAAATTATAACAAAAAAGACGCAATTTTCTCAACACTAAGAGTTTCCCAGCTCGGCCATAAAATCTAAAACAAAGAGTTTGGCATTAGCATCTAACAGTCGAAAGCCCGAGGCCGACAAATTGTACACGCCGCCATTCGATGCCACCATCAGTGCTTTTACCTCCTGTTGCAATACCGTGTAGAGTTGGTGGTGATGAGGTTCCGATTCGCGACGTAGCACAAGGGCTTGCATTTTTTTGCGTTCTTCGACTAATCGGTATTCAGGGTAATTCAAATCTTTGTCGATAACCGATTCGGTGACATTAAGCAGATGGTTGGCATAAATTTCAACAATTTCGACAAATTGGGTATTCGATGAAAAACCAGCCACATGGTTTTCGATAATTCCACCAATGCGAAGGTTAAAACCTGAACGAAACAGTTTGCGAGCGGCATCCATTTTATCGAACGCCTCAAATATTTCGGTTATTTTTCTTTGCTTATCGAACGAATCCATCATTGTTTTACTTTACCTGATAACAACCGTATTGCACAAAATGTTTCGAAGGTTTAGACCACAGGACTAGTTCACAACACCTTATACCACGACAATTATAAACGAAATAAGGCACAAAAGCACGCATTACTTCGTGTTTTTGCACCTTATTTTTGCATTATAACTGTTGGAAGTATGGTTTTACTTACAGAACCACATTCGTTCAATGTCCACTTATTTTACCGATTTATCGCCTCGTGTGGATGCATCCATAATGGCTTTACGCGCTTCCACCCCCTCTTTTACATGCGGCATATGGTCATCGGTCCAAATGCCGTTAATGGTTTTTTTCGACCATTCGGCATATAACCCTTTCAATTCGGCCACTTTATCGGGCATTGTACTCACCAGATTATGATGTTCGTACGGGTCGGCCTCAATATCGAACAAGTACAACTCACTTGGGCGGTAGGCTTCGTTAACTAATTTATACTTACCATCGAGCACGGCATAGCCAGCACCATCGGAGTAACGCCAGTACATTGGCGCGCGTTTGGCCGATTTGTGACTATTGAGCAAAGGCAAAAGATTTACCCCATCGAGCGATTGTGGATTTGGATGTTTTATACCCGTTGCGGCAAGAATCGTTGGAAAAATATCGTAGGCAATCATTGCATTTTTGTAGGTGCTACCCCCTTTAATTTTTGCGGGCCACGATATTAAAAATGGTACCCTGATACCCCCTTCGAACAAATTACCTTTCATACCCCGGAACGGCAAACTCGAAGCACCGCTACCATGTCCGCCATTATCGCTTAAAAACACAATAATGGTATTATCGTAGGCACCCGTTTCCTTTAATTTGTCAACGACCTTGCCAATGCCTGCATCCATACCAACCACCATGGCCGCATAAGCCGCGCGGGTTCCATTTTCAATAAACTCAACCATATTGGCATACTGCTTTGTATTTTGTATCGGTGCATGAGGTGCGTTATAAGCCAGATACATAAAAAACGGTTTATCCTGCTTGCTGTAATTACCAATATAGTTTACGGCTTCTTTCGAAAAATCGTCGGTAAGATAGGTTAGCGACTGCTGCGATACAGGCACACCATTGCGCAATATCCCCATAATAGGCGCATTATTACCTAAGGTTCCCCAATAATTAAAACCACCGCCGGTAAAACCAAACCAATCGTCGAAACCACGGCTCGTAGGCCAAAACTTTTGGGCATTTCCAAGGTGCCACTTGCCAATTGCGCAGGTTTTGTAACCATTGGCATGCAAAAGCTCGGGCATGAGCAGTTGGTTTAAAGGCAAACCTACGTTAGAGTCTTCGTTTTCGGGCGTATTTTCGGGGTTACATTCGTGACCGAAGAAGTGGATATTCCGACCAGATAGCAATCCGGCTCTACTGGGACTGCAATAGGGGTGCGACACATAACCATGCGAAAATACCACGCCCGATTTTGCCAATTGGTCGAGATTAGGGGTAGGAATATCGGTACATCCGTTAAATCCCACATCGCCCCACCCTTGGTCGTCGGACACAATGAGCAATACATTGGGTCTTTGAGTTGCAAACACTGGTGCCGATGACACAGCACACAATAACAAACCTTTTTTAATTGATATATGCATAATATATAGTATTTTGGTTGAACCGGTTGCACTGCCATTGGTTATAAGTGATTGAATGTACAGTAAACGGTTCGGCCATTATAAACAAAAGCGTGATTGTAAATATTGAAATAAATTAAACATAAGACGAGGTGAAATTGAAGGTTAAAGCGGTGGTAAATTATTTTCGGTAAAAAAAATTCAATCGTTGCACGCCTTTAATTCCTGTATAAAAGCTATACCCGGGGGTTCAACCAAATAAAACAGAAGTTTTCGCATGATCGTATTCCCTATTCGGTAATAAATGTGCTATAATCCGTAACAGATCGATACGCTGAGGGGTAAAACAACCTACCTTTGCAGCAG
Source organism: Bacteroidota bacterium (assembly GCA_003249935.1). GTDB lineage: Bacteria > Bacteroidota > Bacteroidia > Bacteroidales > UBA5342 > SZUA-561. The sequence continues at coordinate 23,650 of QKHT01000283.1, forward strand.
ACAAAAGAGCAATAATATGAAGACCACCGCATTAATTACCGGCGCATCGTCGGGCATAGGCAAAGAATTGGCAAAAATACATGCCGAAAACGGAGGCGATTTAATCATCGTGGCCCGTAACCAAAGCAGCCTTGTGGAATTAAAACACGAACTCGAAGCAAAACATGGCGTTAAAGTTATGGTAATTGTGAAAGACCTTGAACAACCCACTGCACCCAAAGCGATTTACGACACGGTTAAAGCCGCAGGCGTTACGGTCGATTATTTGATTAACAATGCCGGTTTTGGTGGCGTGGGCAAGTTTGCAGAGCGCGACAGAGCCCAGGATTTGGCCATGATACAGCTTAATGTGGTTGCACTTACCGACCTCACCCGCTTGTTTTTGACCGACATGGTTGAGCAAAAAAAAGGTAAAATACTTAATGTATCGTCCACCGCCTCGCTAATGGCCGGACCGCTGCAAGCCGTTTATTTTGCCACTAAAGCATACGTTACATCCTTTAGCAACGCCATTGCGCAGGAATTATCGGATACCAACATTACCGTAACGACCCTGTTGCCGGGTGCTACCGAAACCGAATTCGGCAAAATTTCGGGCATGGACAAAACCGACATGTTTAAAACCACAGCCAGTGCCCGTAAGGTAGCTTTGGATGGATATAATGGTATGATGAAAGGCGAACTCAATGTAATTACAGGAATTACCACCGGACAAAAAATACTCATGGCCATGATTCCTTTTTTGCCGCAACGCCTTAAACTAAAAATGGTGTACGATATGCAGAAGACGAAGTAAGAAGGATTTGGAGATGTGGAGATGTGGAGATGTGTGCCGAAGGCATCCATTCGGGAGAGTTGTGGGGATAATGACAATAAAGGTTCTTAAGCACCAAGATGTAAAATACTGCAAATTAATTTCAGGCGGATTCAGGGATTTCAAATCGATCATTAAACGTATTTGTCCAAAATTACACAGGGAACGCTGCCATTCGTTCGCCGAGGCAAAAATTGCAGCTAAGCATGCCGCCATTCGTTCGCCGAGGCAAAAATTGCAGCTAAGTACGCCGCCATTCGATCGCCGAGGCAAAAATTGCAGCTAAGCATGCCGCCATTCGATCGCCGAGGCAAAAATTGCAGCTAAGCATGCCGCCATTCGTTTGCGGCAACAAAAATTACAGCTAAGCATGCCGCCATTCGATCGCCGGGACAAAAATTGCAGCTAAGCATGCCGCCATTCGTTCGCCGAAGCAAAAATTGCAGCTAACGCATCAATAAGAACTTTTACTTTTAAAAAATGGAAATGAATTTCTGTTGTTGGACCAACTTCAAAATCGAATCGTACGCGAATTAACCGGCATTTGCGAAGGCACGAGCCGCAATTATGTGTAAAGGGTTGTTGTTTGCGAATTTTATTGTCGAAATTTTTGTTTTTACAAAAATATATTTAGATATTTGTCTAAATATCTAACACAAATGAATATACTATTCAAAGCACTCAACGACCCCACGCGCAGGGCGATACTCGAAATGCTACGGCAAGGCGACATGACCGCCGGCGAAATTGCCGACCGGTTCAATATGACGAAGCCCAGTATTTCGCATCATTTAACGCTATTGAAACAAGCCGATTTGGTTGTCGATCTTCGCAAGGGACAGTTTATCTACTATTCGTTAAACGCATCGGTTTTAGATGAAATAGTTACATGGTTTATGCAATTTTCAAAATCAAAATAATGGTATTATGACAACAAAAAACATTGGTCGCGAAATTTTAATAGCGGCAATAGCAATTGCCCCATTGATCTATTTGTTTGCAATATGGAATGCTTTACCCACCACCCTTCCAATACATTTCGATGCCGAAGGAAATCCGAACAATTACGGCAGTCGTATGAATTTGGCATACACCCTGTTGTTTATTACTGTGGGAATTAATTTATTACTAATGCTTATTCCGAAAATTGACCCTAAAAACAACTTTACAATATTCGATAAAACATACATTAAATTACGAATGGTATTTGCCATTCTGTTTTCAGCCATCGGTTTTATGATAATTCTGTCGGCCAAAAACGGCAAATCGGAGGTTTCAATCACTTTCATCATGATCGCAATACTCATTTCGATGATAGGAAACTACATGGGAAAGATTCGGGCCAATTATTTCGTAGGCATCCGAAGTCCGTGGACACTCGAAAGCGAAGTGGTTTGGCAAAAAACCCATCAGTTGGCTGGTAAATTGTGGTTTTTTTCGGGCGTAGCACTCACTATATTAATGCTCATATTGCCGATACACTTCAAATTCCCGGTGTTTATTTCAACCATTGTGGTAATTAGTCTGGTGCCGTATTTTTATTCGTACAAAATTTTCAGCGACATCAAAAAAGAGGGAAATCGTTCCCAATCGCCGGAAACCGGTTCAACCAAAACTTACATTGATGTTTGGAGAGGCCCATTTTATGTGAATAAAAACGATCCAAGAATTGTAGTTCCAAAACTAAATCCATCCATGGGATTTACCCTAAACTTTGGCAACCCGTATACATGGCTGATTATGTCGGCTTTGGTCATGTTTTTCGTGTTTATTTCGCGAATAGCGCGGTAAAAAATGAATATAAAGCAGGCAACAATAGCATAATGGCATGATGGATTTAGAAATATTTTGCATGAGTTTTGGGCTGCAACACAAATCTCGTAACGAATAAAACAAACGGCTATCGATTCACAAAAATTCATCTATTTTTGTAACCCGATATTATTTTACTGAATGAAGAACATAATGATCATAATCCGGCTTTATTTGCTGATGTTTATCGGCAGTACAACAGCCAATGCTCAGCAAGTAGTATATAAACCACTACTCGAAAAGCTAACGATTTTACAAAAAAGGATTGTGCCCGATAAGCGTGTGGCAATACTCGAATTCGAGATAAAAGATACACTGAAACCTGTGGTTGTAATTTCGGGTCGAACCAATGTACCCGAAGGCAAGCAGCAAATCGTTGAACTTTTAAATAAGCACAAAATTGCCTTTGTCGATTCAATAAGGCTTTTGCCTGAACCGATATTGGGCGATAAATTATGGGCATTGGCTGCACTTTCGGTATCGAATCTGCGAGCCAAACCCGACGATGCATCGGAACTATTGTCGCAAACCCCTATGGGCACACCATTAAAAGTATTGGACCGAACCGAAAAATGGTTTTTGGTTCAAACACCCGAATACTATATCGGGTGGATGGATGCTGCCGGATTACAAACTCTTACCACCACCGATTTGGATAACTGGAAAAAATCGAACCGTTGGCTTTATAACCGCATGACAGGTTATGCACGTAAAAATCCGGACAAAACGAGCGAAATAGTAACCGATCTGGTTCTCGATAATCTATTTGAAGTAATATCCGAAACCAGAACCTTTTTAAACATAAAACTGCCCGATGGCCGGATAGGATTTGTAGAAAAAAAAGCGTGCATACCATTCGGACAGTGGTGCGACCAACAACCCGATATAAAAGCCCTATTGAATATTGCCCGTCAAATGATGGGTTCGCCATATCTTTGGGGTGGAGCATCGTCGAAAGCCGCCGATTGCTCGGGTTTTGCGAAATTGGCCTATTATTCGCAAGGTATTATACTGGCACGCGATGCATCGCAACAGGCACGTTATGGCGAGGCCATCGATTTCAATAATATGGCAAACCTTCAGCCCGGCGACCTGCTCTTTTTCGGAAAGTCGGCCGAGCGTATTACACACGTAGGCATGTACATTGCAAATGGCGATTTTATACATGCCTCGGGCCGCGTGCACATCAGCAGCATCGACCCTCACGATCCCAAATACAATCCCGAACGACATCTGGTGTCGGCGCGACGCATTATTTCGGCAGTAAATACGCCGGGAATTGAATTGGCTAAAAACCATCCATGGTATAAATAACCTGTTTTTGGGTTGAACCGGAAATAGAAAAGATAATGCATACAAGCACTACGGCCAATTGTAGCGCGTTGAATTATATATAATTGCTTATTTTATTTTCACTAAAAATTTAGCACAATGGCATTGAACCGACGTAGTTTTATCAGATATTCGAGCCTTGCGGCAGTTGCCGGCGTGGCCGGCACCCATCACGTGTTTGGCTCAACCAAAATAAGACCGACTAAAGGCAATGGTAAAGGTTTATCACTCAGTTTTGTACCTTACGAACTGCAACTCAATCACGTATTTACACTGGCCAACAGCTCGCGCAAAACAACGCCCGACGTACTTACCCGATTGGAGATAGATGGCGTGGCGGGTTACGGCGAAGCATCCATGCCGCCATATCTGGGCGAAAGCATCGAGTCGGTGACACGCTTTTTGTCCATGCTCGATCTTAGCCGGTTTAGCGATCCGTTTCAAATGGACGATATACTGCAATATGTCGATTCGGTAATGCCGGGAAACACCGCAGCGAAAGCTTCGGTAGATATTGCACTGCACGATTTAGTCGGTAAACTTTTAAACCAACCATGGTACAAAATATGGGGATACAATGCAGCCAATACCCCGAATACTTCGTTTACTATTGGCATCGACACGCCGGAGGTGGTTCGGCTAAAAGTAGCCGAAGCCGCACCTTACAAAATTCTAAAAGTAAAACTTGGCATGAACACCGATCGCGAAATGATAGAAACCATTCGTTCGGTAACCGACAAACCATTGTGTGTAGATGTAAACCAGGGTTGGACCGACCGGGTAAAAGCATTGGAAACCATCCATTGGTTAAAAGAAAATGGTGTAGTGTTCGTAGAGCAACCCATGCCAAAAGCCGCCATCGACGACATGGCATGGCTTACACAACACAGTCCGTTGCCCACCATTGCCGACGAAGCCTTGCAACGCTTACCCGATGTAATAAAGGCACATGGCGTATATAGCGGCATAAATATAAAACTGATGAAATGTACCGGCATGCGCGAAGCGCACGAGATGCTGACATTGGCCCAATCGCTCGACATGAAAATTATGATAGGTTGCATGACCGAAACCTCGTGTGCCGTTTCGGCAGCAGCCCAATTGGCTCCTAAAGCCGACTGGGCCGATTTGGATGGCAATTTGCTTATTGCCAACAACCCCTACACCGGCATGCAGGTGGTCGATGGCAAAGTGACACTCATCGACCAACCCGGCATTGGACTTAATGTAATGAAGAACGTATTTTAACCCGGACAAAAAAATAAAAAAATGAACCCAATAAGGCATAATTCAGCCATGGCAACATTGTTTCTGCCACTTGCCATAATAGTTATCGTATCATGTGGGAATAAGCAGTCCGGCAACAAACTTGAAGCCATTAAAAGCGGGATTGAATCGGTAATCGCATTGCACGAACCCGACGACTACCAACCAGCCTGTACGTTATTGGTTCTGCCCAAAAATCCCGTACCCGGCCAGCCGTTTCGGATAGTGTCCACCGGTGGTTCAAACCTAAAAAGAGCCAAAATAACGGTTTCAGGAAGCCCGGGCGAAGTGAGTCAAACAGGTACCGAATTGCCCATGTGGCGCATCGACCGATTTTCGGGCCTATCCCAAGGGAGCTACCATGCCGCAATGGTTATGGATGGCAAAGAGGTATGTAAACTTACGTTCGAAATAGCACCACAAAAACCAATATCGGCCCAAGGCACTATCTGGAAAACCACACAAGGGTGGACTGCCGAGACAGAAATCCTCTACTCGGCATGGATTAATGCACTTTTTGGAAGTAGCGACGAACAAACATCGTGGCCGGCCCTGCATGCAGTGACACAGAATGCCGAACTTAACTTTTTACACAACTACTTGTCGTTTGGCGAGGATAATGCCGATAGCAAAACCCATGTATTAATGGAACCCGACTGTGCCGACAATCCTTTTTTTCTGAGAGCTTATTTTGCATGGAAACTCGGACTACCGTTTGGCTATCACGTGTGCGACAGAGGTTATGTTGGTAAAAGTCCTTCCACCGGCCAATGGGTTACCAACGCCGCACCTTCGTCGCGCGGCAATACGGTTCAGGCCTTTAACAGCTTTATTCGCAATATTATGAACGGGGTTCATTCCGGAACCGCCCGCGCGGCACTCGACAATAACAATGCCGATTACTATCCGGTAGCCCTCGACCGCAGCGCATTACGTCCCGGTACCGTATACGCCGATCCATACGGTCACACACTCATATTAACAAGCTGGAAAGCCCAAACTAAAAATCAGCCCGGCATCTTACTCTCCACTGATGCCCAACCCGACAAAACCATAGCAATCAAACGATTTTGGAAAGGTAACTTTCTGTTTAACACCAACGAAGTTGTGGGTGAACCGGGGTTTAAAGCATTCAGACCGATTGCTTTTGAAAATGGCAAACTAAGGCTGATGAAAAACGAGGAAATCACCGCAGAAAAAGGCTTTGCACCTTTTTCAATGCAGCAGCGTAAAATGGAAAGCGAGGCATTTTATCGTATTATGGAGCGCAATATTAATCCAAAACCATTGGATGCAGAAGCAGCTCTGCTCGACCTGATAAAGGCGTTACACGAGCAGCTTTTGGTTCGGGTAAAATCGGTTGAAACCGGCGAAAACTACCTGAAAGCACACCCCGGCACCATTGTACCCATGCCTGGCAGTGCCAATGGTATCTTTCAGGCTGGCGGCCAGTGGGAAGATTTTTCGACCCCCAACCGCGACCTGAGGCTGCTTATTGCGATGGATGCCGTTATGGATTTTCCGGGAAAAGTAGCAGGTTCGCCCAAAGATTATAAGGGCACAAGCGGCAGTACCCCGGATGAGATAATGAAAAAGTTGCAAAACATCCTCAACGAAAAGGCCAACGAACTTTCCATTAGTTACATCCGTACCGACGGTTCAACCCAAAAATTAACGATGGCCGAACTATTGCAAAGAAAAGAAGCACTTGAAATGGGATATAACCCCAACGATGGCCCCGAAATTCGTTGGGGAGCTCCGGAAAACAGTGCCGAGCACAATACCTGTAAACGGCAAGCTCCGGCAAACCAAAAGGCGACAATGCAAAAGGTGCGTAAATGGTTCAACCAAAGGTTACACCCCCCAACATAATTAATTAATCCGGTGCGAACCATCGGGCATGAACCGTACCATCGGAGGGAAATGGTGCTGCTCGAAAAAATCGTAACTCTCTTTAAGACTCGCCCAAAGGCCCATTTCGTCTTTATACTTCTGATAGCGGGTGGTGAGCCGTTTGTATTCGGTGTCGGTAAGGCGCGACGGATAAATTGTCATGCTGATTTCGTGTTGGCCGCTGTTGTATGCCTCCACACAATAGATGTACAACTCCTTGATATAATCGTTGGTTACAGCAATACAGCCCGACGATTCGCAACCGCCGTGCATGTATATCAGATTGCCAAGCTTTCCCCGCACACCTTTAATGCTATCCGAAGCATTAGGGTAGTTAATTTTTAAGGAAAGGTAGTATTTACTAAACGGGTTCAGTTCCGAAATATGGTAAAAACCTTCGGGCACCTGCAAATCGCGACTGCGACGTTTAGGCCCGATTTCGCCCGATATTTCGCAAATGGGCAAAGTGCGAACCAGCTTATAAGCAGAGTCGGAGATGTTTTTACCCCAAACTTCCACTTTTTTTTCGGTTTTGAACGCACGCAGATAAATATTAAGACTATCGCGAAGCAAACCAGCGGTATTCAGCGACTTTTCTACCGTTTTACCTTTGTCGGCATACGCTTCGCGCACGCGGGTATACCGTATTTGTTTTGATCGAACAGAATCGGTGGTAACCCCGGCTGTAAATACACACAGCAAAATTAATAGTGAAATAATTCTCATAAATAGTCCCAAAAAACACGGCGCAAAAGTAGCAAAAATAAGGACAAAAGAAAGAAGTGCGATATAGAATAGCAAACAGTACGAAGTAACGAATAATATTTGGGATTCGAAAAAACAAATAGACGTTGATTATACCATTAAAATGCGGCAAATGGCATTCTTTTTCTTCATTAATGAGCAATTATTTCATTTAATTGTATATTTTAGCACTCAAATATAATAATACTCCATGCTCATTTACAAGCACTTAAAATACCATTTAATTCTTGCGATACTTACTATCTCGAATATCAATTTTGTAGCGCAACAGACCAATTCGAAGATTGACTCGACAGATTACTATTTTAAATTATTAAAATCGGCTAACGAGAATTCAATTATCAATCCGGATCTAAGCATCGCAAAATTCAAAAGAGCCTATAGCTACTACCAAAATATACAGGACACGACAAAACAACTTTGGGCACTAATTAGCTTATCTGTAGTAGAAAAAAACACAGGACGTTACAGTGATTCATTCGACCACCTGTGGGAATCATTACTTTTGTGCAGAAATTCTCAGAAACCACTGAATTATATAAAAATAAATCGCGGACTCGGGGAACTTTACGAAATTTATAACAAAACTGATCAAGCCTTAAAGTACACCTTAACTGCCTTACAACTTTCGAAACAACTGAACCGCGATAGTGCAATATATTTTGCATTGGTTACAACGGGTTATTTTAACACCGCGACACTTTACCGAAAAGCAGGAAAGTACGATTTGGCATTGGCGTATATCGACTCTTGTAACATTTTTGCAAAAGAATACGACAAAACTTTGTTTGGGCGGCTTTACCTAATGACAGAAAAAGGTTACATTTACTTGAATCAGGGGCGTATTGCCGAAGCCGAAGCTATTTTCAACAAACTCGAACCTCAGTACCAAACCAAAGACAAACAACATCTTGCCGTTTTTTATTCATTTGCAGGTGAATTGTTTGCAATAAAAAACAATACAGAAAAGGCTATATATTATTACAAAAAATCGCTCGAAGCCATCGATTCGGTAAATACCAGTACCGACATAAAGCCCGAAATATTGTTAAGGCTTTCGCAACTTTACGAAAAACAAAAAAATTATCCCAATGCCTATGCGTATCTTCTGCAATCAAAAACAATTTCAGATGCACTATTTAATGCTAAAAGCGGAAGCAATAACGAATTATTCGAAATTAAAAATAAGTATATTGAAACGATTCGTACAAAGGATGAATACATTAAGACACTACCGCACTGATCGAACATAAAAATCAAATAGCAATTCGATTAAAAATTATAACAACATCTATTATTATCGTCCTTTTTTTAATAGGTTTTACTATTCGCATGCAACAGAAAGTAAAACAACTTAATTACGACAAGCAGGCAGCACAACTACAATTACAACTGCAAAAGGAAAAAAACGATGCCATCATGGAGGTTAAAAGCAAAGAACTTACATCCTATGCCCTTCAGCTCATTGATAAGGATCAGGCCATAAATGAAATGATGGAAATGCTTAAAAGTGAAGCCCCTGTTTCGCATAAAACCATGAGAAACAAAATAAACAAAAACAGTAAAAACCTTTGGGATGAGTTCAATATGCGGTTTATGGAGGTTAACTCAAAATTTTACGAAAACCTGCGCGAAAAACATCCCGATTTAACCCCCACCGAACAAAAACACTGCGCATTAATCAAGCTCAATTTCGACAGCAAAGAGATGGCGCACCTTCTCAACATTTCGCACAATAGCGTGCATATATCCCGATACCGAATCCGAAAAAAAATGAAATTATCGCGCGAAGATAGCTTGAGCAACTACATTGCCGATTTATAAATGAACCTGAGCCAAACGGTTCAATTATTTAAACAATGCAACAATATTGAGCACAGCCATAGGCCGGTTCAGCCAAAATAAAAACCCTGCCGGCTATGGCCAACAGGGTTTTATCATTTTTTGGATTGAACCGGTTATACCAGCGATTTAATCAAATGCATAAATGCGGGAATATCGGCCACATTGTATCGGGCAATTGAAGGGCTAAGGCCCACACGAATAGAATAGCCACCCTCCGGTATGGCTTTGAACATAAATTCATCGGTTTTATCGTCGCCCGCAGCAAACACAAAATCGTAGTTACCAAGCTTTAGGAGTTGAGTCACCGCTTCGCCTTTATCATATTTTCCACTTTTTACTTCGAGAACTTTGTGTCCTTCGAGAATTTCGAAGTCGGTTTTATGCCGAATAATTTCGGCCAAATCGTCGCGCAACTCGTGCAGGCGCAACAAAGCAAAATCCGAATCGGCATTGCGATAATGCCAGGCGATGCTGCCGGTTTTTTGCTCAATAAAAGTACCGTTACAGCGGCTCACGTATTCGTCGAATATGGGCAGAACCGCTTCTTTCCAGTTTGCATCGGCTTGGAACGACTCCTGCCACGCTTCGCCAATTTCTTTTATAAAATAACCATGTTCGGCCACCAATGTCACGGCAACACCGTCAAATTGTTTTTCCAAAAAGTCTTTGTTACGACCACTTATAATTACCACTTTATTTTTTTTGTCGCGTGTAAGCCGTTTTACTACATCGCGCGTATCGTCGTCGATTACAGCCAATTCCGGAAATTTTTGGAATGGCACCAGCGTGCCATCGTAGTCGAGAAAAATAATGCGCGAAGCAGCTTTGTTGTATTGCGATGTAATATTGCTGAGAATCGGTGCATTTACAAATTTTACATTCATCATTTTTTGTTGTTTTTTAATATCGAACGTTTCGTTCAAAAAGTCGGTTGCCCAGGTAAACACATCGTAATGCGAAATACGATACTGCATGCGGGTAATGCGTTGCAGTTTTTCGGCATCGGGCATCATAAGTGCAAGATTTAGCGAATCGGCAATTTCGTTGTTATCGACCGGATTTATGAGCAAACACTCATTCAATTCGGCTGCTGCACCAGCCATTTCGCTCAGCACCAGCACGCCGATATCGTTTGTCTGACAAGCCACAAACTCCTTGGCCACCAGGTTCATTCCATCGCGTAATGGCGTAATAAGGCAAACATCGCTTAAATTATACATAGCAATAAGCATTTCGAAAGAAAGCGATCGGTATTGATATACAATGGGTTGCCAGGCCAATGAGCTGTACATACCATTGATACGACCAACCATTCCTTCTATTTCGCGTTTCATATCCTTGTATTTTTCTATACTATCGCGCGAAGGAACGATTACCATATTAAACACCACCTTTTGATGCCACTCTGGGTATTTCTCAAGAAAGGTTTCGAGACCTTTAAGCCGAAGCTGAATACCTTTGGAATAATCGAGGCGATCGACCGAAAAGATGAGTTTTTGGTCAGAGATTGTCGCTTGCAGCTCTATTTTTTCGTTTAAAACCCCTTCGGAATGACATGCAGAATTAAACTTATTAAAGTCGATGCCAATTGGAAACGCATCGGCCTTAACCAATTTATTTGGTGTATAAATAATATTTTGATGGCATTCGAAACCAGTGGTTCGTTTAACACACTTGATAAAGTTTTGGGTATAATCGTGCGTATGAAATCCGGCCAAATCGGCGCCAAGAATCCCTTTAATGATCGATTCGCGCCAGGTACGGGGCAACAATCTAAAAATTTCGAATGAAGGAAACGGAATATGTAAAAAGAACCCGATATTTACATCCGGTACTCTTTTGCGAATCATTTCGGGCAACAGCATCAGTTGGTAATCGTGGATCCAAACAAAATCGCCCGGTCGGATAGTCTTTACCAATTCGTCGCAAAACCTTTCATTGGCTTTATAATAAGCATCGTAATATTCGGGATTGTACACGCAATACGACGTAAAATAATGGAACAAAGGCCAGATTAAATCGTTGCTAAAGCCGCCATAAAACAGGTCGTTTAATTCGTCGGGCAAAAACACCGGTTTAATATCGAAACTTTCATTTTCGAGACTTTGATCCGGAATATTTTCGGGCAAACCGTCGCCTATGCCAGCCCATACAATTTTTTCGGTTTCGACACGACTACTTTTCTTAAAATTTTCGGAAAGTGCTAATATGGCCGAAACCAGACCGCCTGAATTTTGTTCGGCCTTAAATCCCGATTCTGTTTTTGTAAATTTAAAAGGTAAACGATAAGCCGCAATGACCAATCGTTCGAAATTCATATTCGTAATCATAACTGTGCATTTTTAAAATATAGTTGCATAGGTTAAAAGAGAAATTACAATCAATAACAGACCAAGTTGATAAAAAAGACTGAAATTGGTATATAAAACCCATATAAAATAGCATTTCGAGGAATAATTACCTCGTATTACTACAAAAATAGCCTATTTTTTGATAACTTTCGGTCAAATATATTTTTTCACTGATGATTTCACATTTAGATAACAACAATTTCAAAGATTTCACAAACCTCGCATTATTCGCCATTTCACTGATCATTGTATTTATTTTGTACCGGTTTTTGTTTAATTATTTAAAGCGTAAAGTACAAATTACCCCGAGCAAGCGCGACGATTTTATGTTGAACCTATTTCGTATCCCCTCATTATGGTTCATATACTGGATCATGCTAAAAATTTACACACACATTTTTTTAAGCGACTTTACAATTTACCCCTACTTGGTTCATTTCAACGCCATATTACTTATTTTTTCGGTAGCATGGATTACAATTCAAGGTATAAAAGCCGCAGCTTATTATATGCAAAGTAAGCTTGATATTACCGCTTCCGACAACCTGAATGCCCGTACGCGGCTCACCCAAATAAAAGTTTTTCGCAATATTCTTAACTCTATTATCGTAACCATTGCATTTTCGGTGGCACTTATGACGTTTGAGCAGGCCCGCAATATAGGGTTGAGCCTGTTAACTTCAGCAGGAATATTTGGTATAATTGTTGGTTTTGCGGCTCAAAAAAGCATTGGAATGATTTTAGCCGGCATTCAATTGGCCATAACACAACCGATAAGACTGGATGATGTAGTAATTGTAGAGGGCGAATGGGGTCGCATTGAGGAGATTACGCTAACCTATGTAGTTGTTAAAATTTGGGACGAACGCCGGTTGGTTCTCCCGGTAAACTATTTTCTGGAAAAACCATTTCAGAACTGGACACGCTCCAGTGCCGATATCATTGGCACTATTTTTATTACCGTAGATTATTCTTTTCCGGTTGAGGCATTGCGCCGGGCCTTGCCAGCAATGATACAAGACAACCCCGATTGGGATAAGCGAATGTGGAATGTGCAAGTGACTAAAACCACCGAAAATTATAAAGAAGTGCGTATATTAGTGAGTAGTGCCGATGCTTCGAAAAACTGGGATTTGCGCACAGCCGTTCGCGAACAACTCATCGACTTTATAAACGAAAACTATCCTGAAACGTTTGCAAAAATCCGTATTAAGCAGGTGTAATTCGGTTCAGCCATCAATGATAAAAATGCAAAAAGGCCGTAAAACTAAACTTCAACGGCCTTTTTATGTTTATCAAACCATTTTACGGTTTTATGAACCTCGATTGGAATTTTTCGGGCGAAAACATGGTAGCCGTATTAATAAGGGCAAGATGCGAATACGCCTGAGGGAAATTACCAAGCAAACGTTTGGAGTCGAAATCGATATCTTCGCTAAACAGCCCCACATGATTGCTATACGAAAGCAGATTGTCGAAAATAGACTGAGCCTCATCTTTAAGTCCGATACGGTGCATGGCCTGAATAAGCCAAAACGTACAAATTGTAAACGACGATGAAGGCAATCCAAAATCGTCGGCATTGATGTACCGGTACATTAACCCCTTATAAAACAGTTGTTGTTTTACGGCAATAACAGTACCTACATACCGTGGGTCGCTGGCCGAAATAAAACCATATTCGGCCAAAAGTAACAGCGAAGCATCGACATCGGTATTACAATAAGTTTGGGTAAAGGAGTTTAGCTCGCTATTCCAACCGTTGGCAAAAACGTCTTCCTTTATTTGATTGGCTATTACGCGCCATTTGGTAGCATGCCGCGCTTTGTTAAGCAAAGTGGCAATTTTTGTGGCACGGTCTATGGCCACCCAACACATTACCTTGGAGAATACAAAATGTTTGCCGTCGTTACGTATTTCCCAAATGCCCTTATCAGGTTCCTGCCAGTTTTGCGAAACGGTATACACGATATTGCCCACAATTTCCCACATATCCTCAATCTCGTCGAGCGTACCCGGAAAATACTTATAATATTTGTAAATTACATTGAGCAGATAACCAAACACATCATTTTGCCGTTGGTGATACGCGGCATTACCAATGCGTACAGGGCTCGAATTTTCATAACCGGCCAAATGATCCAACGATTCTTCGGTTAATTGTCGTTCGCCCCTAATGCCATACATAATCTGAAAGGTATCGTGTTTTGACTTTAAAATACCTTTGATATAGGTAAGAAAACCTTGCGCGGCCGAAAAATGGCCCATTTTCAACAAAGTATCGATAGACATGGACGCATCGCGTAACCAGCAGAACCGGTAATCCCAATTACGCACTTCGCCAATCGTTTCGGGTAAACTGGTTGTGAGGGCGGCAAGCACAGCCCCCGACCCCTGAAACGACATAATTTTAAGAACCAGTAAGCTACGATTAATCTCTTCGTTGTAGCGATCGAATTTTTTCGAATAATTAACCCAATTGAGCCAGTATACCTTGGTTCGCTGATATTCGAGCCGTACACGGCTAATGTCGATGTTAATGAGCTTTTGATTATAGGACAACAGCATAAACTGATTTGATCGAATAACCACTTTGTTTGAGAGTAAAATATCGTGAATATCCAGACTTGAATACAAGTAAATGCAATCGTTGGAATTTTGAACCGATGAGGTGCGTATGTGAATGTGCGTTCCTTCCGCTTCGTGAGTCACGGTTTCACGGGCATAATTTAGTGCCGGAAAATATTCAACTGCTAACGAAGGAGCACCGGAAATATAGTGTATATAGCGATATATTTCGGCCGGAGCATAAAACCGATCGTTATTGGTTTTATATCTTGGCATAAAATCAATCATCTCGAAAATGCCCTCTACAGCTTCGAACCGGGTACACAATATATTGGTGCCATGGAAGTACCTTTGAGAGATTGAATAGGAATCATCGACCCTGATACCAAAGTAGCCACCCTTGTTTTTATCGAGCAATCGGGCAAAAACCGATGGCGAGTCGAAATCGGGTAAACAACACCATTCAATACTACCGGTTTCAGAAATAAGTGCAGCACTCCGGCAATTGCCTATTACACCATAGTTTAAATTATTCATATTTGTAATGATCTAAAAAATTAAACCAGTATAATATTTTCAATAGTTCGTTAAACTTTTGCAACCACTTGATTTAATGAAGTTTACATATAAACACGGATTTTATAAATCATACTATCTGTGTCTGTTAAGTTTTGAGGAACATCTCAAATCTAACGATCGGCTGATTTTAAAACAAAAAAATAAAATACTGATACACTACAATATAACCTTTATTGTAATGATGTAAAAATAATTTTAGTATTAATAATTGAAATTGTAATTATTTGTGATTTAACGCAAGGCACTTAATGGAAGTCGTCGCGGAAATATTTTCCGCTCTTTGCATCCTTTAATTCGATCCAATTTACGGTTGCCGAGCCTTTAAATGTAAGCACAATACCAATAATTTTACCCACGGAGGCATTGTATTTACAATTAAAAAAGGATTTATCATCTAAATATAACTTAAGTGCCTTGTTACGAATTTCCATTTTCACGGTTCGGGGTAATAAAAAGGAGTGTTCAAAATTTGTAAGGTTGTTACTAAAGCCATCTTTATACTGGTCCGAAAGCCAGTATCGGGCATAAATCTTACATCCCGGTTGCATAATGTCGAAAGTGAGATTGCGTTCAGTACCAATTAACTCAAAACCAGCAGAATAGCAATAATTTTCGATGCCAAATTTTTTATTAAAAAAATTAACCATAAAATCGATATTATCGCCATCAATTTCAAATTCCTGAAAAACGGAAAATTCGGTTTTATAATTCTTGCGTATATTGGATAGTGTTTTTACAAAATCTTCCTTAACCTCCATCTCGCTTTCGTTAATAAAGCCCTGATTTATAATATTATCGAACCGGATGTACCGTGGCCACATAGCTCTGAAAGGCACTAAAGCGTCGGGCTTTTCAACTTTTTCGTCTTCGGCATTATACACCTTAGCCACCCAGCCGTTCGAAAGAATAAGGACATTAAAGGTTTTTACCGGTTTATGGGCAATATATACTGTAATGGTATATTTTCCGGGATTGTAATAACAAAAATTCAACAACCCCTTATCATTCGAAATTTGTTTGTATTCGTAACGTCCGGCGGCACTATAAACATCAAAATCGACAAAAACGCTATCTTTAATCTGCGAAAAATCGTAATTGATAGTAAAAGTATGGGGCGCATACCCTACAGAATCGTTCAGTGAAAAACTATAACCGGCATCACGATTAAGCTTAGGTTTATTGGCAATTACAAAAAAGACCGCAATAAGGGCTGAGATGACAAGTATGATAATAACAGCCCCACTATAGTTTTTGGATGAAACCGGTAAATCGTCTGTTGCTTCATGAACCGGTTCAGTAAATAATTGGATATTTTTTTGCTTATAATCGTTCCAGTCGGCATAATCTAAAAAGTGAACCAAAGCCTGACGGGTAGAATTCTGAGGGGTAAATGACAATTCGTTTTCGAGCACTTTGGCGACCATATTTTTAAGCGTATTTCTACTAAGAAGTACACCGGTTTTTGCAAATACAGCCTCCGATATTTCGGAGTAGGTGCTATTGGTCCATTCTGATATCTCAGACAGAATCATTCGCTCCTTAATATCCTGTAGTATCTGTTTTATAACTACTATATCGTGCATTATACGTATCAGTTTTTCAATTTGCTCACTCTGTTGCAAATGTAAAAAATTTATCGACAAAATTGATGGTTCGAACCAATGAATTGATTTTATGATTGAGAAATTAGTAAAGACTGATGCTTGGGACAGACAAGGTTTTAAAGCATAAAATCATTTAAAAATGTTTTTAGTGTGGTTTTTACATTTATTATTCGCTTTTTTACAGCCGAATCTTGCGAATTACACTATTTTAGACTCGTTAAATCGCATACAATGCAATTACAACGGAGATCAAAAAATGTTTAATCGTTTAAAATCTCAAGTTATTATTAATTAATTTATCAATTTTATGAAAACCAAATCACTACTCAGAATCCTGGGATCGGTTTTGTTATTTGGAGCGAGCTATCAGGTAGCAAGCGCCGTTAACGATTCAATTCCCTACAAAAAACTAATCATCAGTGAAGTGAACACACATGGTGGCTCCAGTTGGACCGAATGGAGCTATATTGAGCTCACCAATGTAGGTGACAGCACATTAGACATGAGTCGCTTTTTCATGACCGGGCGTTACAACAATGGTGCATTTCCATCGGTGGTGCCCTATTCCAACAATCAGAAATACTCGATGAAGGGCACATTGAAACCCGGTGAAGTGTATTTAATTGCCTACCCTGCAAATAATGGTAATAAAACAGCCGACGGAAAACTGATTTATCCTAAAGGCTATTGTATTCCATCGATATTAAGTAAGGCAAGAGACATCATACCTGCTGCATGGGATTACAATCCGGGTGGATTGGTTGGTACCAGTAATGGTATTGCCCTCTATTGCCGTATTAAAGCAACAGACAGTGTATTGATTGACGTATTTGGCGACAATGTAACTACCGAAACGCCACAGCCCGATTCATTCCAAAGTCCTATTGCCGGTAATGTTGGCCCAATTTCAACCAATGTTTACGTACGTAAATTGGCCGTAAAGGAAGGAAATATGGGTAACTGGACACAATCTCGTGGTACCGATATTATTGACTCCGAATGGTTTCCTGTACCAAAAAAAGCACTTACCGATATTGGCAACCCATTGTTTACAACTGTTGGTATACACAAGGACATGCCATATTCTTTTTCAGCCAAATCGCCGGCTATTGTGATAGACGATGTGGCACAAAAAATCACCGTGCCTTATGGTACGCGTCGCGACTCGTTTGCATACTATTTTAATTTTGGTCCGAACCAAACCTATATGTACACATGGGGTAACGACTCGGTTGACTTTTTCTGTAAAAACGACGATAACTTTAAATTGTATTACATATCCAACGCGCTAACTACAAAAGAATATAAGATAAGTGTATTGCCTAAAGCTGATAATTTTGGCGGTGTTTCGTCGCTGAGATTCAAAAACAAAGCCGGCAACTGGACATCTTTATATAATGTTACTTACACAAACAGTGTAATTGATACAATATCCAATATTCCATTTGGCACTCGAGTTGATACATTATTGGCCTATATTGTTAAAGCTCCGGGTACGACATCGAACATTACCTTTGTAGATGACATAACCCGTCCGGATCTTAAAAACGGCGATTTGCTTAATATTGTTCCAACAACCGGCGCGAAAAAATCGTATTTCTTAAAGGTCGACGATTACATTGCGAATTACAACCCAATGCTTAAAAATATTATTCTTCCCGGTTCAGGTCTGTTTATCAACAAAAATTACGAAAATACAGATACATTGGAAGGATTCAGTGGTACAACGCTTGAGTACTTTGTAAATCTTCCAATGGATACAAAAACAGCACCAGCTGTAATTGGTGTTCCGGTAGATAGCCGCTCTAAAGTTGTGGTAATGAAACCAAAAAACATCTTTGGCAGCGCAGCCGACCGTACCGCAACAATTAAAGTAACCACAGAGGCCGATTCGGTTTGGACATACAAACTTCATTTTGAAGTTAAACGTGAACAACCAACCATTAAGGGCGAACCATTCTTTACAGATTTAGGTGAGGCTGGCTGGAATTCGAATTTTAACATTCAGATTATCAATCCGTCGAACTCTTCGATTGACCTTACCGACTATATTATGTTTGTTGGAAGTACTGCACATAAATCACTTACCGACATACTTAAAACAATCAATCCGGCTACTCCAAATGCCGATCCGGTTTTGGATTGGTGGGGTCGCAACAAAAATGTGTTACGTTTTGGTTACCGCTTCGATTATGATCAGTCTAATCCGGCCGTTTCGAAATCGTCCGAAGACTTAGCGCAAAAAACCACTACATTAGGCGAATTTGGTTATTGGTGGTTATGCGGTGTAGGCGCATTCCCGAAAGTTGATGGCGGAACAGCCGATCAAATTGCCAAAATCGATATGTATCACCATTGGGGTGCACTTAATTCATCGCAACAATTTGCCGACCAATGGGGAAAAGGACGCACACTTTTCGGAACAAATCTTGGATGGGAATTTAAAAACTTTAATATTGCGCTTGGTATCGCAAAAATTGTAAACGACTCTGTAAAAGACGGTATTAAATTATACAGAGACGAAAAAGACTTCCAGATTGTTGATTTTGTGAATCGTTATGGTAGTTCAGCAACCACTTCGCCCTATTTACTCATTTCGGGCAAAGACACAGTAAAAATTGTAAAAGGTACAAACTTCCTTTTATCACGCAAATCATGGGTGAACACAGGAAATCCGAATCCGGGTGAAGCATTTGGGTCGCCTGTAAGTAAGTGTGAATGGTCGTTATCGGACAAAAACACAGTAAAAGCACACTTTAAAAACTTTACCATTACAAGTACCGCTTATATTCCATATATATTAAGTAGTCGTTACCTCATCTCAACAGGTTTATCGGACAATGAAACTGTATTGGGTGTAATGAGCGGTTCTACCATAAAAGATTTCATCAGCAATATCATTGTACCCGATTCAACTCAAATGTTACAGTTTTTCGATGGTTCAACCGAAATAACCGACAAGGCTACTGTATTGAAGAATGGTACAAAACTGATTGTAACATCCGGAGACAAAGTGAACAAAGTGGGTTACACCATTTCAGTAGGTGGTGGTCTTGAAAGTAATGCCAAAATTACTTCGGCAGCTTATACTGTAACCTATCCGCAAACAGGCAAATGGGGTAAAGTGGCCAATGTACCGGTTGGCACAACCATGAAACAATTGTTAAATGCAGTGACAGTACCATCATCGGCCACAATGACCGTTGTTGATGCAGACAATATGGTATTACCAACCATGAAATACAACACCGACACAAACAAGATTAAAGCACACGAAATGAGCGATGTACTTGTATCGGGAAAAGTTGTTTTTGAAGTTGTAGCCCAAAATGGTATTGATACGATAATGTATGCTGTTGAATTGAAAAAAGATCCAAAGGCGGCCGTTGTGGTTTCAGATATTTACACTGTAAACGAATCAGCTAAAAACATCAACTACATTCCTTCTACCACAGTTGGTTATTTCTTAAACAATCTGATTGCTTCACCTGGAGCAAAAATGAAGGTTGTGAATAAAGCCAATCAGGAACGTACGATGGGTTACCTTGCACACGACGATAAGTTAATTGTAACATCGGAAGATGGCACAGTAACCACATCGTATTATCTTGGTTTTATGGGCGAAGTTGTATTTGATAAAATTGCAACAACCAAATCGGTGGGCATTTCGGTATTCCCGAACCCGGTTAGCGATCGCCTCACAGTAACATTGGAAAGCAAAGCATCGTCGATTGGTATTTACAACATCGATGGTAAACTCTTTAAACAAGTAGTACCAACGGGTAATGCAACCACCATCGACATCCGTAATTTGGCCAATGGCATTTACATGGTTAAAATAAAAATGCACGACAATACAGTGGCAACAACTAAGGTTGTAAAATTGTAATAAGTAAGTGTAATGATTGGTTAGTTAGTAAATTAGACTGCACCCTTATGGGTGCAGTCTTTTTTGTTCATATTACTATCAAAATTGTTTTTTTTGGAACTAAATGGTTCAAAATAAAATCCTTGAATACTAAATATACTATCTTTAAATTATAATATTTTGCTAATACAATACAATGAAATATCTCTTTCTATTGCTTTTAATCGCTTGCATATGCACAGCATCCTTTTCGCAGAATAAACCCAAAGTGTGGATTTATTCTGACATGTCGGACAAAACCATTCCGGGTACCAATAGCGAAGGTACGGTAAACGACCCGGACGACATTTCGGCGATGGCGGGTTATTTACTCATGTGCAATGAATTTAACACCTTAGGTATCGTAATTACAAGTACGCATCGCAGCGAGCACAAAACAAGCGGCGATCAGGCAAAATGGGCCGCAGGATATTTTGGCCTCGCATTCAGCAAAGACTTGCCTGCATTACAACTAAACATTGGCGGATATCCCGACACCGTAATTTTCCAGCAATCGTGTATTAAAGTTTCGGGCGAAAAATTCAGCAATAGTGCAAACTATACCGATCTTACAAAATACAATACGGTACAATCGCTGCTTACCGCTGCACAGGCCACAACCGATACCATTAATGTATTATGCTGGGGTTCGCTTACCGAACCGGCTATATTTGTAAAACATTGTTTAGTCGCAAACCAATCAGAATTACTCAAGCGGATACGGTTCATTGCACATTGGACCAATTCGCCATTGCATCAGGGTACACCATCCAATCCCGAAAAAGTAGCCAATTGCAACGAAGATGGCACGGCCTGCAGCTACATGAAAGATTGCGCCTTAAATGGCAAAATTGTTTATTATGAGTGTGGTGCTATTGGGCAGCATGGCATTGTAAGCGGCCAACCTAAAGGAAGCGACTATTACAACCAATATTATGTAAGCCAGGTAGGCAAACTATTTGCCACCGGAAAATATGTTTATAATGGCGTAGATCATTCCGATGCAGCCACTTATTGGGTATTATTAGAAAAATGGGGTGTAAAATTAAGTGACATCGCCTCCAATGGCACAAACAACGCCACCATCGAACAAAACAACGAAAACAAATTCAAGGCTCAGTCGCCCGCCATACATAACGAACTATTGCGCAGAGCCAAATTGGCCGTTTTGCCGGCAACTTCTGTAAAAAATGTGCTAAAAGATGCAACAGTATATTTTAACCTTAACGGGGGTTCGTTACATGTAGATTTTAATTCGGTTGAACCCGGATGTTTAAAAATATACGATATAACCGGGAAGACGGTTCATTACAAAATATTGGAGAACAAGTTTAACGTAATTAATACACACAACCTTAATAAAGGCTTTTATCTGGTAGAAGTGGTGCAAAGCAACAACAGAATAACCAGATCATTATCAATAAATTAATCACATAAAAAATTTCTGTTTATAAAAAAGCAACACAAAATAATGCGCATCAATACCATACTTTTTTCGTTGATAGGGCTGTTGGTTTTCTCCTGCGGCAATCATGCTTCATTTAAATGTGTTGAAACCGGCAAATCGCGAGTCATTGTACTCACAGATATGCTTAACGAAGCCGACGACTCGCAAACGATGGTTCGGTTATTATCATATGCCAACAAAATAGACCTTGAGGGGCTTATTGCCGTTTCATCATGTCATCAATATTATGGTAAAAATGATACAAACCCCCTTCGAAATGGGGTTCATCCCGAAGAGATCCATAAATATATAAAGGCATATGCCGAGGTTCGGAATAATTTAATGAAGCATGAGGGCGGATGGCCAACAGCAGACTATTTAACAAGTATTACAGGTGCTGGCCCCGAAGGATTTGGTACGCGTGCGATTGGTGCCGGTAGGTCCACATCCGGTTCGCGAATTATAGCAAAAGCGATCATAAAAAAAGAGAGCAGACCACTTTATATTGTGGTTAATGCCGGCTCAAATTGCCTCGCTCAGGCCATTATCGATTTACAGGAAACCATGCCGAAGCATGAACTCGACAAGTTACTAACGAATGTACGGGTTTGCGATAACGCAGGTCAGGACAATGCAGGAGCCTGGATTGCCCATAATTTTCCAAAATTGCATTATAAACGCAGTGCACAGCAGGTATACAATTTTATGAATGAGCAGGGTCCGGTAACGTGGGATTCGACAATGTATGCCGGACAAGGGCAACACGATTGGGCACACCGGCATATTCAAACCAATCATGGGGCGCTGGGTGCAATTTACCCAACCAGAATGAGATGGAAAGACCCAAACACTTTCAGTACGCTCGAAGGTGGTGGTTCAGGCAATTTTATTGGTTTTGTGAACCATGGGCTTTACGATCCGGAACACATTAACTGGGGTGGCTGGGGTGGTCGCTTCGACACGGTGTTGGCTGAAAATATTTATGCCAATCAATTGAAATGGGCCGAACCCGATCTTTTTGAATCAGAGAATGAGTTTAAGCCCTATTATATGTTTCCGCAAGCCAGCGACAGGTGGACCGATCCTGAAACAGGATTGTATTACGAAGGGGTTGGAACGCCTATTTACCGATGGCGACGTGCTTACCAAAACGACTTCGAGGCTCGAATGGATTGGTGCGTTCAACCGTTTGAAAAGGCAAATCATCAGCCGATTGCCACTTTCGACGGCGATAAAAGCGATGGTATTATTTATTACAATGCTAAGCCGGGTGAGGTATTAGGGTTTGATGGTTCGGCATCGATTGACCCCGATAACGATTCACTTTTGTATCGTTGGTATGTTTATAGCGAAGCAGGAAATTATGATGGCGATGTTCAACTTGATAATGCAACTTCAGCGAAACCTACCCTTCACATTCCCCAAAAGGCTAAAGGGAAACAGTTGCACGTTATATTCGAACTTCGCGACACGGGCACTCCCCAATTGTATGATTACCGACGAATTGTTTTAAATGTTTATTAATCTAATATTAAATGAAAAAATCTCTATTATTACTCACTACATGCATTTTTTGCCTTGTTACAGTAACATTAAATGGACAAGGAATAACCGATTTAATAGCAGGCTATACGGGAAAGGTTGAATGGGATGCGACCAATAAGAAAGTAACATTTGTAACCTCCGGCGAAATAACCTTTACAACCAAAGGAAATAAATCGTGGCTTTGGGAAGTTCCAACTGATGTCTCCAATATCTATATAAACAAAAACACCAGAGTAAATGGGGCTTTTCACTCAAAAGCA